>CAWUIY010000168.1:0-10320 GCA_963922555.1 uncultured Serratia sp. | reverse complement strand
AGGGGTATTCCCTTCCAGCGCATCGCGTAAGCCAGCAAGAAGAGCATCAGGCTCCAGGCCTTCTAAACCAGATTCTTGCAACTGTTGACCGACCTGCAAGCCGATACCGTAACTTGCCTGCGCTTCAACGCTGTCAAATGAAGGGGTTGTCATGGAATTTCCTTTAATCATAAAAAGTCGAAGACGCAGCATAACAGCGCAGGACTTTTGGGTAAAATGTTACAACGAAAAACGATAGGTTACCCGCCACTTCAATCCGCACAAGTTAGTGACTGGGGTGAGTGATGGCAGCCAACACCCCTGTATTTCAAAGGATGAAGAGACTCCCCAATAGCATTTGAAATTCAGGTAGGCGGCAACTGAACGAATCCCCGGGAGCTGACACAAGTCAGTGACTGGGGTGAGTGAAGGCAGCCAACACCCCTGTATTTCAAAGGATGAAGGGGATATCGCGAGAGGCGGTTAAACAGCTATACTAACGTTAGGTTATTTACATCTGATTTCATTAGTAATTGGCGTAACAAGAGAGGTTGTCATGGGCAAATACCCGCCCAGGAGAAGGAAGGCCACCCGCATGTATCAACCGATGTTGAGATCCTGGATTTCGATTATGCAAAGGCCATTGCGAAAGAAAACCCCAGAGGTGGAAAACGAAGCCGATCTTTCACAGGATCCGGACTTCGAGGCAGATGCCATTGAGCGCCCGGTATTAAAATCCAGAGCGCCTTCGCTGCCGCATAAAATCTGGCATCTGAGTGACGATTTCCACTGGATGGAGCCGTTGCCGCTGTTACATCGCCGCTGGATTATTGTCAGTATTATCGTGGTTCTGGTTACGCTACTGTGGCCGTATTCGCCCGACAACACCTATGCGCCGTCCGATCAGCCAACGTCTATCCCGATGCAGGCAGACTTACGCAACGAACAGGGGCGCACCACACAGCGTCAGCAGGATGACAACACTCAGCCGCTAACCCAGCAACAGGGAAATTGGAGAAATTATCAGATTCAGGCAGGACAGACGCTAGCCCAGCTGTTCCGCGATAACAATTTGATGGTCAATGACGTGTTCGCCATGGCACAGGTAGAAGGTAATGATAAACCGCTGAGCAATCTTCACGCCGGTCAGCAGGTTCGAATTCAGGTTAACAGTCAGGGCATCGTGACCGCTCTGCAGGTGACTAACGATCAAAATAATACCGTGACCTTTACCCGCCAGTCCGATGGCAGCTATCAGCGCCAACGCTAAATTCCTCCCCCCTGAAATGCAAAACGCCGGCACAAGGCCGGCGTTCTGACAGATTACTTAAAGCGTAATATTACGCTTCAGCAACCAGAACTACAGTCAGCTTAGCAAACACGTCGCTGTGAACCTGGAAGTCCACTTCGTGTTCACCCAGAGTGCGCAGAACGCCTTCTGGCAGACGAACTTCGCTCTTGGAAACCTTAACACCTGCCGCAGTAACTGCGTCAGCGATGTCACGGGTACCGATAGAGCCGAACAATTTACCTTCGTCGCCTGCTTTAGACGCGATGGTAACAGAGCCCAGTTCGTTGATGCTGGTTGCGCGAGCTTCAGCGGCGCCCAGAACGTTAGCCAGTTGGCTTCCAGTTCTGCACGACGTGCTTCGAAATACTCAACGTTTTTCTTGGTAGCAGGAACAGCTTTGCCCTGTGGTACCAGGAAGTTACGAGCGTAGCCCGCTTTAACGTTAACTTGATCACCCAGGCTGCCCAGGTTTGCTACTTTATCAAGCAGAATAACTTGCATTACCTTAACCTCTCAAAGTCGTTTATGGACAGTGGCCTATTACTGATGACGATCAGTATATGGCAACAAAGAAAGGTAGCGAGCGCGCTTGATACAACGAGCGAGCTGACGCTGGTATTTTGCACGAGTCCCAGTGATACGGCTCGGTACAATTTTACCACTTTCGGTAACGTAGTTTTTCAGCGTAGCGATATCTTTATAATCGATCTCTACAACGCCTTCCGCGGTGAAACGGCAGAACTTGCGACGACGGAAATAACGTGCCATTAGGCTAGTCTCCAGAATCTATCAAATCAATCTGCTCGGCATGTAACACCACTTTGTTCAGTCCATTGCGACCTTGATGGCAGCTAATGAATCCAGAAACAGTGAGTTGCGTGCCGACCGTTATACTGTGAGTTAATGCTTGTGACTGATGTCCACTAACAACCACGGGCATTCTGCACCATGCTTGTCGGTTAAATCCGGCTTCCTGTTGCTGCGAGCGGTGCTCAAGCACAAACTGGCAGTGAGGAATACCCGATGGACTGACTTTACGAATGGGGGTCTTGCACACAGTACCAGACAACTCCAGGCGATTAGTCATCACAAATATTACTCTTCAGAATCCCCAGCTTCGGAATCATCGTTAGCTTCGGCGAAATCTTCACGACGCTCACGGCGTTCGTCTTTCGCTTTAACCATTGGTGAAGCTTCAGTTACCGCGTGTTTAGTGCGCATAACCATGCTACGGATAACGGCGTCGTTGAAGCGGAAGTTAGTTTCCAGCTCATCGATCGCTTCCTGCGGAGCTTCAACGTTCAGCAGAACGTAGTGGGCTTTGTGCAGTTTGTTGATCGGGTAAGCCAGCTGACGACGGCCCCAGTCTTCCAGACGGTGAATCTGACCAGCAGCGTTAGTGATGGTTGCACTGTAACGCTCGATCATGCCCGGAACCTGTTCGCTTTGGTCAGGGTGAACCATAAATACGATTTCGTAATGACGCATAGAATTGCTCCTTACGGATTATTCAGCCTCCTGTCAGGGTCAACCGTGGCCCATGGAAGCAAGGAACGTGTTATGTGTACGGCTGAAAAAATGACGCGCAATTATATGACTGTGAGCCAAGAAACTCAAGGACCCAATCTGATTAATTTTTCTACGCAGCAAATTTTGCCGTTTTGCCTGATCTGCCAGCGTTTTTAAGACAGCATCATAGATGTGTGGCAAAGAAATCGGTCGCGTGAATGGATCCATTGACGGAAACCTTGTGACCCGCCTGCGGCTCGCTGATAAACGTCAGATTCGCGGCCTGATTAAAAGATTCCAGCGCCTGTTTCAGTTTTAGACTTTCAATATAAGGCACCAGATCATCTTTCTCGCCATGCCAGACGAACAGCGGCTTTTTAGCGATCAGTGAGGTTTTATTGCTGATATCCAGACTCAAAAGCAATGCGGTTTGCCGTTCAAAATCTTCACGCGACAGCTCGGTATCGGCACCGTAGGAAGGGAATAAAGAGTCGGAAAGCGACGAGAAATAGCCTGATCCCATCAGATTGGCTGCCGCCTTTACCCACGGATAATGCACCAGCGCTGCCATAGTCGTCATGCCGCCCATCGACACGCCGCCGACGCCAAGCCGTTTTTCATCGGCCAGCCCACGCGCAACAAAAGTTTCTTTCAGCAGAGCTAGCTCGGTCACATTGTTTTGCAGAATACGCCAGAAATTCTTCAGCAATACGCCTTGGTCCGGCTCGGCGCGAGCGCCGTGCATCAGCGCATCGGGAAGGATCACGCGAAATCCGGCTTTAGCCAGGGTATAACCAAAGTAGGAATAGATTTCTTTCGAAGAGGTAAACCCGTGATAGAAGAACACGGTCGGCAGCAATTCATGATATTTCCCGGCAGGAACCGCGTGAATTATCTGAATACCCTCAACCTCTTCCTCGAACAATTCAACCATCTCTCGCTCCTTAGTTTCCCAGGCCCGGCTGGGTGAGGTGCCTCGAATTAACGCGTTCAGTTTATCCGGCTGAGAAAATGCCACCACTATCTTTTTGCTATGTTTTATAACCGGTTGAAAGGGGTTAAAACAAAACCCAATAATGAGAGATAATTGACACACTTCGGCACTCGCCAGACTAATCAGCGCCGGTCTACACTTAATCAGGAACTCTGGGGAATGCCACTATGAAAATCAGCTTTGCCATGATTAAGCGTTGCCTTGGTGCACTGCTTTTACTTTGCATGCTCAACGCCTGTAGCCTGCTGAAAACCACACCAGAACCGCCTCCTCCACCGACTGATAAAGCGCAGGAAGTGTTACGGGCGCAGACGACGACGCTAACCAAAATCGGCAAGGTCTCTGCCGACGTCGTGGGCAGTCCAATGGATGTCGAACGCGCCATTCATCGCAAGGCCAATGAGGCAGGGGCGCATTATTATCTGATTCTGCTGATCAGCGACTCGATTCGGCCGGGCCGCTGGTATTCGGAAGCGATTCTTTATAAATAAAATCCTAACAGGCTAAAGCGTATGGCCTTTTAATACGCTTGCCCTTGCTTCTATTGCGCCCCGATGGCCCGCTCGATCAGCTGTTGGCACAGGCGATCGTCTATCAGGGAATCGCCACGCTCATCCAGCGTCATACGACACCAGGCATCGGCCAACGGCGGCGAAGAAACCTCGAGCATTTCTGCCGCCGCATGAAGATTGAAGAGCTGACTGGTGATGATCCGCCCCTGCGCCTCATCAGCCCTGTTCAGGCGATGTACAAACTGGCGCGCCGCCTTGTCGAAAAGCCGATTCTGCCCACGCACCTGGTGCAGGCGCATCTCAACCTCCTCCAGCGCTGCGGGCATTTTCTTCAGCACGCGAAGCACATCCAGACACATCACATTGCCGGAGCCTTCCCAAATACTGTTCACCGGCATCTCACGGTACAGGCGAGGAAGTTCGCTGTCTTCGCAATAGCCTATGCCACCCAGCACTTCCATGGCTTCGGCGATAAACGGCATCCCCTGTCGGCAAACCTCAAATTTTGCTGCCGGAGTGAGCAGCCGGGCAATGACCTGCTCCTGCGGATTGCTGCTGTCACCACGGGCGTGTGCCAGTCGAAACAGCAGCGCAGTTTGTCCCTCAAGACGCAACGCCATGCGGCTTAGTACTTGACGCATCAAGGGCTGATCGATGAGCGACTTGCCAAACACCTGTCGCTGGAAGGCATGGTAAAGCGCGACGGAAAATCCGCGGCGCATCATCGCGTGGCTGCCCAGCGCACAGTCGAACCGAGTATGGCCGCCCATCTTAAGGATATGCCGCACGCCCTCGCCCTCGTCACCCAACAACCAGCCTACGGCATCAAAAAACTCGACCTCGCTACTGGCGTTCGAGCGGTTGCCAAGCTTGTCCTTCAAACGCTGGATACGCACGTGATTACGCTCACCGTTTGGCAAGATACGCGGCAGGAAGAAGCAGGATAACCCGCCCGGCGCCTGCGCCAGCACCAAATGGGCATCGCTTTGCGGCACCGAGAAGAACCATTTATGCCCCACCAGCCGATAAGCCTCGCCGCAGCCCCCTCCGTCTAATGGCGTAGCGGTAGTGGTATTGCTGAGCACGTCTGAACCGCCCTGCTTTTCCGTCATTCCCATGCCAATCAACAGCCCGCGTTTTTTATCACCGGGAAGCAGGTGGGCATCATAGCGATTGGAAAGCAGCGGCGTTAGCCAGCTTTTAAATTCTGTCGGAAGGGACTCTTGCAGCAAAGGGATCGCGCCGTGTGTCATTGTAATCGGACACAGCGTTCCCGCCTCGACCTGCGCATGCAGCAGGAAACGGGCGGCGCGCGCTACACCGCTGCCAATCCGCGCGTCTTCTTCCCACGTCAGGTTGTGCACGCGATTGGCCACCAGACCTTGCATCAGCAAATGCCAGGCAGGATGAAAACGTACGTCATCCAGCGGTTCGCCAGTAGGTTCAAAACGCAGTAAATCGGGAGGATTGGCGTTGGCCAAACGCCCCAACTCCAGAGATTCGACCGAGCCGAGTTGCTGCCCCAACGAGGCGAGCACGTCGAGATCCCAACCAGCATGATGTCGGTTCACGGCCTCGCGTAAAGCAGTATCAGAGAGGAATAAGTTGCTGTTGCTTAGAGGTTTGGGCTGATTAAACACCCGGTGAGTTTCCCAGTTCATCGCCATCTCCGTCGTCCATAGCATCTGGACTAAGTATGGTAAAAATTGAGCTTTTTACCGCAGAGTGGATCACAAACAGGGGAAACGCCCGCAACCGGGAGGCTACGGGCAGATTTGAGTGTCACGAGGTCCAGAATCGAACCGCGAGTAAACTCTTTTAGCCTTTCACTTTTACCGAACGCTGACGCACGGCTTCGAACAGGCAAACGCCGGTCGCGACAGATACGTTCAGAGAAGAAACAGAGCCAGCCATTGGGATGCTGATCAGCTCGTCACAGTGTTCACGGGTCAGGCGACGCATGCCTTCGCCTTCTGCGCCCATCACCAGCGCCATCGGGCCGGTCATTTTGCTCTGGAACAGCGTGTGGTCTGCTTCACCGGCGGTGCCAACGATCCAGACATTGTGTTCTTGCAGCAAGCGCAGGGTACGCGCCAGGTTGGTTACGTTGATCAACGGTACGTTTTCCGCCGCGCCGCTGGCCACTTTCTTCGCGGTTGCATTCAGCTTGGCAGAACGGTCGCGAGGCACGATAACCGCGTGCACACCGGCCGCATCTGCAGTACGCAGGCAGGCACCCAGATTGTGCGGGTCAGTAACGCCATCGAGCACCAGCAACAGCGGCGATTCCAGGCTTTCAAGCAGCGCAGGAAGGTCATTTTCCTGATACTGGCGTCCTTCTTTGACACGAGCAATGATCCCCTGATGTACCGCGCCTTCAGATTTGTCGTCGAGCCATTGACGGCTGGCGACCTGAATCACGATGCCGCTGGCTTCCAGCTCATCAATCAGTGGCTTCAAACGCTTGTCGTCACGGCCTTTAAGGATAAAGACTTCGAGAAAGCGCTGTGGATCGTTGTCGAGTAAGGCTTTAACGGAATGAATACCGTAAATAATTTCGCTCATGATGCTCTTAATAGTGCTTTTTAAAAAAACATAATGCGGGCAACCGGTGCCCGCATGTGTAATGAATAGCTGTGATGCTTAACGGCGATTCTATCATTGACTGAGGTTGCCATCAGTCAATAAATGCGCAGATTAAGATTCAATCTGCTTTTTCTTCGCGCGTTTGGCCTTAGTGGCTGCCGCGATCTTCTGCGTTTTCTCGGAAGGCTTTTTCGCTTTTTTCGGCTTTCCGTCTTTGCCTACCGCGCTGGTGACCTTGCCGGCTTTAACGGTTGCCGGCTTGGCTGCAGCATTAGCGGTTTCGGCTTTGCCTGTTCTTCTGGCTTTCGCCGGTTTAGCCGGTTTGTCACCCTCTTTACGGAATGCGCTATCCGGCTCGAAGTTGACGTTCTTTTTCACAGAACGACGACGGCCTGAGTTGGCTGCACCGGTTGGGCGCATCGCACGTTCGCCTTTTTTGGCACGATCGCGCGCCGTTTTGCCTTCACCACGCGGTTTGCGCGTGCTGGAGACCAGGGCAAAGTCGATTTTACGCTCGTCCATGTGCACCGCTTCTACACGAATTTCTACGGCGTCACCGAGTCGATAAACGCTGCCCGAAGACTCACCGACCAAACGCTGACCGATGTTGTCGTAACGATAATAGTCGTTATCTAGCGAGGATACGTGCACCAGGCCGTCGATAAACAGATCGTTCAGGCGGACAAAGAAGCCGAAGCCGGTCACGCTGGAAATCACGCCGTTGAACACTTCACCGACGTGATCCTGCATGAAGTCACACTTCAGCCAGTCGGCCACATTGCGGGTCGCCTCATCGGCGCGGCGCTCTGCGGTCGAACAGTGATCACCCAACACTACCATATCTTCGTAATCGCTATGATAACCGCCGGTCGGCGTCCAGCGATCCTTGAGATTACCGTGCTCTTTCGCTAACAGATATTTAATCGCGCGATGCAGGGCAAGGTCAGGATAACGACGGATTGGCGAGGTAAAATGGCCGTAAGAGGTCAATGCCAGGCCGAAGTGTCCACGGTTTTCCGGATCGTAAACCGCCTGCTTCATTGAGCGCAGCAGCATAGTTTGCAGCATCTCACGGTCAGGACGATCTTTCAGCTGATCCATAATATCGGCGTAGTCTTTTGGCTCCGGCTTGAGGCCGCCACCCATAGTCAGGCTCAGCTCGCCCAATACGCTTCTCAGGGCAGAAATATGGTCATCGCTTGGGCGATCGTGCACGCGGAACAGCGCAGGTTCGTTGTGTTTTTCAACAAATCGCGCCGCGGCAATGTTCGCCAGGATCATGCATTCTTCAATCAGCTTGTGCGCATCATTACGCACTGTCGCCTCAACGCGCTCAATGCGACGTTCGGCGTTGAAGATAAACTTGGCTTCTTCGGTTTCGAAAGCAATACCGCCGCGATCGGCACGCGCCTGATCCAGCACTTTGTACATCTTGTGCAGCTCTTCCAGATGCTTGACCAACGGAGCGTATTGCTCGCGCAGCTCTGGATTGCCTTCGATAATCTGCCAAACCTTGGTGTAAGTCAGACGAGCGTGAGAGCTCATCACCGCCTCGTAAAACTTGGAGGTAGTCAGTTTGCCGGTAGCGGAAATGGTCATTTCGCAAACCATACACAGGCGATCTACCTGCGGATTCAGCGAGCAGAGGCCATTTGACAGCACTTCCGGCAGCATTGGCACGACCTGGGATGGGAAATAGACCGAGGTCGCACGGCTGCGCGCTTCGTCATCCAGTGCAGTACCAGGACGCACGTAATAGCTGACATCGGCAATCGCAACCCACAGACGCCAACCACCGCCTCGTTTTGCTTCGCAGTATACGGCGTCATCGAAGTCACGCGCATCTTCGCCATCGATAGTGACCAGAGGCAGATTGCGCAGATCAACGCGGCCTTTTTTGGCTTCCTCGGGCACTTCTTCACTCAGGCCTGCAACCTGTTTCTCAACCTGCGGCGGCCAGACGTGCGGAATTTCATGGGTGCGCAGCGCGATATCAACCGCCATGCTGGTTCCCATCTTATCGCCGAGCACTTCGACGATTTTCCCCACAGCCTTGGTGCGACGCGTTGGACGCTGGGTCAGCTCAACTACGACCATATAACCCATGCGCGCGCCGTTGACGCCGTCCGCCGGGATGAGGATATCGAAGCTGAGACGACTGTCGTCAGGTACCACAAAACCGGCACCTGCGTCGGTAAAGTAGCGGCCGACGATCTGGCTAACTTTAGGCACCACCACGCGAACAATGCGCGCTTCGCGGCGACCCTTACGATCGGTTCCAACCGGCTGAGCCAGTACCACGTCACCGTGGATACACATTTTCATCTGCTCGGCGGAAAGATAAACGTCGTCTTTTTTCACGCCCTCAAGGCGCAGGAAACCATAGCCATCGCGGTGGCCAATAACGGTGCCTTTTAGCAAATCCAGACGTTCCGGCAGCGCATAGCACTGGCGACGAGTAAAGACTAACTGACCATCACGCTCCATGGCGCGCAGTCGACGACGCAGCGCTTCAAGCTGCTCTTCACCAGAAAGATTCAGTTCATTACCCAGCTCTTCGCGGCTGGCAGGCGTTTCGCGCTTACCAAGATGTTCGAGAATAAATTCACGGCTGGGGATAGGCGATTCGTATTTTTCTGCTTCTCGTTCCAGGAATGGATCTTGTGACATAGCGGTTCCTCCGTTGTCATCAGCAGTTTGTTGAAAGTCTATGTTTCAACAAGCAATAATTTGTAGAGTTGAGCATCATCTTTGACCTTCTTGGTCAACGTGCCTTGATTCAACTCATCAAGAAAGTGGTCTACGGCGGTAGGCTAACCTGTTCACCTGTGGGTACTTTACCCCGTTTTTTTCGCATTTATGATGACAGCGTCCCTAATGCGATGATACCCAATAGATTCCTATATGATGGGTTATTAAAGATTACTCTATTGGGTGGTCTATCCGCCACAAAAAGAAACCGGGCACATTGCCCGGTTTTTAGCGGATTTGCCGTCTTGGTTGCCCGATGGCAAGCCGAATGATTAGGCGTCAAACGGATCGCGCAGAATCATGGTTTCGCTGCGGTCAGGACCCGTAGAGATGATATCCACCGGCACTTCGGTCAGCTCTTCCACACGTTTAATGTAGTCACGTGCGGCCTGAGGCAGTTTTTCCAGCGATTTAACGCCAAATGTCGTTTCCGTCCAGCCCGGCAGGGTTTCGTAAATGGGTTCGATGCCTTCCCAATTTTCGGCCGCCAGCGGCGTAGTAGTGACTTCTTTGCCGTTTGGCAGGCGATAGCCAACACACAGCTTCACCTCTTTCAAACCATCAAGCACGTCCAGCTTGGTCATACAGAAGCCAGAGAGCGAGTTGATCTGCACCGCGCGGCGCACGGCCACAATGTCCAGCCAACCACAGCGACGACACGTGGTGGCACCAAACTCGTTGACCTGTTTGCACAGGTT
>CAWUIY010000167.1:0-10354 GCA_963922555.1 uncultured Serratia sp. | reverse complement strand
AATGCGAAGTAGCAGCTTGACTGCCAGCCATTAGCTGCTGGCCGACATCATGCTTTTGACCGTTTCCGCCAGCACGCTGCCAATCGCGCTGGTGCCTCTGTCGTGCCCAATTAGCATCAGACGCTGGGTCTGCTGAGCCAGTTCTCTCACCGGAATATAAATCAGCCGGCCCGCGCGTTGGTCGAATTCAATATCAAACGGGGTCAAAAAGGTCAGCCCTTGATCGACCATCGCCGCGTGGCGCATCACCTCAATTGAATTGGTTTCAATCACCGGATGGACAGTGACCAGCGCCTTGGCAAAAACATCATTGAGATACGGGCGGATCACCGTGCTCTTGTCGGCAATAATAATCGGATAGGCGATGCAGTCGCTAATGCGCAGGCTGGTTTTATCCGCCAGCGGATGCCCCGGCGCGACCACCGCGCCCAATCTCCCGGCGGCGCTGGCAATCACTCGCAGTGTGGGCGGCAGGTCAAAATCAAATCCCAGCCCCAGATCCGCTTCGCCAGATTCAACCGCGGCCATAATTTCATCGCCGTTGGTCAGTTGGCGCAGGATCAGCTTCACTCGTGGATTGGCGCGGCGAAACTCGCTGGCCATGCGCGGGATAAGGTTGGCCGCCAGCCCGCTCATCATGGCGATCGTCACCTCACCGCGCCGTAATCCTTTAAGTTCTTCAATCTTTACCTGCGCCCATTCCAGCTCTTTGAAGCTCTGGCGAACGTGATGAATCAGCACTTCTCCGGCCGCGGTCAGCACCATTTTTCGCGGCAGACGCTGAAACAGCGGCGTACCGAGTTCATCCTCCAGAGCCAATATCTGCCGATTAATCGCCGAGGCGGAAATATGCAGTCGCGCCGCAGCCTTACGAATCGAACCCGCACGGGCGACCTGATCGAGATACATCAACAACCGGTGTTGCAGCATGAATGATCTCCGCAAAGACAAATGACGCTATTTTCAGCAAGCGTTGCTAAAAAGGCATCGCTGAGTACGAAAAACTGTGCTTTTAAGGTATCGAAATTCTAGGCATAACTGAAGGCCTATTCTTGGGGGGAGTAACGCTTATGTCAGGTATTTCGCGCCGTAAATTTGCCACCGGTTTGGCAAGCATGATGTTGATTCCATTTGCTGCACCGCTGTTTTCCCGTCGGGCTTTTGCGGCAGGCGAAGAAGTGAAAATCGCCCTGATTTTGCCGGGTTCCGTGGCGGATGGCGGCTGGAACCAGCTTGCTTACCAGGGGCTTCAGACGCTGAAATCCCAGGGTTTCAAAGTCGCCTTTAGTGAAAGCGTAC
This sequence comes from uncultured Serratia sp., assembly GCA_963922555.1. GTDB lineage: Bacteria > Pseudomonadota > Gammaproteobacteria > Enterobacterales > Enterobacteriaceae > Rouxiella. The sequence goes on along the minus strand of CAWUIY010000167.1, from coordinate 9,055 downwards.
CGCAGGCGCAAATGGATCAGGTCACCCGTGGCTATGCCGATGACGGCTACAACCTGATCATTGGCCACAGCTTCGAGTATGGTTCCGATTTCGAGCAGGTCGGCCCGCAGTATCCTGATACCTACTTCTTTGCCACGACCTTTAAGCCTTCCGAAAAAGCACCGGATAATACCGAATTTATGAATCTGGCCTATATGAACGCGGCTTACGGTGCGGGTGCGTTAGCGGCACTCATTTCTGAAAAGGGCAAAGCGGTGGGCTATGTCGGTGGGGGCGATAACCCAAGCCAGAACGGCATGATGCACGCCTTTATTGCCGGAGCAGAGAAAACGCGGCCGGGTATAACCGGTTTGGGCATCGTGACCGGCGATTATAACAATGCTGCGAAAGGTCGCGAGGCTGCCAGCACCATGATTGGCAACGGGGCCGATGTTATCTGGCACACCGCGGACGTTACCGGTCTGGGCGCGATTCAGGGCGCGGCAGCGGCAAAAGTCAAAGCTATCGGCTGCTACGCCGACCAGAAAAGCATCGCGCCAGAATTTATCGCCACCAGTTTCGAGACCAATCTGCCGTGGGTTATCGAGCAGGTTGCGCACAGCGTACAGGATAAAAAATTCCTCGGTGGCCAGGAGTTTCGCCCGCCGGTTTCTAAAGGCTGGTTACCGATTTACGGCGACACAGCCTACAACAGCAAGCTGATTACTGCCGAACAGTGGGCCAAATTCCAGGATATCTGGACCCAGCTTTCTGAAGGCAAAATCAACGTACAGTCACTGGTCAAAGCCTGAGCCACGCCGCAATGAGGAAGGGTGCAGATGATTGAGCTGAAAGGCATCACCAAAAGATTCGGCAAGGTGAACGCCAATCATCACGTCGATATGTCTATCGGCGATGGCGAAATCGTTGCGCTATTGGGAGAAAACGGCGCGGGCAAAAGTACGCTGATGCAGATCCTTTATGGCATGTATCAGGCCGATGAAGGGGAGATTTTGGTTGACGGGCAAAAGGCCAACATCCGCGATCCAGGGGATGCTATCGCGCTTGGCATTGGTATGGTGCATCAGGAATTTATGCTGGTACAACCGATGACGGTGGTCGAAAACGTCATTTTGGGGCTTAAAGAAAATCGCAGCGGCTATCTTGATTTGCATGCCGCAGCCAGGCGTCTACAGCAAATCTCAGATCGCCACGGACTGGCGGTCGATCCCTGGTCCCGCGTTGAACATTTGCCTATTGGCGTGCAGCAGCGGGTTGAAATCCTCAAGCTGCTTTATCGCAACGCGAAGGTGCTGATCCTTGATGAACCCACCGCCGTGCTGACACCACGTGAAAAAGACGGGCTATTTGCCACCCTGACGTCGCTGAAAGAAGATGGACGCTCGATCGTTATTGTGACGCATAAACTCTATGAAATCATGGCAGTGGCCGACAGCGTGTCAGTGATGCGCAGCGGCAGAATGGTCGAAAACGTGGCGGTAAAAGAGACCTCTGAAACCGATTTGGCGCGGCGCATGGTGGGGCGTGACGTGTTGCTGCGAGTCGATAAACCCCCACAGCAGCCCGGCGAAGAAGTGCTGAATATCGACAATATTGCCATGCGCGACGAAGCCGGAAACCAGAAAATCTGGCGCGTAGCGCTCAAGGTCCGCGCTGGCGAAATTCTCGGGATTGCTGGCGTCGACGGCAACGGCCAGTCCGAGCTGGCAGATGCGTTACTCAATCTGCGGCCTATCGAAGCAGGCCGAATTTTATTGGGCGGCAAAGACATATCCGACTTCACACCGGCGCAGCGTCGTGCCGCAGGCATGGGGTTCATCCCCGCCGACCGGCGCGGAGTGGGGTCGGTTACCGGCCTTTCAATTGCTGATAACGCCATTCTTGGTGCTCAGCATCAGCACACAGTCGCTCGAGGCTGGTTCCTCAGCCCGAAAGCCATTGCCGACCAAGCCAGGTCCATCGTCAAACACTTCAACGTGATTGCGCCCGACGTGGATTTTGAGGCAGGAAAGCTTTCCGGCGGTAATCTGCAAAAACTCATTCTTGGCCGCGAAGTCATGCGTAAACCCCGCGTACTGGTGGTGGAGCAACCGACGCGCGGGCTTGATGTCGGCGCGGTAGAAGCCGTGTGGCAAGGGTTGCTCGAGGCTCGTCAGCAAGGCTGCGCCATTGTGATGATTTCAGCCGAACTGGAAGAAATAATGAATCTCTCTGACAACATTGCGGTGATGTATGCCGGGCAAATCGCCGGAGTGTTGAGTGCTGCTGATGCCACGCTAGAACAAATCAGTGACCTGATGGCCGGTGGCAAACTGGAACGGGAGGCGTCATGAGATCTTTGCTGGAGAAACGCGCCATACCGGCCGATTCCTCGCTGGCCTCAGGCGGTATCACCCTGCTGGCGTTGGTGCTGGCATTCATCATTGCCGGGGTGCTGTTTATCCCTTTTGGCGCGGATCCGTTTACCGCTTTCATCGAGCTGTTCAGCGAGGCGTTTGGTTCGCAGCGCGGCTTTGGTCAGACGCTGATACAGGCTATTCCGCTGATCCTGATTGCTCAGGCAACGATTGTCATCTGGCGTTCGGGGATGGGGTATATCGGCTTCGAAGGCTGCTTCACGGTGGGTGCCGCAGCCGCTTCCTGGGTGGCACTGGGGGGAACGCCACAGGGAATGGGGTTCGCGCTGCCGGTCTGGGCCTTCTGGCCGGTGGTGCTGATCGTCGCGTTTATCGCCGGGGCATTGTGGGCCGGGATCGTCGGCATCATGCGTGTGCGCTTTGGCGGCAATGACGTGCTGATTTCGCTGATGGCAAACTATGTAGCGGCTTTTCTGGTGCAGTATCTGGTCTCCGGGCCGATGCGTGCGGTAGGGGATTTACCCCAGACGCCGTTACTGCCGATGCAAAGCTGGCTGCCGTTTCTGATGCACGGTTCGCGGGCGCACATGGGGTTACTCATCGCGCTGGTGTGCTCGCTGCTGGTTTGGGTGCTAATCCGTAAAACGCCGGTCGGTTACGAAATGATCGTCAGCGGGATGAATGCCAAAGCGGCGCGCTATGGCGGTATCAATGTCGTTCGTCGCCAGATGCTGGCAGTATTTTTGGGCGGCGGCATGGCCGCGCTGGCAGGACTGTGCATGGTGCTGGGTGTGCAGCATCGCCTGATGGATGGGCTGTCCGGCGGGGTGGGTTTTGTCGGCGTAATCGTTGCCTTGCTGGCGCGGCTTAATCCGCTGGTGGTGATCCCGACGGCCATCCTCTACGGCGGTTTACAGGTTGGCGGCAGCGCGATGCAGCGCGATAGCGGCTTGCCGACTTCGGTGATCTTTATTCTCGAAAGCCTGGTGGTATTACTGATTCTAGCCGGTGATATCTTGCGCTATTACCGCCTGCGTTGGCCGGGACGCGTGCAGCCACCCGCGGCGGAAACCGTCACGGAGACTCAATCATGAACCTGTGGACGCATCTTGATAGCGCATTTTTCATTACCTGGCTGGCGGCCGCCGTGCGTCTGGCTGGCCCGGTCCTGCTGGCGTCGCTGGGCGAGATTTATGCCGAGCGTTCCGGCGTGCTCAATATTGGCCTTGAAGGCACCTTGCTGATGGGGGCGCTGTCCAGCTATCTGGTTTCTATTTACTCCGGTTCCGCCGTGCTGGGATTTTTTGCCGGTGGCGTGGGCGGATTGGTGGTCAGCCTGCTGCTCTCTTTCTTTTATCTGCGCGCGCTGGCAAGTCAGGTAGTCGTCGGCATGGTGTTTAACATCCTCACCGGTGGGCTGGCGACCTATATCTACAGCCTGGTGATTGGCGACAAAATGTCGCCAACGGTGGATATGTTCAATGCGTTGCCGGTGCCTGTGCTGCAAAAAATCCCCTATCTTGGCCCGATCTTCTTTAACCAGCCCTGGCCGCTGTATCTCACGCTGGGGCTGGTCATTGTCGCCCAGTGGGGCCTGTTTCATACCCGCTTTGGCTTGTCTCTGCGTGCGGTGGGTGAAAATCCAAAAGCCGCGCATGCTGCCGGGCTTAACGTGCAGCGGATCCGCACTTATGGCGTGATGCTCTCCTGTCTGGGCGGCGGCCTCGCGGGAGGATATCTGGTGACGGCGCAGATTGGCCTGTTCCGCGACAATATTGTTAGCGGACAGGGATTTATCGCTCTGGCGATCGTCATTTTTGGCCGCTGGAGCCCGTTGAAGGCGCTGTTTGCCGCCTTTATCTTTGGTGCAGCTGACGCGTTGCAGCTTTCGTTGCAGCTGTTAAATAACGTGTTGCCTGCTCAACTTCTGCTGGCGCTGCCTTACCTGTTAACCATTCTGGCGATGTCTGGGGTGATAGGAAAAACGGTACAACCGGGCGCATTGACTCAGCCATACCGCAAGGAATAGCAGTGGGAGGTTTCCACTGTCCGGATATTTTAGGAGATAGCTATGACCACGATTTTTCGCGCTACCGATGCTCAATCCGCCCCGGCTTTTCGTATCAGCCCGACGGACACCAACTATTTCGCCATCCTGTTCGACAAAGAACAGGACCGGATCGATCACATTTTCGTGATCGAAATTTTCAAAGTTGGCGGTGCCACGCCGCCAAACGAACACGCCCACGCGCACGAATTTTTCTATGTGCTGGAAGGTCAGGGCGTAGCGATTTGTGGCGGTAAAGAACTGCCGTTGAGCAAAGGCAAGGCGCTGTTGCTGAATCCCGGCAATGAGCATGTGATCCGCAATACCGGCAGCGGCAAACTCTACACCCTGACGGTAATGACGCCGAATGAGGGTTTTGCCGAACTTATTCGTAGCGGCGAGCCGGTTGAACTGGATGAAGAAGACCTGCGTGTGCTGAGTGGGGTTAATGGGAGTCTGGCGGTATGAGCCAACGATCAGAGGATCTGATAGCGCTCGGCTCCAGCTCGCGCAATGCCTGGCACGTGTCGGCAAACGAGGTAGATCTGGTACGCGACTGCATGCCGCCGCAGTTAGCCACGCTACAGGATGGCGATCGGCGGATTCAGCTCGACCTGAATCGCACCGCGCTTATCGTTATCGATATGCAAAACGACTTTTGCCATCCCGAAGGCTGGCTGGGGCACATCGGTGTCGATGTGACGCCCGCTCGAAGGCCAATTGCTCCGTTACAGCGGCTGCTACCCGAGGCCCGTCAGGCGGAAATGCCGGTGGTGTGGCTCAACTGGGGTAATCGGCCGGACCGGTTGAACCTCAGCCCAGCGGTGCTGCACGTTTATAAACCTACCGGCAAAGGCGTCGGGCTGGGCGATCCGTTGCCTATTTCCGGCGATCCGGTGCTCGAGTCCGGCAGTTGGGCGGCGGCGGTGGTGGATGAGCTGGCCCCGCTACCTGGCGATATTCGGGTCAATAAATATCGGATGTCGGGCTTTCAGGATACCGAGCTGGATAGCATCCTGCGTAATCTGAACATCACTACGCTGCTGTTCGCCGGGGTTAACGCCGATCAGTGTGTGCTCTGTACCTTGCAGGATGCTAATTTCCACGGTTACGACTGTCTGCTGCTGGAAGACTGCTGCGCAACGACGTCGCCGCAGTTTTGCATGGATGCCACGCTGTATAACGTTCGCCAATGCTTTGGCTTTGTTTCCGATTCAGAGCAGCTGGTTAGCCAACTGGCGCTCTAACTTCCGTTCGACCGGGGAAAGTCTTTATGGGATACATTTTGGCAGACGGCTGGGTGATCACCATGAACCCGCAACGCGACGTGCTGGAAGAAGCCAGCATATTGATTGAGGGAGAATTTATTACTGCTATTGGCACGCGGCAACAGCTGGTTGCCAGTAACCCGGAATGTGAGGTCATTGACTGCCGAGAAGCGATTATCATCCCCGGCATGGTCAATACCCATACCCATCTGTTCCAGACCCTATTGAAAGGGCTGGGGGATGATATGGTGCTGAAAAAATGGTTCACCTGCATGACCGGGCCGAGCGCGGTTGAGCTGACGGAGGAAGATGTCTCGGCGGCCGCGATGCACGGCTGTATCGAGTCTTTGCGTTCTGGCGTGACCTCGCTGGTCGATTTTATGTATGCCCATCCACGCCCTGGATTAACCGCCAAAGTGGTCGAAGCCTTCCAGGTAACCGGCATTCGCGGCCATGTCTGTCGCGGATTTCTGACCACCGGCGAGGAGCATGGCATTCCCTCCCAGCTGATTGAATCCCCTGAACAGGCACTGGGCGACGCAAAAAAGCTGATTTACCAGTTCAATCGGCCTGCAGGTCGAGTCAGGGTAGGGATTGCACCGAGCATGATCTGGGCGCTGGACGAAAAAGTGCTGCGCGGCACCCGCGAGCTGGCTGATGAAACCGGGGCATTGATCACTACCCATGTAGCAGAAACCGATTTTGAAATTTCGCAGTCGCAGCTGCGTTTTCAGAGCACCGATACCGAGTTCCTCAGCGAGATAGGTTTTCTCGGCTCTGACGTGCTCGCCGTTCACTGTGTGCAGTGCAGCAGCCGTGATATTCGCGCGCTGAAACATCACGACGTTCGCGTATCGCACAATCCTTGCAGCAATATGTATCTGGCCTCCGGCGTCGCGCCAATACCCGAGATGCTGGCGGCGGGCATTACCGTGGGGCTAGGTTCTGACGGCCCGGCGAGCAGCAATAATCACAGCCTGTTTCAGGCAATGAAAATGGCTGCGCTGTTGCAGAAGGGGGTTCATCGCGATCCGACCCTCATGACGGCTGAAAAAGTGCTGGAAATGGCGACCATCGACGGTGCACGCGCTATCGGGCTGGAACATCTGATTGGCTCAATTGAGGTGGGTAAAAAAGCCGATATTGTGGTCGTTGGCACCGATCACCCGGCAATGACGCCGGTGCACCATCCGGTGTCTTCGCTGGTCTATTCGGCGCTGGGGCACGAGGTGACTGACGTGTTTGTCGATGGTAAACCGTTACTGCGCGACGGCAAGTTTACCGCCATCAATGAGCACGCTGTGTTACTTCGATCAAAGCGGGCGGCCAACAGTCTGGCTGAGCGTGCGGGTAGCGATCGCTTTAAACGCCGCCGGTGGCGGGCCAGCGCGTTCTGAAACCAGCAGGCGGTGAGACAATAACCCGCTTTATTAAGGCAAACTTCAAATCGGAAGGCTTAGTAATCGGGTCTCTCGATTTCTTCCTCGCCGGCGCGGAACTGCCCACGCGGCATGATATTCAAGGTTTCGTGTAGCTCTGACCATACCAGCACGATGTCGCCACTTTTCAGCTGGCGGCGGACGTCCTCGACTTTTTGCGCCAGCGTGCGCTCTTGCTCGCCATAATCGGTGCCCTCACGCAGTACAAAAGCTTCGATAATGCTGTCGAGCGTTTCCGGCGGTAACTCTTTCCAGGGAATAATCATTTCTGTTTCTGTTCTCAATCTAAAGTTTGGGCGTCAGGCGCGGGGCGATCCAGTCGGGGATGCGCTGTTCCAGCCACATCACCGGATTCAGCCAACTGCCTGTCACAAAGCCGACGTGTCCGCCGTGCTCGGTCAGCTGATATTCTACCTCAGGCGGCAGGTCCTGAGCGTTGGGGATCACCGCATCGGTCATAAACGGATCGTCTTTGGCGTGGATAATCAGCAGCGGAACTTTCACTTTTGGCAGCAGTGGCATGCCGCTACAGCGTCGGTAATAGTCTAGCGCGTTTCGGAAACCGTGGGCTTTTGAAGTGATTGCGTCGTCGAATTCGCGAATGCGGCGCATGGATTTTAATTGCCCCAGCGTGACCGGCAGCGTGCCAGGATATTTTATCAGCTTGCGGCGGGCGTTAGCCTTGAGCTGATCGAGCAAGTAGCGTTGATAAATCCGCGAAGACCCTTTTTCTAGCCGATAAGCGCAGGGTTCAAGCATCAAAGGCGCGGAGACGATTACCGCGGCCCTGAGACGGCAATTATCCCCTTCCTCGCCGAGATAACAGGCCAGCATGTTACCGCCCAGTGAAAACCCTACCGCCGAGGTCGGGGCATCACCATAGGTTTCATTCAACCAGCTGAGAAAGTAACGCGCGTCTTCCGTTTCACCGGAGTGATAGATGCGCTGCAATCGATTTGGCTCGCCGCTGCAGCCGCGAAAATGCATCACCACGCCGAGGCCGCCTTTGTTTTTCCAGGCTTCTAACAGCCCGTGGGCGTAGGGGCTGGTAAAGCTGCCTTCCAGGCCGTGAAACAATACCATGCGTGGCTTGTGTCTGGCCGTTTGCGGATCTTCACTCCAGGCTAAATCGATGAAATCTCCATCAGGGAGATCGAGTCTTTGCCAGACCGGCTTTAGCTTTACGTGCCGTCGGACCAGTCGGGGCAACAGCGTTTGCAGATGCGGATTGCTAGCACCACGCAGGGGATGAAAATTTTCAGCCATTTTGCAGTAAAAAATCTCGTGAAGGACGCTTGTACTACCAATACCACACTGATAGCTTCACTGCTAATTGCACAATGGTTGGGGGTGAGGAGCACCTTTTTAAATGGAACTTAGTTTATTTCTTTCGATGCTGGGATTTTTGTGGGTCGCTGCGATTACGCCGGGTCCTAATAATATGTTGTTAACCACCTCCGGGGCGAATTTCGGCTTTATGCGATCGCTGTGGCTGATGCTCGGCATCATGCTCGGCATGCAAAGTATCGTATTGCTGGTGGCGTTTGGCGTTGGCAGTTTAATTTTGCTGTATCCGGCACTGCACACCATCCTTAAAGTGTTGGGTAGCCTGTATCTGCTGTGGCTGGCGTGGAAGATTGCCACCTCGGCCTATGAAACGCTGGAAACTGATGCAAAACAGGCGAAGCCGATCCGCCTCTATCAGGGCTGGCTATTGCAGTTCTTGAACCCCAAGGCCTGGCTGATGGGCCTGGGCGCGGTGGCAAGCTTTAGCCTCGCCGGGGCGCAGTATAACCACTCGGTTGCGGCTATCAGCCTGGGCGTGTTTATCGTCAATCTGGTGTCAGGGATTATCTGGCTGGGCTTTGGCACGGTGATTGGTCGCCTGTTGAGCAGCCGCCGAGCCTGGTACACCTTTAATATCGCCATGGGATTACTGACCGC
>CAWUIY010000166.1:0-10364 GCA_963922555.1 uncultured Serratia sp. | reverse complement strand
ATTCAGCAAACTTCAAAGCCAAAGTTGGGCACCGATCCGATCCCCGACCGTGAAACGCCACAGGCGGAAAGGCGTAGCATCGACTATCGGCGTACTGTTTTGCACTAAATCTGCCATCAGTTGGCCCGCGGCCGGGGCGATGCCAAATCCATGCCCTGAAAAACCGGTCGCGACATACAGCCCGTTCACCCGGTCAACACCAGATATCACTGGAATAGCATCCGGCATAGTATCGATTAACCCTGCCCAACTTTGCGCAACCTGTAATCCGTCGAAGGCGGGTAACGCTCGTTTCAGATCGGCCACCATTTGCAGTAAAGAAGGCTGATGCGGCGAGGGATCGAGAACGCGGATTTGCTCATAAATCGAGGTTTTATCCGCATGTCCGGGCTTCCAATGCAGAGCCTCTTCCAGGAATCTCGCGCCCAGTTTCAGCTTCAATGCCCCACGTTCAACCTTAAAAGCCGGCATGAACAGTTTCATAAAGCGCAGTGAATCCGGAGTGATATCGACTACGTTGGTAGCGGAACTGGCGATGGTCCAGCCACCGTCCAGACGTTTGCGTAGTGCTACGCTGCCCAGACTGACACAGGAAGCAATATCAGCCTCCAGCGGCCGGGTGCGCATCACCGTTGAAAGCACTTTAAGCTGAGGAATATCGATGCCACAGCCCTGTAGCAGCAGTCGCGACCATGCCCCACCGGCGATGACCACCGATTGGCAGTTTATCGCCCCGTGCTCGGTCACCACTTGACTAACCCGCCCAGCGCTGCGCTCAATGCTGCGCACGGCGCAGTGCTGTTGCAGATTTAATCCCGCCTCGAGAGCCGCCATTGCCATAGCGGGAGCTGCTTTTTGCGGTTCGGCGCGCCCGTCGGCCTCGGTAAACAATGCCCCAGGGTAGCTGGGAGCCAGGCCTGGAACCCGCGCAGTAAGTTGCGCCGGACTTAGCATCTGACTGTCGATATCGTATTGCCTGGCCTGTTCAATCCAGCGCAGGTGGCGTTCGCGCTGCAATTCAGTGCGCGAACTGTAGATAATTCCCTGACGACGAAAGCCGGTCTCGCGACCGGTGGTTTGGTTCATGGTTTCCCAAAGTTGCATGCTGGCGTTAATCAGCGGCAGCTCGCGAATATCACGTCCGGTGCGGCGACACCAGCCCCAGTTGCGGCTGGACTGCTCGGCGGCAACGGTGCCTTTTTCCAGTAATACGGTTGGCACCCCTTGCTTTACCAGAGCTAGCGCCGTAGCAATGCCGACAATCCCGCCGCCAATGACCACCACCTCAGCCTGGCGCGGAAAATCCGCTGAAGAAGGCACAACATCAACGATTGGTCCCATTACCTACCTCAATAAATTGAAAAATAAGAGATTAATATTGGTCTTCTACCGTCCAGTTTACCGGGATTTCGGCGATGCTGGTGGTGGTTGGCAACTCCAGAACGGTGCGCACCAGATGCGCCAGATCCTCTGGCTGAGTCATTTTTTCGGGTTCGGCGCTGGAGAGTGCCGTTCCCATATCGGTAGCAACAAAGCCCGGACAAATGGCGGTACAACGGATCCCTGACTCGTCGCCAATGCGGCGCAAACCGTGGGCCAACGCCAGCGCGGCGAATTTGCTCATCGAATAGAGGCTTGAACGTTCCCCTTTGACGCGCTTACCCGATAGAGAAACCAGCATCACAACACGGCCCTGACCGCTATTGACCAGATGTGGCCAGACTTTGCGGCTCAGACGCATCGGGGATTTCACGTTGGTATCAAAGGTCTGGTCGAATTCTTCGTCGGTAGCATTAAGCACCGATACCGGCAACATCACTCCGGCGTTATGCACAATCGCATCGATTTTGCCGAACTTTTCAATAGTTGCCGCTACCCATTGGTCTTCGGTTTGCGGGTTAAATGCGTCAAACCGGCAGACTAACTGCCGCTCTGGATGGTCATTGGCAACCTCTTCTGGCTTGCGGCAGCCAAGGCTGACATCCCACCCGTTGGCGATCAGGTTTTTGGCTATCGCCGCGCCAATTCCCCGGCTGGCTCCGCTAATCATGGCGACTCGTCGTGAACTATTGCTCATTGGTTTACTCCCTTTAAAAGTGAACAAATTGATAATCAATGGTTTAGCGAGCGGATACCCGTTCAGGCGAGCTGAGTCGTTTATCCAGCGGGTTAAGTATAGGCACGATTTTAGCGACCTCTTGATGCAAAAGGGCTACGTGCCGGGCGATCAGTTCCGGCGTCAGGCGGGGGGAAAGCAGGGTCAGGCCCAGTGAGGCGACGGTACCTGTTCCAGGCACGGTGACCGGTACCGCAATACCGGCAATTCCCGGAATAAGTTCACCGGAATCAATGGCAAAGCCCTGTTCTGCCGTTTCTTCTATCCATCGAGTGACGCGTTCTGGCGTCAGCACCGGGTAACCTTTCATGCGCGGAATATTGCGCGCGAGGATCTGTTGGCGTTCGTCAGGAGGCAAAAAAGACAGGATTGCCAGACTGCCTGGGCCTACGCCAAGTGGCACAAAACCGCCGATCGATCCGGTTAAGGTTTGCATTTGAAAATCACCGTCAAAACGGTCAATGCAGACGGAATCGTCTTTGTCGCGGGCCATCAACATGACCGTTTCACCGGTTAGCTGGCGAATATGTTCAAGTGCGGGTTGGAAGTGACTGCGCAAACCGGGGCCATTAGCAGCCTTTACGCCTAATATCAGCAACTTGGTGCCGAGACGATAGTGTTTTCCACCCTGCATTTTGTTTAGAAATCCGTGGTCCACCAACGAGTTGAGAATGCGGTGACAGGTCACCTTGTTTAGTCCGGAAAGTTCGCACAGCGTTTTCAACGTCGCCCCTTCGCTGCCTGCACTCGCGACCAGATCGAGTAGCAGCACCGCCCGGTCGAGCAGTTGAACCCCATTTTTTCCCGTCGATTCGCTCATCTGACTCTCCACCTTAATGCAATTAATTCCATATTATGAAACAAACTAACATAAGATTTCGGTATGTGGTTTTTTATTGACACAAGATTTAGCATACATCACATTCAAATGACAACCAGGCGACATCATTTACTGTGTACAGGTAGGCAAACCATGACCCAGGCATTTGATTATCAGCAAGCCAAAGAGGCATCTCTACCGGAACATTTAACCACGCTATTCAGCCCTTTTAGCATCAAGGGGCTGACGCTCAAAAATCGCATAATGAGCACCAGCCATGCGCCGGGCTATGCGGTCGCCGGTAAGCCGGGTGAAAAATATATTGCCTACCATGAAGAAAAAGCCAAAGGCGGCCTGGCAATGACCAGCTTTGGCGGGTCTTCATCGGTTTCTATGGATTCCCCTGCAGGGCAATGGCGGCAAATCTCAGTCGCCTCTGATGAAATCATCCCGGCATTCCGCCAATTTGCCGCGCGAATCCACCCACACAGCACCGCACTGATGTGCCAGCTCAGCCATCTTGGTCATCGATCCCGTTATGACGTCGATCCCTGGCTGGCACCGATCGCCCCTTCCCCACTGAAAGAATTTGCCCACCGTTCTTTCGCCCGCGAAATGGACATCTTCGATATTCGCCGCGTGGTGGATGACTTCGGACAGGCTGCGCGACGCTGTCGTGAAGGCGATATTGATGCAGTAGAAATCATCAGCTCCGGGGCGCATCTGATAGGCCAGTTTCTTTCTCCGGCCACCAATCAGCGCACCGACAACTATGGCGGCTCGTTGCAAAACCGTGCACGCTTCGGCCTCGAGGTCTTTGAATCGATAAGGAAATATGCCGGTGAGGATTATGTAGCCGGGCTGCGCCTGCCTAGTGATGAGATGATTGCCGATGGCCTGACTCACCAACAGTGCCTGGAAATCGCCACGCTGTTTGGCCAATCTGGGCTGGTGGATTTTCTGACGATTTCTACTGCGCAAAACGCCTCGCCGATGGGACTGGCGCGGTCGATTCCCGGAATGTGGGCGCCGCCACATCCTTATGTCGATCTCGCTGGCGCGATGCGTCGCGCTGCGGGTATTCCTGTCTTCCACGCCGGACGTTTTTTAACGCTGGAGCAGGCCGCGCAGGCGGTTAACGGCGGCCAGATCGATATGGTCGGCATGACCCGTGCGCACATCGCCGATCCGCATCTGGTAAAAAAAGCGCTGAGCGGGCGAAGCGCGGATATCCGCCCTTGCGTCGGCGCAAATTACTGCGTTGAGCGGCTGCATCTGGGTGGACAATCGCTTTGCCTGCACAACGTGGCAACCGGTCGCGAAACTACCCTGCCGCAGGAAATTACGCCTGCCGAGCATCAAAAAAAGGTGGTTATTATCGGCGCGGGTCCGGGCGGGCTGGAGGCGGCTCGTGTCTGTGCGGAGCGCGGACATCAGGTCACCCTGTTTGAAGCGCAGAACGCCGTCGGAGGCCAGACATTGATTGCTGCGAAAGGGGGATGGCGCGCGCAGCTGGCGGATATTCCGCGCTGGCTGCTGTTACAGATTCAAAATCGCGGCGTTGACCTGCGACTTTCCGTTCACGCCACAGAGCAGGATATTTTGGACTGCCATCCTGACGTCGTGATTATCGCGACCGGCGGCACTGCAAGCCTTGGGCGATTTCCAGGTCATGAACTGGCGGTGAGTGCGCGGGCTATTCTGGCCGGTGATGTCGCAGCCGCCGCTCGCGTTTTACTTTTCGACGACAACGGCTACAACCCGGGCCCGTCGTGTGCGGAAAAAATGCTGCGCGACGGCAGCCGGGTGGAAATCGTTACGCCAGAAAACCGGCTGGGCGTGGAGATGACCGCCTCTAACTATGCGATTCACTTGAGAAATATTTATCAGCTCGGCGGAATTATCACGCCAGACCACCAGCTTGTGGAGCTGGTTCGCAACAAAAACGGCAGTCTAAAGGCAACGCTGAGAAATCAGTTTTCAGAGCAGGAATGCGTTCGTGAAGTGGATCAGGTTGTGGTCGAACACGGCTCCATCCCGGACGACACGCTTTTCCACCGTTTGAAATCACGGGCTTACAACCGCGGCCAAACCGACTGGCAAGCATTTGTCGACCTCAATCCGCAACCGATTTTTAACCCTCAACCTGGCGAATTTGCCATTTTCCGCATCGGCGACGCGTTGGCAAGTCGTGATATTCACGCCGCTATGTTCGATGCCATGCGCATTAGTTTGATCATTTAGTCCCCGGCGCTCCGTCAATTTGCATCACACACAACGATAAGGCCCAACACCATGAAAAAACATCGCACACTGCTTCGCACCGTCGCTGCCTCTATTTTGGTTCTGGCACCCATGTTGGCTCATGCCGATACGCTGAGTGATATCAAAAGCCGGGGCGTGCTGACCGTCGGCGTCAAAAATGACTACCCGCCCTACGGTTTTATGAATGCTCAGGGCAAGACAGACGGCTTCGAGATCCAGCTGGCGCGCTCTATTGCCGATCAGTTGTTGGGCTCCCCTGACAAGATAAAACTGGTGCCGGTCAATGCCTCCAACCGTATTCAGTTTCTGCAAACCGGACAGATCGACCTGATTATGGCAACGCTGGGCGTCACCCCTGAGCGCGCAAAAGAGATCGACTTTACCGTGCCTTATGTGTCGGCTGCTGGAGCCTCGGTGATTGCCCGTAAAGAGGCCAAGTTTACCCAATGGGATCAGCTCGCCGGGCAAAATGTTTGCGGCATTCAAGGGTCGTACTACAACAAGCTGCTGACTGAAAAATACAAAATTAATCTGGTGAACTTTACCGCCCTGCCGGAAGCCTATCGTGCCTTGCAGGATAACCGCTGCGTGGCAATGGCCTTTGACGATATGACGCTGCGCAACAAGCTCGAACAGCCCGACTGGAAAGGCTACAAGATAGCTATTCAGCCCTATGAGTTCCTGCCGATGGCCGGTGGCGTGCGCAAAGGTGATGACGCCTTCCTGAAGGCGGTCAACGCGGCGATTGTCAAAACCGAAGGTGAAAACAAACTGATCGCCTGGGAAAAACAGTTCGATATGCCCGCTTCTGACTATATCGCGAAACGCGCCGAAGCCGCCCGCGCTGCGGCAAAATAATCAGCGGGAGCACGACTTATGGCTGGACTCGATTACACCTGGCTTCTTGATCCGGTCTACCAGCAGTGGCTGCTTAAAGGCGTGGGGATAACCATTGAACTGGCGGTTATTTCTTCGCTGTTCGCCATTGTTATCGGACTGGTAGCAACGCTGGGGCTGACTTTACGGGTCGCCTGGCTGGATGCGCTGATTGAACTGTTCGTCGAGCTGTTTCGCAATACGCCTCCGCTGCTGCAAATGCTGTTCTTTTATTTCACCCTGACGCAGCTGGGATTCACGGTGGAAGATCCGATCACTGGCCTGCAAAAGCCGCTGTTCAGCGCCTTTGCCTCGGCCTGTGTATCGCTGAGCCTGTTTGGCGGCGCGCTGTGCGTGGAAGCCTTTCGTTCGGGTATTGAAGCGGTACCTAAAGCCACGCTGGAAGCCGCGCGGGCGCTGGGTTATACCCGATTTGGGCTGTTTCGTCACGTTCAGGTCCCGATTGCATCACGCGTTTGTTTACCGGCGTTAACCAATGTGCTGACCAACTTGTTCAAGACGACGTCGCAGTCGTCGGTGATCACCGTTCCAGAATTGATGTATGCCGCCGGACAAATTTACAACGACACCTTCCGCACGCTGGAAGTGATGCTGCTGGTGCTGGTGATTTATGTGGTGCTGGTCAGCCTGCTGGCATGGGGCCTGTCCCTTCTGGAACGCCTTTTCGCCTATCCAGGCTATGGCAATGGAGGTTGAGATGCTGAGTGATGCCCTTTATATCCGGCGCAAACGCCAGACTAAACAGGCCGTAGCGATTTTTGGCGTGCTATTGCTGGTGTTTACCACCTTCGGTAACGGCGCTTCGCAATGGATGCAGGTGGTCGCCAAACTGCCGCTGCTGTTAACCGGCAGCATGTCGGGCTGGCCCATAAGTGGCGGATTTGCATTAAACGTTTTCATGAGCATCATCAGCATGGCCGTAGCCACGGTGATGGGCGTATTGCTGGGAATGGCGATGATGGCGCGACGAAACTGGCTACGCCGTCCGGCCATTCTGGTGATGAACTTTTTACGCAATGCGCCATGGCTGGTGATTTTGTTTTCAATGCTCTACCTGCTGCCCTATCACGCCGATTTCCTCGGCATGCATTTTGACTTTTCACCGGTGGCGAAATCGATTATCGGGCTGAGTCTGCCGACCGCGGCGAACTTTGCCGAAATCATCCGTGGCGCGGTGCAGTCAATTCATGCGGGTCAATGGGAATCAGCTCGTTCGCTGGGCTATAGCCATCTGCAAATTTACCGGCTGGTGATTTTGCCCCAAGCGTTGCGGCGCATTATTCCCGGCTGGATGAGCCTTTATGCCCTACTGATGATCTCCACGGCACTGGCGACGGTAACCGGGGTGCAGGAAATTGTCACGTTGCTGCGCACTACGCTGGCAATGGAAAGCGAGAGTACGCTTACCTATTTCTATGTCGCCGTGCTGCTGATGTTCTTTTTCTACTGCTATCCAATTGCGCTGCTGGCGCGACGTCTGGAAAACAATACCAAAGGGGACGCCATATGATTGCCCGTAACGATGCATTAATTGAAGTCGATAACGTCCACAAATCGTTTGGCAATACCGAGGTGCTCAAAGGCATTTCTCTCAACGTCGCCAAAGGGGAAGCAGTGTGCATTATCGGTCCGTCCGGCTCTGGAAAATCGACCATTTTGCGTTGTATTAACGGGCTGCTGCCATTTGAAGAAGGCTTCGTGCGCGTTGGCCAGCACCGGGTGCATGAAATCCATAGCGAAAAAGCCATGCGACCGCTGCGTCATCAGGTGGCTATGGTGTTTCAGCAATACAACCTGTTTCCGCATCGGACTGTTCTCGACAACATTATGATGGCGCCTATGCAGGTCTTGAAACATCGGCGAGACGAGGTGGAGGAGCGCGCACTCAGGCTGATTGCCAAGGTGCGGCTTTCCGGCAAAGAAGGACGTTACCCCGGCGAACTTTCAGGCGGGCAGCAACAGCGCGTCGCCATCGCCCGCGCCCTGGCAATGCAGCCAGAGATTATTCTTTTCGACGAAGTGACGGCGGCGCTGGACCCGGAAACGGTTAAAGAGGTGCTGAATACGATCCGCGAGCTGGCAGAGGAAGGCATGACCTGTCTGCTGGTAACGCATGAGATGCGTTTTGCCCGCGAAGTTGCCGACCGCGTGTGTTTCACCGATCAAGGAAAAATTGTCGAGGCCGGTCCTCCGGCGCAAATTTTTGATGCTCCGCAAGACCCGCGTACCCGCGAGTTTCTCGGCCAGGTTTTGTAACCTTATATAGCGACAGAGAACCCAGAGAAAACCATGCTCAGCCAAAATAATATCTTTACCTCGGATTTTACTCCTGCTCCGTATTGGTGGGACGCCAGTGAACCAGAAACGCATCGCGATCCGCTGCCCTCGGCGGTGGAAATTCTGATTGTCGGCTCGGGCTATGCAGGCTTGAATGCGGCTATCGAGCTGGCGCGAAACGGACGCCAGGTAGCCGTGCTTGATGCCGATCGTCTGGGAAGCGGTGCCAGCACTCGTACCGGCGGAATGATCAGTAGCGGACAAAAGCTGGTGGTTGGCGGCGCGATCAAAGGCATTTCGCCAGATCTGTTCAAAAATATGATCGCCGACTCAATTGCGTCTTTCGCCTTTATTCAGGATCTGGTGCGTGAAGAAAATCTTGATGCCGATCTGTATATCGGCGGGCGCTATTTTGGCGGTCATACGCCGACGCAGATGCAGCGGCTGTATGAAATGGGCGACATTCTCAATCGCGTGACCGGAGTTACGGTGCATAAAATTGATCGCCAACGCCAATCGGAAGTCATTGGTTCGACTTTTTATCATGGCGGAATACTGGTTGATGAATACGGCGGTATCCATCCGGGCAAATATCATCGTTCGCTGCGTAATCTGGCCAAAAGCTATGGCGTACAGCTGTTTTCGCACGCGCGGGTGACGTCGATTACTGAAAATGCCAGCGGCAAACAGGTTGCTACAGAACGTGGCAACGTGCAGGCTGAAAAGGTGTTGATCACCACCAACGGTTACACTGGCCGGCAGGCGACGCCGAATATAGCGCGCCGCATTGTACCGGTTAAAAGCTATCAGATAGCCACTGAACCGCTGCCAGCCGATCTGCTTGCTTATCTGATCCCGAAAAAACGCATGATCACCGACAGCCGCCGTGATTTGATCTATACCCGCCCTTCTCCCGACGGAACACGACTGCTGTTTGGATCGCGGCCAGGGATCTTGCAGGTGGACGATCGCACCGCGGCGGTTAAGATCCGTCAAAGAATGCTGGATATTTGGCCTGAACTGGCCGATTACCGCATCAGCCATGCCTGGAGCGGTAACGTCGGCATGACGGCGGATAAAACTGCGCACGTCGGGCAAATGGACAATGGCGACTACGCGGTGGGCTGCAACGGCAACGGCGTAGCGCTGATGAGCTGGCTGGGATATCGACTGGCGCAAAAGATTCTGGCTACCGAGAAAAGTCCACTGTCGTTTGATCGCCCGGATTTCAAAACAATCCCGCTTTATAACGGAAATCCGTGGTTCTTGCCGATTGCCAGCGGCTGGTATCGATTCAGAGATGCGCTAGATAAACGTCTGGGTTAAATAGAGGCAAACAAACGCTGCACGAACTGCGGGGCGATTTGTGTGAATAATGGAAGGATTTTCAAGTTTTCTTAAACCGCAGACACAAAAAAAGCCGCTAATTGCTTAGCAGCTTTCTTGTGTTGTTTATGGCGGAGGAGGAGAGATTCGAACTCTCGAATGGTTTCCCATCGCCGGTTTTCAAGACCGGTGCCTTCAGCCGCTCGGCCACCCCTCCGCAACGGAACGCACTATAAACATAGGCGATGACGATGTAAAGCATGATGTTGTTCATTTGCTTGAAAAACCGGCGTAATTTTGAATTTTTTTATATAAAAGCCTTATTCCTTTTTAATTGCCGATTTTACAAACAATGAGAGATGAAAAAACCATCCGCACGTGAACGCAATTTGATCAGTCACGTAAATAGTAAAAGTAAACGGAAAAACGAATTTAGAAACCGGATGGCAAACATGGCATTCAATTAATTTAACTAACTGAGCATGCTGTATAGCAGTGATGTTGTAGAAAATGTGACGGTGAAATATGGACCCTATTGCAACCGTTGTTTTCCAAAGCCAGTCTTCGGACCAGTTTTTGAATTTTTGAGCAATCCACAAATGACAGATACAAAAAAAGCCGCTAATTGCTTAGCAGCTTTCTTGTGTTGTTTATGGCGGAGGA
>CAWUIY010000165.1:0-10380 GCA_963922555.1 uncultured Serratia sp. | reverse complement strand
CGCTGATTTCCGGTCTGGAAAGTGCGCTGGAAGGCCATGCAGTTGGCGATCGTTTTGACGTGCATGTAGGCGCTAACGAAGCTTATGGTAACTACGACGAGAACCTGGTGCAGCGCGTTCCTAAAGACGTGTTCATGGGCGTTGACGAGCTGGAAGTCGGTATGCGCTTCCTGGCTGACACCGACCAGGGTCCGGTTCCTGTAGAAATCACTGAAGTTGACGGCGACCACGTGGTGGTTGACGGTAACCACATGCTGGCTGGCCAGAACCTGAACTTCAACGTTGAAGTTGTGGCAATCCGCGAAGCGACTGCGGAAGAACTGGCACACGGCCACGTTCACGGTGAGCACGGCCACGACCATGACCACGATCACGGTCATGACCACGGTCAGGGCGGTTGTGGTACCGGCGGCTGTGGTTGCAGCCACTAATCGGAGTTTTTCCGGTTAACATGAGAGAGGCGGCCTTGGTCGCCTTTTTTATTGGGTTTTATTTAGAAAGCACTTTCTGTATTTATTGATTTTTTTAAAACTCAATGACAGGATGCAGTCAGGGGAAATAACGGAGTTCCTCGAAGTATAATATTTTCTTTTATAGCCATAAGTTTTTTATATTATATAAGGACTGTTTCATGGAGCAGAGAGCAAATAAGGATGCTGCTGGCGAAAAAACGCTGGACAAGTATGACCTTGCCATACTGCGTATCCTGCAACAAGACGGCTCGATTTCTAACGTCGCGCTGTCTGCCAAGATCAACCTTAGTCCTCCTGCCAGCCTGCGCCGCGTTGAACGTCTTAAACAGCTTGGCTTTATTCAAAACTATGTTGCTCTGCTTAATCCTCAGGCACTTAATGTGGGATTGGTGGTGATTATCGGCGTGGTGCTTGATAGATCAACCCCGGAGTCCTTTCAGGATTTTGAACAGGCAGTAAAGAAAATCCAGGGTTGCATGGAATGTCATATGGTGAGCGGCGAGTTTGATTTTGTTATGCTAATTCGTACAGCAGATAATCAGAGCTTTAATAAATTACATGCTGAACAACTTTTGTTTTTGCCTGGCGTCAGACAAATTCGCTCGTTTATTGGTTTACGCGAAATATTTTCCACGACTCAAATCCCTCTGTAATACTTTTCTGCCAGCGATATTATTTAATATCATCCACAGCGCTTTTTTGTTTTTAAAAATAAACCTGCATCAGGCGGGTTTATTTATCCGCATAATTATAATCTGAAGAAATAGGGCATCTTAACTTTTTATATTTAAAAGGCTTTTTAAGCCCGTTTAATTACCTGGGTGTGCCGCTGAAAATAAGGGGTTAATTTTATTTCTCTTATTCTTTATTCAGTGAAACTTTTCAATGTTTTTGTTGGTTTTATTTGATTTTAGTAAGTGAATTGCCATTAAAAACGAAATTTAAAAACCATCAGGCTCATGTATCGTAAAAGGGTAAATCAAACACTGCTGTGCTCAATCATTTGCAAGGCAACCCCTTACTGGAGAGGCATTATGAACCTGGAAAAATTCCCGCGTTACCCGCTGACTTTTGGCCCATCCCCGATTACCCCAATGAAACGTTTGAGTGCCGCACTGGGTGGAAAAGTCGATATCTACGCCAAGCGCGAGGACTGCAACAGCGGGTTGGCTTTCGGCGGCAATAAAACCCGCAAGATGGAATATTTGATCCCTGAAGCGCTGGCTCAGGGGTGCGATACGCTGGTGTCAATTGGCGGGATCCAGTCAAACCAAACCCGACAGGTTGCCGCGGTTGCCGCGCATCTGGGAATGAAATGTATTCTGGTGCAGGAAAACTGGGTTAATTATTCTGATGTTGTCTACGATCGGGTGGGCAACATCGAGCTTTCACGCATCATGGGAGCGGACGTGCGCCTCGATGCGGCGGGTTTTGATATCGGGATCCGCGAAAGCTGGAAGCAGGCGATGGAAGAGGCGGCCCAGGACGGCGGTAAACCGTTCCCAATTCCGGCGGGTTGTTCCGAGCATCCCTACGGCGGTCTGGGATTTGTCGGCTTTGCCGAAGAGGTTCGCCAGCAGGAAAAAGAGCTGGGCTTCAAATTTGACTATATCGTCGTGTGTTCGGTAACGGGCAGTACGCAGGCTGGAATGGTCGTAGGATTTGCCGCAGACGGGCGTTCACGTAATGTTATCGGCATCGATGCTTCTGCAAAGGCAGATCAAACCAAGGCGCAAATTCTGCGTATTGCCCAGAATACCGCCGATCTTGTCGAACTGGGGCGCGAAATCACTGAAGAAGACGTAGTGCTGGATACTCGCTACGGCGGTCCGGAATATGGCCTGCCAAGCGAAGGCACGCTTGAGGCTATTCGCCTTTGTGCGCGTACCGAAGGTGTGCTGACCGACCCGGTTTACGAAGGAAAATCAATGCATGGCCTGATTGACATGGTGCGCAACGGGGAGCTTCCTGCCGGTTCTAAAGTGCTTTACGCTCACCTCGGCGGTGCGCCAGCGCTTAGCGCCTACAGCTATATTTTCCGCAACGGCTAATGAATTGATATGAAGAAAAAAAGCCACCTCGCGGGGTGGCTTTTGTGTTTCTGGCCTAAGGGGTATCAGTGCAAGCAGCAGTTTTTATACTTCTTGCCACTGCCGCACGGGCAAGGGTCATTGCGTCCGACTTTAGGTCCAGTCACAATCGGCGTTGAAGTAGGGGCGGCTTCTTCATCAGATTGCTGTGACAGCCAGTAATCATGCAATGCCAGCGCAGCAGGTTTGATTTTCTCTATGCTTTCTTCAAGTTCGTCTTCAGACATCTGCTCAAGCACAGGGGCATTTTCTTCACTGCCGTGCAGGGCGATGGCTTTTAGTGCCGGTTCAAGCTCTTTAGGCAAGCTCGACCAGTCGCTCAGTGACCAACCGCGCATGTAGCCATAGCACCACTCTTCAACAACGGTATACTCCTCGTCGTCAATCTCGTGAACGCCAAACAATGGCTCGAACTGGTCGGGATACTCAATCAAACGATCGGAGATATCGTTCATATGCTGGAAAGTGAGATCCATAAAGCGGCTCAGTTCGCGCTCGTTTGACCAGCGAGGAATGTGTTCCTGCCCCCCCCAAAGCGCAACCAGCCACACGCTTGGCTCGATCATGACGGGGCCGGAAAGTATCGCCGTCAGCAAGCCATCAAGCTCGGCGACATCTATCACGGAACGCTCGTTACCGTACTTTTCCAGTACTTCCTCAAGCCATTCCAGCTCTTTCTCGGTTAATGGGCCTTCTTTCATACGCGGGTCTCCGGGGAAACAGGTTTAATTTTATTGTAGGCTTAAAGCAGAGATCATCGAGGCCGGTGGCTTGTCGATAAGCACTATTTTTTGAGCAGCGCTTGCTGATAAATGCATGCCGCTAAAGCACTGTCAGCCACTCAATAATGCGGCGGAGGTGTTTCTTCGGAGGCATCGGCAATCATTGAAGGCTGCGAGGCGCGCAGTCTGTCGGTTAACAAACGCAAATGATCGTGCAGACGGCTCATTTCAAGCTGGTGCGAGGTCACAATTTGATTCAGCTCTTCAATGGTGACTTCCTGAAAAGCCAGCTTGCTTTCCAGTGCTTCAATCCGCTGTTCGAAAGGGTTTTGTTCCATATTTTATGCCTTTAGTGCCGTTCGGTGAGGATTGTCTGTCGGCGCGACAGAATTTGCGCCATATTCTACGCGTAAAAGTCGGAAAAAACTCAGAGTTAGGCGTTTTCTGCCTGCTTCAGAAACTTATTGAAGCAAAAAAGGTCCTATTTAGGCGCGTTCGGGAAGTATAGCGATTGTCATGCATTGACAGGGACAGTTATATTAACCGGCGAACTTTCGTAATTGTTACTTGAGGTAAGAGCCTCAAGTCTTGGAGAAATGGATGAAATCACTGTTTAAAGTAACGCTGTTGGCTACCACGATGGCTCTTGCCCTGGGTGCAACTCAGGCCATGGCAGCTGATGCTGCAAAAGCGACTGATTCTACTGCGGCTGCGCCAGCGGCTACAGCACCAGTAACCACCAATGCGCAATTCAAAAACGAAGATGAGCAAGCAGCTTATGCGCTGGGTGCTTCATTGGGTCGTTATATGGACAACTCCCTGAAAGAACAAGAAAAACTGGGCATCAAACTGGATAAAGACCAGCTGATCGCCGGTGTTCAGGACGCGTTTGCCAACAAGAGCAAGCTTTCCGATGCTGACATCGAGAAAACGCTGCAATCCTTCGAAGCGAAAGTAAAAGCTTCTGCCCAGCAAAAAATGGAAGCAGACGCTAAAGCCAACGATGAGAAAGGCGACAAATTCCGTGCTGATTTCGCCAAAGAAAAAGGCGTGAAGAAAACTGAATCAGGTCTGCTGTATCAGGTTGAAAAGCCAGGTACCGGCGCTACGCCTAAAGACAGCGATACCGTAGTAGTTAACTACAAAGGGACTCTGGTTGACGGCACCGAGTTCGACAACTCCTATACCCGTGGCGAGCCACTGTCCTTCCGTCTTGATGGCGTGATCCCTGGCTGGACCGAAGGTCTGAAGCACGTTAAGAAAGGCGGTAAAATCAAGCTGGTGATCCCACCGGCTCTGGCTTACGGCAAAACGGGCGTCCCAGGTATTCCAGCTAACTCTACTTTGGTATTCGAAGTTGAGCTGTTGGACATCAAACCAGCACCTAAGGCCGATGCGAAAGACGCAACCAAGCCAGCAGATGCTGATGCAGCTGCAAAATCAGAATAATTCTGTCTGATAAATGCCTGCAAAAACCGTCGCTTATGCGGCGGTTTTTTTTTAGCATCAGCTTTGTGACCGCTTCCTCCTCATTTTTACTGGGGTTACTCTATGATGATAACTTGACGAGTTTATCGCTCGGGCTTAACGTCAATACTTTGAGTAATCGTAGGGACCTGTTTACTGTGCCTTTGTTACAGTAAGGCCTGCTGAGATTGATTTAATGGTGAGTCTTACTCCAATTGTTGAGTAAGCCCCGATGTAGAGGGTGGTAGCTTCAATGTCTAATTCGCTTCTAAATGGCGAAACCGGTGATCTGGATTTGCTGGACCAACGTCCTTTCAGTGCAACCGATCATGAAATCCTGGCTTCATACGAGGCCGTGGTTGACGGCTTGGCCATGCTGATTGGTCAACACTGTGAAATCGTCCTGCATTCTCTTGAAGATCTGAAATGTTCGGCAATTCGTATCGCCAATGGTGAACACACGGGCCGTAAGATTGGCTCGCCGATTACCGATCTGGCTTTGCGTATGCTGCATGACATGACCGGGGCCGACAGTAATGTCTCTAAAGCCTATTTTACCCGGGCCAAAAGCGGCGTGTTGATGAAATCGGTCACCATCGCTATTCGTAATCGCGACCAGCGCGTTATTGGTTTGTTGTGTATCAACATGAACCTCGACGTGCCTTTCTCGCAAATTATGCAAACCTTTATCCCACCTGAAACTCAGGATGTCTCACCCTCTGTTAACTTCGCCTCTTCTGTGGATGACCTGGTCGCGCAAACGCTGGAATTCACCATCGAAGAAGTGAACGCCGACCGCAATGTCACAAACAATGCCAAGAATCGTCAGGTTGTACTCAACTTGTACGAGAAAGGCATTTTTGACATCAAAGACGCGATTAACCAGGTGGCAGACCGTCTGAATATCTCCAAGCACACGGTGTACTTATATATTCGCCAGTTCAAAAGCGGCGAGCCGGTGGGGAATTAAGGTTGGCATTGCGATACAGTATTTTGGTTACCGGCGCGCCCTATGGGACTCAACAGGCGAGTGCAGCGTATCAGTTTGCACTGGCGCTGCTCGCCCGTGGGCACCAATTGGTGAGCATATTTTTTTATCGTGAAGGCGTTTTGAACGGCAATCAGCTTTCTTCGCCTGCTTCTGATGAGTTCGATTTGGTTCGCGCCTGGCAGCAATTGTCTGCCGCGCATCAGGTTGAGTTAAATGTTTGTGTAGCGGCA
This sequence comes from uncultured Serratia sp., assembly GCA_963922555.1. Lineage (GTDB taxonomy): Bacteria > Pseudomonadota > Gammaproteobacteria > Enterobacterales > Enterobacteriaceae > Rouxiella. The sequence continues at coordinate 4,407 of CAWUIY010000165.1, read as the reverse complement.
GCGCTGCGTCGCGGGGTCATCGATCACGATGAGGCGACACAGCATGAATTGCAGGCTAACCTGCAGTCCGGATTTTCGCTGACCGGATTAGGCAGTCTGGCGGAAGCTTCGCTCAGCTGCGATCGTCTGGTACAGTTTTAAGCGATGGAAACGGATAGCATCATGAAGCCAGAGAATCAGGCAAAGAGAGTCGCCTTTGTATTTTCCCATGCTCCGCACGGCACCTCTGCCGGTCGGGAAGGGCTGGACGCACTGCTGGCAACTTCTGCTCTGACGGAAGATATCGGCGTGTTTTTTGTCTCGGATGGCGTTTTGCAGCTGCTTCCCGGGCAACAGCCAGAAAAAATTTTAGCGCGAAATTATATCGCGACCTACGGCGTTTTACCTCTGTATGAAGTTGAGCAATGCTTTATCTGTGAGGCGTCTGTCAATGAGCGCGGACTGGCACAATTCAGCGATTGGGTACTCGAAGTCGAGCCACTTTCAAGCGAAGATTTGCGCCATAAACTCGGCACTTATGATGTCGTCATGACCTTTTAATCGGGAACGGATAATGCTTTTTACGCTTGCTCATTCACCTCAACAATGTGATTTACCTGCGCTTATTCGCCTGATAGGCCAGACTGATGCGCTATTGCTGATGCAGGACGGTGTTATCGCCGCCCTTGAAAACAGCGTCGCGCAGTCCCATCTATCAGTGCTGAGCTGCCCGGTTTATGTGCTTAGTGAAGATCTGCAAGCCAGGGGATTGATTGGTCAAATTTCACACAAATTGATACCAATCGACTATACTGGATTCGTTGATTTAACCGAGAAGCACGTTCAGCATATCGCATGGTGATTTCGAGAGATGCTGTATATTTCTTGACACTTTAGCTGGTCAGCAATAAAATTCTGCGTCCCATATTGGCATCTGCCATTCATGGGTCGATTTATCACGTGTTTACAAAGTAGTTTACGAATCAAAATCCAGGAGCTTTTTAATGGCAACAATTAATCAGCTGGTACGCAAACCACGCTCTACGAAGGTTGCTAAAAGCAACGTTCCAGCGCTGGAAGCTTGCCCGCAGAAACGTGGCGTTTGTACCCGTGTGTACACCACCACTCCAAAAAAACCAAACTCCGCACTGCGTAAAGTATGTCGCGTACGTTTGACTAACGGTTTTGAAGTTACCTCCTACATCGGCGGTGAAGGTCATAACCTGCAGGAACACTCCGTGATCCTGATCCGTGGCGGTCGTGTAAAAGACTTGCCAGGTGTGCGTTACCACACCGTCCGCGGCGCACTGGACTGTTCAGGCGTTAAAGACCGTAAGCAGTCTCGTTCTAAATACGGCGTTAAAAAGCCGAAGTCTTAATGGTTCTCCGTTAAGTAAGGCCAAACATTTTCACATTACTGTCAAAATAAACTCATAGAGTTTTGGACAATCCTGAATTAACAACGGAGTATTCCCATGCCACGTCGTCGCGTCATTGGTCAACGTAAAATTCTGCCAGATCCTAAGTTCGGGTCCGAACTGCTGGCTAAATTCGTAAATATCCTGATGGTAGATGGTAAAAAATCTACTGCAGAAGCAATCGTCTATAACGCACTTGAGACCCTGGCTCAACGTAGCGGTAAAGACAGCCTGGAAGCTTTCGAAGTCGCTCTGGACAACGTCCGTCCGACCGTCGAAGTTAAGTCCCGCCGCGTTGGTGGTTCTACTTATCAGGTTCCAGTTGAAGTACGTCCGGTTCGTCGTAATGCTCTGGCAATGCGTTGGATCGTTGAAGCTGCTCGTAAACGCGGTGATAAATCCATGGCTCTGCGCCTGGCGAACGAACTTTCTGATGCAGCGGACAACAAAGGTACTGCTGTTAAGAAACGTGAAGACGTTCACCGTATGGCCGAAGCCAACAAGGCGTTCGCCCACTACCGCTGGTAATTACCAGTTGTAGATACCCCCAAGATTTCAACTTGCAGAACAACGCAGTTGAAATGCCCCCGGGAATTTACACAGGTAATTGACCGGGGTGAGCGAAACGGCTTACGCATCTGCGATTTGAAAGATTGCGGGTATATGCTAAACAAGCGGGCGCTGGCAACAGTTAGCCCGTTTGGATTAACTGAACTTGAACGCCCTAGTAATAGAGGAATCAAATGGCTCGTAAAACACCCATTGAGCGTTACCGCAACATTGGTATCAGTGCTCACATCGACGCCGGTAAAACGACGACTACCGAACGTGTTCTGTTCTACACCGGTGTAAACCACAAAATCGGTGAAGTACACGACGGCGCAGCTACCATGGACTGGATGGAGCAGGAGCAGGAACGTGGTATTACCATCACGTCCGCTGCAACTACCTGTTACTGGTCTGGTATGGCTAAGCAGTTTGAACCACACCACATCAACATCATCGACACCCCGGGACACGTTGACTTCACCATCGAAGTTGAGCGTTCTATGCGTGTTCTTGATGGCGCGGTAATGGTTTACTGTGCTGTTGGCGGCGTTCAGCCACAGTCTGAAACCGTATGGCGTCAAGCTAACAAATATAAAGTTCCACGCATCGCGTTCGTTAACAAAATGGACCGCATGGGTGCTAACTTCCTGAAAGTTGTTGGTCAGATTGAACAGCGTCTGAATGCAACTCCGGTTCCTCTGCAGCTGGCTATCGGCGCAGAAGAGAAGTTCACCGGTATTGTTGACCTGATCAAAATGAAAGCCATCAACTGGAACGAAGCAGATCAGGGCGTGACCTTCGAATACGAAGATATCCCGGCTGATATGCAAGAACTGGCTGAAGAATGGCGTCAGAAATTGGTTGAAGCCGCTGCTGAAGGCTCTGACGAGTTGATGGAGAAATTCTTTGGTGGCGAAGAGCTGACTGAAGAAGAGATCAAAGCTTCTCTGCGTAAGCGCGTTCTGAACAACGAAGTTATCTTGGTTACCTGTGGTTCTGCGTTTAAAAACAAAGGCGTACAGGCAATGCTGGATGCTGTTGTTGAGTATCTGCCAGCACCAACCGACGTTGAAGCTATCAACGGTATGTTGGATGACGGTAAAGACACTCCTGCAGTTCGCCACTCTGACGACAACGAGCCGTTCTCTGCTCTGGCGTTCAAAATCGCAACTGACCCATTCGTGGGTAACTTGACGTTCTTCCGTGTTTACTCCGGTCTCGTCAACTCAGGTGACACTGTATTCAACCCAGTGAAATCTCAGCGCGAACGTCTGGGCCGTATCGTTCAGATGCACGCTAACAAGCGTGAAGAAATCAAAGAAGTTCGTGCAGGCGATATCGCTGCAGCGATCGGTCTGAAAGACGTGACTACTGGTGATACCCTGTGTGATCCGGATAACGTGATCATTCTTGAGCGTATGGAATTCCCAGAGCCGGTAATTTCCGTAGCTGTAGAACCAAAAACCAAAGCTGACCAAGAAAAAATGGGTCTTGCTCTGGGCCGTCTGGCTAAAGAAGACCCATCATTCCGCGTTTGGACTGATGAAGAATCTGGTCAGACAATCATCGCAGGTATGGGTGAGCTTCACCTGGACATCCTGGTTGACCGTATGCGTCGCGAGTTCAACGTTGAAGCTAACGTTGGTAAACCGCAGGTAGCCTACCGTGAAGCGATTCGCGCGAAAGTTACCGACGTTGAAGGTAAGCATGCCAAGCAGTCTGGTGGTCGTGGTCAGTACGGTCATGTTGTTATCGACATGTACCCACTGGATCCAGGCACGAATCCTAAAGGCTACGAGTTTGTCAACGAAATCAAAGGCGGTGTAATTCCTGGTGAATTCATCGGCGCGATTGACAAAGGTATCCAGGAGCAGCTGAAAGCAGGTCCATTGGCTGGTTACCCAGTGGTAGATCTCGGTGTGCGTCTGCACTTCGGTTCTTACCATGACGTTGACTCCTCTGAGCTGGCGTTTAAACTGGCCGCTTCTATCGCCTTCAAAGATGGCTTTAAGAAAGCGAAACCAGTTCTGCTTGAGCCGATCATGAAGGTTGAAGTAGAGACTCCAGAAGAGAACACTGGTGACGTTATCGGTGACCTTAGCCGTCGTCGTGGTATGCTGAAAGGCCAAGAATCTAACGCTACTGGCGTTGTGATTCACGCTGAAGTTCCGCTTTCCGAAATGTTCGGTTATGCGACTCAGCTGCGTTCACTGACCAAAGGTCGTGCATCTTACTCCATGGAATTCCTGAAGTATGATGACGCGCCAAGCAACGTTGCCCAGGCTGTAATCGAAGCTCGTGGTAAATAAGCCTAGGTTTTAACACAATGATCCCGTGCTCTCTCCTTGAGGGGAGAGCACAATAGTAAGGAATATATCCGTGTCTAAAGAAAAATTTGAACGTTCCAAACCGCACGTCAACGTTGGTACTATCGGCCACGTTGACCACGGCAAAACTACCC
>CAWUIY010000164.1:0-10459 GCA_963922555.1 uncultured Serratia sp. | reverse complement strand
TCACGACAATGTGAGCAAACAGCGCACCGGTGGAATAAAACTTCTCGCCGGTCAGGCGTAATCCATCGGGATAGCGCTGAAGACGCGCCAGCACTTCGCGAGTGTGACGGGTGTTTTTTTCTGGCCCCCCGTTGCCAAAGCGATGGCCTTCCACCACTGCCTTGAACAATGATGCTTGCTGTTCCCGCGTGCCTTCATCACGCAGAAACTGAATCAGGCCAAAATGATTCTGCGGAATTTGTCCTAAAGACGGATCGGCAGTGGAAATGATCCTGAACACCTCGGCCACCGTGCGATAAGACAATCCGCCGCCGCCAAACTCGCGCGGCACGGAGATGCTGCCAAGCCCGCTGCGGCTGAACAGGGCCAACGCCTCAAGGGGATAGATCCTCTCGCGGTCACGTTGCACCGCATCGACTGCGGCCAGTTTCGCCACCTCGCGGGCAGCCTCAATAGCCTGTTGTTGGTCGGTAATCACCTTTGCGGCCTCGGGAGCTCGCCAGAAAGTATTTTGGCCCTGAGTCATCTTTACTCCCTATTCACCATTGCCGATTTGCCAGATAAACGTCGGTTCATTGCCGTTGACTTCCCAGTCGCCAACATTGCGGATCTTGTAGATCACCGGATTATGCGATGAGACGGTACGCGCGTTGCGCCAGTGGCGATCCAGCGCTTTGCTGGTGCGCGTATCGGAAGCACCCAGCGCGTTAAACAGTTCGGTGGCCGCACGTGGGATCAGATCACTGGCAATCACCTGCGCCCTGGCAGCATCGACCTCGGCCTGAACATTTGCCTGCTGGATAGCCGCGTCGTCCTGACTAGCGTGCAGATCAAACGCCAGCTGAAGCGCATGGGTGGCCTGCTGCACCGTGGCTTCTACCGCGTAGGCCCAGCTAGAAATTTGTCCGACTACCTGCAGTACCTGCACGTCCTGTTTCACCTGCGTCGCGTTGCCGTGGCTGTAAATACGCTTGCGATTTGCGACGCCCTTTGCGGCATCTCGAACGATCGCGCGACCAATCCCGGCCAGCGTTGACAGCAACACATGCTGATAAAACGCCGTCTGATAGCGGAAACGTTCGCTAAAGTCATATACGTGTGGCGCTTCGACAGAGGCTTGTTCAAAGCGGGTGGTGCCACTGCCGGTAAGGCGCTGTCCGAAACCATCCCAGTCGTCGTCGAGCTGAACGCCGTGTTGATGGGTGTTGACCAGCGCAATCACATCACGGCCGTTGTCGGCACGCCGGGCGTAAACATCGATCCAGTCGGCGTAGAGCGAACCGGTGCTGTAGAACTTGTGGCCGTTCAGCGTCCAGCCGTTCTCGGCCGGAGCGACCTTGGTAATGACCTCGCCCAGCTTGAGATTGCCGATTTCAGTCCAGCCGCTGCCCACCAGCTCGCCGTCGGCAAAGCGACGGAACCAGCGCCGCCTTTCCTCGCTATCAGGCTGATTCAACCTGTCTTCTACGAACGCAAAATGCGCACGCAGGGCCTGTGGCAGATTGGAATCAGCCTCGGCCAGCTCGGTTAATAGTTGAAACAGCTGCGGCAGCGTTGCGCCAAAACCGCCCTGCTCAACCGGAATACGCAGGGTGCCGAATCTGGCTTCTTTCAACCAGCGAATCGGCTCAACGGCCAGTTCGCGATTAAGCTCTCGCTCCACTGCGCCCTCGGCGATGCGGGTAAAAATCGGCCGAAAACGGGCAGCCATCTTTTGGTAATCAGGGTTAGTGCGCTGTTGTTCAGACATGTTGTTCTCCATTTTCGGCATGATCGTCGATGTCATGGCGGGTTGGCTCGAAGCGTATGATTAGCAGGGCAATAATTGGCACAATGGCGCTCAGGGAAACAATCCAGAACATGTTGGTGCCAAACGAAGCTTGCAAGATGGGCAGGATAAACAGCGCCAGCGCACTGCCGATACCTGACAACGCGCGGCTGAAGCCCACGCCGGTCGCACGGATAGAGGTCGGATAACCTAATGACGGATAGATCATAATCTGTGCCCCCGGACCAAAACCTTCGGCAAACAGCCACAGGCCGAGCATCAGAATGGCAAATACGATGCCGATCAATACCGTTGGGTGCCCAATTAGAGCCAGTGAAATCAAGGCAATAAACTGCAGGGCAAAACCGGCAATCGCGACATGGCGGGAGGCAAATTTCCACGCCAGCCGCATTCCCAGCAGGCCGCCGGTAAAGGCAAACAAGGCGTTTAATCCCAGGGAAGCCGAGATCGTTTCAAATACGCCCGCGCCGAGAAACTGCGCCAGAATCGACGGCAGGAAGAAAGCGATAGCGGTATATTCGAAAGAGACGCAGACGTTCATGATACCCGCAACGAGGGTGCGCTCACGGTAGGGTTTCTGAAACAGCACGCCGAAGCTGACTTTTGGCAGAGCCTTTTTCGCCTGCCTGGCAACCGCTTCTTTATCTTCGTGCGCCTCGATGCCGTAGGAATCACGTAAAATACGCGCAGCTCCGTTCAGATCGCCCTGATTAGCTGCCCACAGCGGTGACTCGTTCATAAAGCGGCTGCGGACCGCAATAATCAGCAATGCAGGCACCGCGCCGAACAGCAAGGAAGCTCGCCACAGCCAGTCGATATGCTCTTTCGGCAAAACAAAATACAGCGCAAAGATAATCAGAAAACACACTGACGATGCCGCGTACCACATCGGACACCAGGCCGCCACGCGCGAAGCCTTGTTGGCTTTGCCGGTGAATTTCGAGAACTCGGCCAGATAGGCCATAGCGACCGGCAAGTCGATACCGACGCCCACCCCCATCAGGAAACGTGCGCCGATCAACACCCAGACGTTAGGTGCCAGACCCGCGGCGATTGCGGATACCACGAAGAACAGCATATCGGCCATAAACACCGAATAGCGACCGTATTTATCGGTCAGCCAGCCGCCGAGCAGGTTGCCAACAATGGTGCCAAACATAATTGATGAGGCGACTAATCCGGTAAGCGTCGGCGTCAGGCCAAAATCTTTGACCACGTCATCGATGCCGTAAGACAGCGTCGTCAGGTCATAGGCATCTAAAAATACCCCACCCAATGCCAGAAAAACGATAAAGCGTGCATAGGTATTTTTGTTGTTACGGGTGTTAATCAGCCTGGCGACGTCACCGACCGATCCTATTGGTGTTGAATGCGATGGCGGTGCAGCGATGCCGTCATCAATATTAATCGTGCTCATAGAACCCTCTGTTTTTTTAGTAATGTGAAGATCGTTATTGGAAAAAGAAGCAGGTGTTTATTTGCAACTGACAGAGCAGTTATAAAGGGCATTCAGAGGGATGACAAACAACAAATATTGATAATAAATACATTTAAATCAATAAGTTAAAATAATATTTTCAATGCAATGCAAAAGCCGGATTAGCATGGCGCGAACCCGGTTATGGACGAAAAATTAGCCGATTTTTTCAGCTTCAGGCGGCAGGCACTTTCAGGGAAATCCCTTTAATGACCTGATTGCTTTTGCCCTCTGGAGGGTTTTAGCGCTGATGCCGATTATCGGTTTCAATCATGACGCGGCTGCTCCCGCAGGCTGGCTTTCCTGCTGTGCATTACGGCGATAACTGGCTCCCGGATGTGGAGCCTGCAGCCGATCACCCTGATTAAACAACTTTTCACGCAGCGTCCCCTGCTGATAGTCCTTCTTGTAAACACCGCGCTTTTGCAGTTCTGGCACCAGCAAGTCCACCACGTCGGTAAAGGTTTCATGGGTCACGGCGTAGGCCAGATTGAAGCCGTCGACGTCGGTCTCTTCGACCCAGCTTTGCAGCTCGTCAGCTACCGTTGCGGCGCTGCCGACGACGAGGGGACCAAAACCGCCGATGCCGACCCAATCCGCCAGCGCCTGCACCGTCCACTGGCGGTTGGGATCGGCGGTTGAAAAGGTTTCCACCGCTGACTGAATGGCGTTAGTGTGCAGATGCTTTAACACCTGATCCGGCTGATATTGCCCAAAGTCGATTCCGGTCCAGCCAGAAATCAGTGCCAGTGCGCCGTCGTAGCTAACGAAGCTTTTGTATTCCTGCCATTTGGCCTGCGCCTGCTGATCTGTTTCACCAACGATGACGGTTTGCAGATTGAAAATCAGTACATTGCGCGGATCGCGACCGGCTTCTGCGGCGCGGCGGCGAATATCGGCTACGGTTTTCTTTAGCAGCACTTTCGACGGCACGGCTACAAACACGCATTCAGCATGTTCGGCGGCAAACTGTTTACCCCGACTGGATGCCCCGGCCTGGTACAGCACTGGCGTGCGCTGAGGCGAAGGCTCGGACAGATGAATGCCCGGCACCTGGAAGAAATTACCCTGATGGTTAATCGGGTGGATCTTGGTCGGGTCGGAGAAAATACGGCGCTCGCGGTCGCGCAGGATCGCCCCCTCTTCCCAGCTTCCTTCAAGCAGCTTGTAGACTACCTGCAAATATTCGTCGGCATAGTCATAGCGGGCGTCATGGTCGGTCTGGGCTTTATAGCCAATGTTGCGTGCACCGCTCTCCAGATAAGAGGTCACGATATTCCAGCCAATACGGCCTTTCGTCAGGTGATCCAGCGTCGACAGGCGACGGGCAAAAGGATAAGGATGTTCAAACGACAGCGACGCAGTCAGGCCAAATCCGAGATGCTCGGTGACCAACGCCATCGGCGTAATCAGCGCCAGCGGATCGTTGACCGGCACCTGAGTGGCATTGCGAATAGCCGCGTCATTATTGCCGTCCAGCACGTCATACACGCCCAGCACATCGGCAATAAACAGCCCGTCGAATTTGCCGCGCTCTAACAAACGCGCCAGATCGGTCCAGTATTCCAGATCTTTATACTGCCACGAACGGTCACGAGGATGCGCCCACAGGCCCGGCGACTGGTGACCAACACAGTTCATATCAAAAGCGTTCAAGCGAATTTCACGTTGCGAAGACATAGCGTACTCCCTGGACAGCCGGGTCGATGAACCTCCCCGGATTGCAATGGTTATGAGATGAAGTCAGGAAAAAATCACAAAAAAATCAGGTAAAAATCAGGAGGTTTTCAGCGAAGCAGAACATCGTTCGGCGGGATGGCTGGCATCAAGATTAAGTAATTGCTTAGCTACCGATTCGGCATGTTCTGCAACCTGCGGCAGGCCCATGAGTTCCCCAAAACGACCACGCGCCGCCGGGCCAACGACATAAAGATGCGGATTAGCCTGATCCCGGCGATTAAGCGTTTGCGACTGGGCATTCACTGCGATGCCCAGTGCCAGCGGATCGGCCTGAATCAGGCCCTGTTGCGTCAGCTGAATTAGCAGAGCGTCGCTTTGTAACAGTGCGTCGTGAGCCGGGCCAGTGGTCACTACCAGCTTGTCGACCGTTAGAGTCTGCGATTCAGCGCCGCGCAGCTGTAAGGTTATTTGCAAAGCCTTGCCCTCGGCCCTGGCACTCACCAAACGCGCGGCACGGACCTGCAATCGCCCTTCACTCTGTAACCGTTCAATTACCGCGCTAACCTGTGGCGCGATACGATAGCGGTGTACGTCCCACCACGGGCGCAGGTGGCGCAGGAAACGTCGCTGTTCGTTAAGAGAAAGTTGCTGCCAAAGTCGCTGGCCGTTGGCCCGGATATCATCAAGCACCTGTTGCCAGGGTAGGTTTTGTTCCGCCGCCTGCGCCACCTCGTAACGGATACGATGTAGCCAGCCGCGAGCGGTATAAGTTTGGGGTTGCTGATAGTCCAGCGGGCGTGGTTCAAAGTTGCCGCTGAGATTCGGGCGCGGCAGCTGACCACGCCGAGAAAATGCCACAATCGAACCTTTGTGTGCGAGTCGATTTAACGAGGCCACCACGTCGGACATGGTTAAACCGGAGCCGATAATGGCCACACGATCGTGTTCGGCCACCTGGCCCAGTGCGTCCACGCTCCACGGGTTTGCGATCAGACCCGGATGATTTTTCAATGCCTTAAGTGCACCAGGTAATGCCGGAGGCGGATGACTAATGGCCAGCACTACATCATCGGCCTGATAACGATTGCCGGAGGCGGTGATCACCGTGTCCCCTTCCAGCGCCACGGCGCGATCGCGAACGTGCGTTACGGTGGCAAGCGAAGCGGCGGCGGCGCGAGCCATCTGCTCGGCAATATAAGCGCCAAACTGGCAGCGCTGCGGATAGAGTTTGCCATCGTGCCAGCGCGCATCGGGGTCATGTCTGAATGCGGCAGTGGTTCGATACCAGCGATCAAAATCGCCTTCTTCAGCGGCAGAAAGCTGCATCCGTTCGGCGGGAACATTAATGCGATGCGCCGGATCGAGCGTGCCATAGGCGACACCACGCGCCAGCGCCTCGCGCGGTTCTATCACCGTGACGGCCAGTCCGGCATTGCCGTTGCGCAGCAGATGCACCGCCAACGCCGTGCCGGAAAAACCACCGCCGACGATCACAATATGCCGGTCAGCCATGCGCCAGCTCCCGCTGCTGCTGGCGTTCCAGTTCACGAACCAGAGGAATAACTTCACGGCCAAAGAATTCGACCTCCTCATGGAAATGCAGGAACCCCAGTAACATCAGACTGACGCCCACATTTTTCAGCGCAATAATGCGCTCGGCAATCTGCTGTGGCGTGCCAATCAGGTTGGTTTTAAAACCGTCGTTGTATTGCACTAAATCTTCGAGCGTGGATTTTGCCCAGTTGCCTTCCCCCTCCGGTGAGGCGCTACCGGCGTTTTTCGCCTCGTGGGCAAAGCCCTTCACCGCGTCAGGATTAGCGTGCGCCACGATATCCTGCAACACCTGCTGCGCCTGCTGCTCGGTGTCACGGGCAATCACAAAACCGTTAACACCGATCTTGACTTGATGCTGATTCGCAGCGGCTTTGTGCTGAATATCGTCAACCTGCTGGCGGATCCCTTCCACGCTGTTGCCATTGGTGAAATACCAGTCGGAGACGCGAGCGGCCATATCACGCGCCGCGCGCGAACTGCCGCCCTGAAAAATTTCTGGCAGTGGACTAAGCGGTTTCGGCTTCATCACATAATCACGGTAACGGTAGAAGTCACCGGCGAAATTAAAGGTTTCATCCTGCCAGATCCCGCGCAGGCAGCGGATAAACTCTTCTGAACGCAAATAGCGCTCTTCGTGATCCAGCCACGGTTCTCCAATGGCCTTGAACTCGCCGCGAAACCAGCCGCTGACGACATTTACTGCGATGCGGGCTTGGGTCAAATGGCTGATGGTAGCGATCTGCTTGGCGGCCAACGGCGGATTCCAGGGGCCGGGCAGCAGCGCAGCAATTACTTTCAGCTTTTCTGTTGCGCCCAATAGTCCATGAGAAAAGCTCACCGATTCATGCTGGTTATCCGCCCCGTATCCGTCGGTAAAACGAATCTGCGTCAGCGCGTAATCGAATCCCGCACGTTCGGCAATTTGTGCCAGTTTGCGGTTGTAGTCAAAATCCCAACCGGTGCGCTGTTCAATGTTGCTGATCACCAGTCCGCCAGAAACATTGGGCACCCAGTAGGCAAACTGAATAGGTTGATTATTAGCATGTTGGCTCATGAATAGCTCCTTAGCTGGCGCTGGTCTGTTTGACCGGACGACGATCGCCGCCGATGGTTTCACCGAAAGGCCCGGTATTCACCGTGCGCTGCTTTTTCTCGGCATTGGACGCCAGCGGCAGCAGCGGCATTACCAGCTCGGCAAAGCGATGGGCCTCTTCCAGATGCGGATAACCGGAGAAAATAAAGTTTTCGATGCCAAGCGCCTGATACTCGCGAATGCGTTCGGCAACCTGTTGCGGATTACCTACCAGCGCCGTGCCTGCGCCACCGCGCACCAGACCCACACCGGCCCAGAGATTTGGCGCAATACGCAGACCGTCGCGCGATCCGCCGTGCAGAGCGCTCATACGTGCCTGCCCGGTAGAGTCCATCCGGGCAAAGATTTTTTGCGCCGCGGCAATCGTGTCTTCATCAAGATGAGCGATTAAACGATCGGCTGCAGCCCAGGCTTCCTCCTCGGTTTCTCGCACAATCACGTGCAGACGAATACCATAGTTCAGCTTACGGCCGCGTGCGGCAGCGCGTCTGCGAACCACTTCAAGCTTCTCTCTGACCTGCTCAACCGGTTCGCCCCAGGTCAGATAGGTATCAATCTGGTTGGCGGCGACGTCGATGGCTTCATCGGACGAACCGCCAAAATAGAGCGGTGGGCCGTCCTGCTGCACCGGAGGGAACAGTACCTCGGCCCCCTCGACATGAATGTGTTCGCCTTGATAATCGACCTTCTCGCCCTTGAGAAGACGAGAATAAACCTCCAGGAATTCGCGTGTGACCTGATAACGCTGGGCATGGTTGAGAAAAATTCCGTCACCCTTGTTTTCAACCGGATCGCCGCCGGTCACCACGTTAATCAGCAAGCGCCCTTCAGACAGGCGGTCTAAAGTCGCCGCCATGCGTGCGGCCAGCGTCGGCGGCTGTAGCCCCGGACGAACCGCCACCAGATATCGCAATTTTTTGGTAATCGGCGCCAATGCGGATGCTACCAGCCAGGAATCTTCGCAACTTTTCCCGGTCGGGATCAGCACGCCGTAGTAGCCCAAGTTATCGGCAGCCAGTGCAACCTGTTGTAAATAAGGCAAATCTACGGGACGACCGCCTTCGGTGGTTCCCAGGTAACGGCCGTCTCCGTGGGTAGGCAGAAACCAGAATACGTTGATGTTGTCCTGTTCTGTGTCGCTCATTATCACTTTCCTATATAACTATATCTGAATTTATTAGATACAAAACTTACGTTTGGTTATAAAGACGTAAGCATGAAGCGTGCCAAGACTCAGGCTAAAAAATTCATTTATTATCAATGAATTAAAAATCACTTATCACCGGGAAACTGCTGCAAATGCAACAACGGCTGCGACAGTGCTGCTGCATTTGCAGCAAATCGCGAGTTCCGCCTCTCGCTAGCGGAGTTGCGCAGCGGTATTGTTTATTTCCATTAATCTCGCCACTGGAGTGAAAGATGCAGAATCATGGCCCGACTTTGATCGATCCCGCGTCGATTGCCTTTCAGAGCGTGCTCGATCGCCTTGCTCCCACAGATGCTACGGTGCTGATCGTAGGCGAAACCGGCACCGGTAAAGAGGTCGTCGCGCGCTATCTGCATCACCACAGCCCGCGCAGGCAGCAGCCGTTTCTGGCAGTGAACTGCGGCGCACTTACGGAAAGCCTGGCGGAATCAGAACTGTTTGGTCATGAGAAAGGTGCATTTACTGGCGCGCGCGACCGCCATCAGGGGTGGTTTGAAGCCGCCGAGGGCGGAACGCTGCTGCTGGATGAAATCGGCGAACTGAGTTTGCCGCTACAGGTCAAACTGCTCAGGGTGTTGCAGGAGCGCGAGGTCACCCGAGTGGGATCTCATCGCGCGGTGAAAGTTAACGTGCGTGTGATTGCCGCAACTCACGTCGACCTGGCACAGGCGATACGCGAACGCCGCTTCAGGGAAGATCTTTATTATCGACTTAACGTCGCGGCCGTGACTCTGCCCCCGCTGCGCCAACGCCGCGAAGATATCCCGCTGCTGGCAGAACACTTCCTTCGACTCTATGCCCGTCGCCTCGGCCGCCCCCAGCTGCGCCTGAGTGATGAAGCGATGGCGACGCTTATGGAATATCCGTGGCCAGGTAACATTCGCGAACTGGAAAATACGCTGCACAACGCCGTGCTGCTCAGCCGCGAACCGATTATTTCATCGCGTCAGCTGCGTCTCAGCCCGCCAGGTATCGACACCCTGCCCGTGGGCGAAGAAGCGCTGGACGAGTTTATTCGCCAGCAGCTGCAAAACGGTGAAGATCAGATTTATCAGCGCATTACCGACGCTCTGGTACGCAATGCCTTTGAAATCAGCGGCAGTAATCAGCTGCAAACCGCCTCTTTACTCGGCATTAGCCGCAATACTCTGCGCACGCATCTCGGCCATCTCGGGTTGATTAAACGACGGCGCAGCCTGCGCGGAGGCGTGCAGCGCACTCAGGCCAGCCACTCTCTGCACGAGCGCGAGCTACGAATCGGTTATCAAAAATTTGGCAATCTGGGGATCCTCAAGGCGAGGCAATCCCTTGAGGAACAATTTGCTGGTACTGGCATCAGCGTTTTGTGGAGCGAATTTCCCGCCGGGCCTCAGCTCCTGCATGCGTTGAGCAACGGCGAGATTGATTTCGGCACCACGGGCGAAGTTCCGCCACTGTTTGCACAGGCCAACGATAACCGGTTGCTGTATGTCGCCTGGGAGCCTGCTGCACCACAAAGCGTGGCATTACTGGTGGCTAAAGACAGCCCGATTAGCGATATCAGAGACCTGCGTGGCAAACGTATCGCGGTGAATAAAGGCTCCAACGTGCACTATTTGCTGGTGCAGATCCTTGATGAGGCGAACCTGACTCTCGACGACGTGCGGGTCGTGTATTCAC
>CAWUIY010000163.1:0-10475 GCA_963922555.1 uncultured Serratia sp. | reverse complement strand
ATATCATTTAGAGAGGCGTCATTGCACTCCAAAACCAGCGGATTAATCGTCGCACCACCGCGCCCAATCTGTGGAAAGTCGACACAACTTTTACGCACCATTGCGTTAAATAACGTGCCGACAGAAAAAGTATTGCCGAGCAAAATCGGCGTTTGCAGCTCGCCAAGCTCCATCACCTGAGTCAATCCGACCGGCTTGGCAAAACCGTTTAACACTGCCGCACCGCACGGCAAGGGATGGGTATAAAGATTATCTCCCGGCGGGACAATCGCCGTGACGCCGGTCTGGATCTCGCCATCAGCAAGTGTGCTATGCCCAACGGTTACGCCCGCAATATCACTGATACTGTTAGTCGCTCCGGTCTTAAAACGCGGGGTGAAAACCTGTCGCTGCTGCTGCCAGCGTTCAAGCAGCGCGCGAACGCCTTGCGAGGTAAAATTGTCTGAATGCATTGAATATCCAAATTATCTTAATATTGCCAATCGTCTACTCTATTGGCATTACGGCAAAATTGATCAAAAACAGGCCAAATATCTGACCGTTATCCAAGCGCGCAGCCAAAGCCAAAGGTCATCTATTTTTTTAACTTCGGATCGAGGGTATCGCGTAAAGCATCGCCCAATAAATTAAACGCCAGCACGGTCAGGAAAATAGCCAACCCCGGAAATACCGATACGTTCCACTTCCCTGCCATCATCATATTGCGGCTCATCGCCAGAATATTGCCCCACTCAGGGACGTCAGGTTCTGGCCCCAAACCAATAAAACTCAGGCTTGCGGCAGTCAAAATACTGGTGCCAATACGCATGGTGAAATAAACGATGACGTTGGATAACGTGCCCGGCAAGATATGACGCAAAATCACGACCCTGTCCGGCGCGCCGACGCAGCGCACCGCTTCGACATAGGCGCTTTGTTTAATCGATAGCGTTGAAGCTCGCACAATACGCGCGAAAACAGGCACGCTAAACACCGCCACCGCAATGATCACGTTATTTAGACCCGGTCCCAGGATCGCCACTACCGCAATCGCCAACATCACCCCCGGAAAAGCAAACAATACGTCGGAACCGCGCATGATCAGCATGTCCAACCACTTGCCGTAATAACCTGCCAGCAGGCCGAGGATCACCCCTGCCACCATTCCCAGCGTCACTGACAACAGCCCGACATAGAGAGAAATACGCGCGCCGTAAATAATACGACTCAGCACGTCACGCCCGAGGTCATCCGTGCCAAACCAGTGCGTTGCAGAAGGGCCCGCGCCTAGGGCATTCCAGTCAGGAACTTGCGGATCGTAAGGGGCTATCCACGGAGCAAAAACCGCGACCAGCACCAGAAAAAGGATAAAGATCGATGAAACTATCGCCATCGGATGGCGAATAAAACTCTGTAAAAAATCCAACCACGGGGAACGGATATCATCCTCAGAACGGGTCGCCACCTCGGCCGGATCCAATTGCGGTAATGTGTTCACAGGCTGAACCATAGATGCTCCTAACTCAGTCGAATAGATGGATTAACCACCGCATAAAGCAGGTCAACCAGCGTATTGATGACAATAAACTCGAACACAAACAGCATGACCAGCGCCTGAATGACCGGCTGGTCCTGCGTTTGAATCGACTGAATAAGCAGCCATCCCAGACCGGGCCAGCTGAATACGGCTTCGACAATAATCGAGCCGCCGAGCAGAAACCCAAACTGCAGGCCGAGCATGGTGATCACCGGGATTAGCGCATTGCGCATAATGTGCTTCCAGGTCACCAGACGCGCGCGCAGCCCCTTGGCATTGGCGGTGCGGACATAATCTTCCTGCGCGACATCCAGAAATGCCGAACGTGTAAAGCGCGCCATCACTGCCGCAACCGACGAACCCAGCGTAATGGCTGGCAAAATAATATCGCTCGGCTTATTGAATCCGCTAACTGAAAAGACGCCAAACGGCATGGCCACAAACTGAATCAGCAACAACCCCAGCCAGAATGGCGGCATCGAAATCCCGCCGATGGCGAAGCTCATTAGCGTCCAGTCCTGCCACTTGCCGCGTTTCAATGCTGACCAGACACCAATAATCAGTCCCAATACCACCGACCAGGCAAATCCGGCCATCGCCAGATACAGCGTCGGCATAAAACCGGCCTCAATCACGCTTAAAACCGGCTGGCGGGTGCGGTAAGTTGTGCCCAAATCGCCATGAAACACCCCGCTTATCCAGTGCCAATACTGTGCCGGAAGAGGATCGTTTAAACCAAGCAGTTGCCGCGCTGACTCTACCTGCCCCAGTGTCGCATCCTGCCCCGCATAGATACGCGCAGGGTCACCCGGCAGCAGCTTGATAAAACCAAATATGAGTAATGACACCACCAACAAGACAGGGATCATTTCCAGTATCCGGCGGATAAAATATGTCAGCATAAAATCCTGTTCCCCGATTCCAATCTACGTCTAACCGCCTGCAATCCAGACAATCTATCAGCGCGTTTTAAGGGAAGCCCCTTCGGGTGCGCCAGCCCCGTATCTCTCGAACCAGATAGCAACTTGCGAGTAAATTTCCCTAATAAAACCTATTTAAATTGCGCCTGATTAAACAACAGTGTGCCGTCGGCCAGCATAAATACGCCTGACAAGTCTTTGGTTTTGCCGACCAGATTATCTGGCGAGCCGAGGAAAGCCACTGGCGCATCAGCCCACAGCAGTTTCTGAGCATCATCGTAGGAAGCCTTACGCTTGCTCATATCCGCCGTTTGCAGCGCAGCCGTGATATCGGCATCCACCGCTTTGTTGCTGTAATATGAAACGTTGTAGCCTTTAGGAATGAAAGATTCTGTTGCGAACAACGGACGCAGCGCCCAGTCAGCATCGCCGGTTGAGGTAGACCAGGAACCGTAGTACATCTGCACTTTGGCATCCGCCGGATTCGGGGTACTCCACAGACGCTGGTTGATACTGCCCGCATCCATCGGCACAAACTTCACGCGCACGCCGATCAACCCTAACTGCTGCTTGATAAACTGACCGGTGCGAATACGGTCAGTTTTGTTGGAGCTCCACATTTCCACGTCAAAGCCGTTTGGATATCCGGCCTCTTTCAGCAACTCTTTCGCCTTGGCGATGTTATAGCTGTAATCCGGGGTGGTCTGTTTCTGGTAGAACTGCACGTGAGAAGGCAGTGGTGATGTAGACGTTTCGCCGAGACCGGCAAAGCCCACTTTCAACCACAGATTGCGGTCAATCGCATAGTTAATCGCCTGACGAACGCGCGGATCTTTAAACTCCTTCATCTGCGTATTAAACGCGATGTAATAAAGGTAGATGCCCGGATCGCGCTGAATATCCAGTTTAGGGTTATTCTTGACGGTATTAACCAGGTCGGAGGGCAGAGGATAGACTGCCTGCACCGCGCCAGAAATCAGCTTGGCGACCTGCGTGGAATCTTCAGGCGTCGGATAAAACGTCACAGAGTCAACCTTTGGCCAGCCCTTCTGCCAGTAGTGATCATACTTCACCAGTTTGACGTCTTTCCCCTGCTGCCACTCCACAAATTTAAACGGCCCGGTCCCTACCGGATGCACACTCAAATCTGCTTCATTAGGATACGCCTTCAAAGAGGCCGGACTGTGCATCACCGCAGACGGATGCGCCAGGGTGTTAATCATCGCACCAAATGGTTTATTCAGCGTGATTTTCACCTGGTAAGGCGACGTGACCTCAACCGTTTTAATCATGCTAAACAGGCCATTACGCTTAAGATGATTGGCCGGATTAGCCAGGCGATCAAGGTTGATTTTTACTGCTTCTGCGTTGAACGGCGTGCCGTCCTGGAAAGTGATGCCCTGACGCAGGTTAATGGTGAATTCCGTCGCCGTATCGTTGCTGGTGTAGTCGGTTGCCAGCACCGGAATGATTTTCATGTTGTTATCGAATTCGAACAGGCGCTGGAAAATCCCGGTCTGCACCGAATAGCTCAGCGTGTCGGTGGTATCGTGCGGGTCAAAGCCCGTAACGTCGGCATACATCGAGATACTGAGATCTTTAGCCAACGCAGAACTGGTGAAGCAAAGCGCCAGACTGGCAGCCAGCAATGTCTTACGGTTTAACATCGAATGCATGAACTTCTCCTGTGAGGATCCCGGAATGTGCAATAAATAAATACCCTGAGAGCTGTCGCTTCAC
Organism: uncultured Serratia sp.; assembly: GCA_963922555.1. GTDB lineage: Bacteria > Pseudomonadota > Gammaproteobacteria > Enterobacterales > Enterobacteriaceae > Rouxiella. The sequence goes on along the minus strand of CAWUIY010000163.1, from coordinate 6,299 downwards.
GTGCGCAGATTATTTTCTGCTACCCAGTGGTGTGGATTTACCTGACGATATTTCACTTTTTCTACTTGTAACCCGGCCGGATGCACCGGCGACTTCACTTCAGTGTCATCAAAACTGCGCGCCGCCCGCTTAGTGGGGTCAGCAATCGGCACAGACTTGAGCAAACGTTGGGTGTAAGGATGTTGCGGATTGCTGAAAATAGCGTCGCGAGGACCAATTTCGACAATTTGTCCGAGATACATCACGGCAACACGGTTGGCAATACGCTCGACCACCGCCATGTCGTGGGAGATAAATAGCCAGGCAACACCGGTGTCGCGCTGCAAATCCATCATCAGATTGACCACCTGCGCCTGAATGGAAACATCCAGCGCCGAAACGGCTTCGTCGGCAATAATCACCTGCGGTTGCAACGCCATCGCGCGGGCAATAGCGATACGTTGACGCTGCCCACCGGAAAACTCGTGAGGATAACGCCGCGCCACGGAAGGATCTAAGCCTACACTTTTCAATAGCTTATTTACCGTCGGCGTCGCATCTTTCAAGGATCGCGCCATTCCGTGCAACAGCAGCGGCTCGGCGATTGAGAAACCTACTGTCAGACGCGGATTCAGCGAGGCGTAGGGATCCTGAAAAACCATCTGAATCTGACGCCGCACCGCCTGAAAAGGCCTGTCGCGCATCAGCGTAATTTCTTTGCCTTCGAGATGAATGCTTTCCGATTCGCTGTTAACCAAACGCAAAATCGCCCGGCCAGTGGTCGATTTACCGCAGCCGCTTTCCCCTACCAACGCCAGCGTTTCACCGGGCCAAATAGAGAAATCAATTTGTTCGACTGCATGCACTTCTTGGGTCACGCGTGACAGAATTCCCGAGCGAATGGGATAACAAACCCGCAAGCCGCGCACATCGAGCAAAGGCGCCACGTTATAGTCAGCCGTTTTCTGATCGCTGAAAGCCGCTGTTTCTGCAATTTCTGGCAACGGCTCACCCTGTTTCTGAATCAACGGAAAGCGACGCGGCCATTCCAGCCCCTGCATATCACCCAGTTTGGGCACCGCGGCCAATAATGCACGCGTGTAAGGATGACGGGCATGGGCAAAAATTTGCTCCACGCTGCCCTCTTCAACCACTTCACCGTGATACATCACCACCACGCGATCGGCGATTTCCGCGACCACGCCCATGTCATGAGTGATAAACAGGACCGCCATATCTGAGCCGCGTTGCAGGTCGCGCAGAATTTGCAAAATTCGCGCCTGCACGGTGACGTCAAGCGCGGTTGTTGGTTCATCGGCAATCAATAAAGCGGGGTCGCAGGCCAGCGCCTGAGCAATCATTACTCGCTGGCGCATGCCACCGGACAGTTCGTGGGGGTAACACTTGAGAATGCGTTCAACATCTGGGATACGAACCTGCTTCAACAGATCGCGTGCCTTGTTCAAGGCCTCTTTTTTATTGCTGATACCGTGATCGATCAACCCTTCGGTAAGCTGATCACCGACGCGTAATACCGGGTTCAGCGAGGTCATCGGTTCCTGAAAAATCATCGACATTTCCTGACCGCGTAACTTGCGACGCGCATCAGGCCCCAGCTTGACCAGAGAATGTTTCACTCCACTGCGATTGGTGAACTCGATACTCCCGCCATCGATGCTTGCCGAGTCGGCCAGTAACCCCATGATACTCAGTGAGGTAACCGACTTTCCAGAGCCGCTTTCGCCAACAACGGCTACTACCTCACCCTTATTAATAGAAAAAGAGACGCCTTTGAGTGCCTGAGTCTTTCCCTGTCGGCCAGCAAAACTGACCGACAAATTCTTTACCTGAAGAATGGGCCTGTTGTGGCTTTCCGACAGCGACGGGTCAGCAGACTCGGTTGAGGGCGTTTCACTAACGGGCATTTCAGTCATCAAAAGCGTGCTCCTTGTTATGAATTAATTAAAGCCAGACTTTACCCTGCTCGTAGCGCAACGCCGGTTGATGGTCTTCGGCCAGCCAGATAGGCCCGTCGAGATCGACCCGCTCGGCCTGCACGGCGATAGGCAATGCGGCCTCCATCGCCAGCGAAGAACCCAACATGCAGCCGACCATCACGCGCAGTCCAAGCGCTTTGGCCTCAGCCACCATTGCCAGTGCCTCGGTTAGCCCGCCGCACTTGTCGAGCTTGATGTTAATCATCTCGTAGCGGTCGCGCAGCCCGGCAATATCCGAACGCTGATGGCAGCTTTCATCAGCGCAGACAGGGATGGGATGCAAACAACGCACCAAGTCTGCATCTTTGCCCGCCGGTAAGGGTTGCTCAATCATTGCAATGTTAAATTCTTGCAGCGCATGAAACAGGCTCTCGAGGTCAAGACCGTGCCACGCTTCGTTGGCGTCAATGACCAACGTGGTATGGGGAGCGGCATGGCGGATCGCGGCCACTTTCTCGATAATCTGCTCACGATCGAGTTTGATTTTCAGCAATTTAGCGCCGCGAGAAACTGCATCGGCCGCAACTTTAGCCATGTTTTCCAGCGTATCCAGGCTCAGCGTTTCAGCAGTAATAACACTCTCTGGCGCTTGCATTTCAAGCAGTTGCCAAACAGACTTGCCCTGTTTTGCAGCATCAAGACGCCACATTGCACAATCAAGAGCATTACGCGCCGAACCTATCGGCAGCGCCTGCTGCAAGGCTTCACGAGTTAAACCGGCTTCAACTTGTCGGCGGACGTTTTCCAGCTGTTCGCAGACACTTTCTGCCGATTCCTGATAGCGCGGGGTTGGCGTACATTCTCCCAGAGCCACAAACTGGCCGTCGGTCAGAGTTACCCGTACCACCGTCACCGCGGTGCGTACACCGCGAGAAATGGCAAAAGGCCGGGACAGCGGTAACTCGGTAGTCTGGAAATCCATTTTGATCATAAGCCGCGGTCCTTGATTGACTGCGCCAGTTCGCTAATACCGAAACGCACCGGATCGGTGGCCGGCACGCCAAATTCACGGCTAATTTCGGCCAGCGCGGCTTTGGCTTCTGCCTCGTCGACTCCGGAAGTGTTCAATGAAAAACCGGCCAGCTGCACGTCGGGATTCGTCAGGCTTGCCGCAGCGAGGTTGGTATCCACACACTGTTTTAGCGTTGGCATAAACTGGTGCGGCAAATGACGCATGTGCTTGCGGCCCAGCTCGTGACACATCACCAGCAAATGCGCCTGCGCGCCGTGGATCAGGCCCATGCTCACACCGGCAAACGACGGATGATATAAGGAACCCTGCCCCTCGATGATGTCCCAATGATCTTCTTCATTGGCCGGCGACAGTGATTCCACAGCACCCGAAATGAAGTCAGCGATGACTGCATCGATTGCGATCCCCGCTCCTGCAACCAGCACACCGGTCTGTCCGGTCGCGCGGAAATCGGCCTTCATGCCGATGTCGCGCATCGCGGATTCCAGCGCCAGCGAGGTATACATTTTGCCAACCGAACAGTCGGTGCCGACGGTCAGAATACGTTTGCCGCTGCGTTTTTTGCCGCTACCGACGTCAAGTTCAGGGCGCATATGGCGCACGTCAAACAATTGCACGTTATGCTCAGCGGCCAGCTCAACCAGCTCGGGAATATCATTCAGCCCCTGATGCAGGCCGTTTGCTACGTTAAGACCGGCACGGATAGCCGTTTTGATTGAATCGACCCAATGCGCAGGCAGCTTGCCGCCTGCATTGGCGGTACCCAACACCATGGTTTTTGCGCCGCGTGCTTTGGCCGTAGTGATATCCATTTCTTCCAGCCCCAGGGACACGGAATCTGTCGCCAGTCGGATCTGACCGACGCAAGACTCAGGACGCCAAACGTGTATGCCGCGCGCCGTTTTCGCCGCCAGTGGATCCATCACGTCACCTAAGAACAGCAGATAAGGCATTGGGATTTGTTGCATGAGTTTCTCTCGTCAATAGTTGTAGGGGTTAGCAACCTGGTGTTGCCTGACCCGATGAATATTTCACGATGACGCCAGCGCGGCGAATACTTGTTTGAATGGGGGGTATAACGTCAGGCTATAGGAGGAAGAGATTGAGAGATAACAAAAAAAGGCAGAGCCGATGGCCCTGCCTTTGAGATTACCTTTTTCAGACACAGATAAGGGTAATACGGTAACTCTGGCGGCTTATTAAAAGCGATAAGTCAGAGAAACGGTGGTGACGTCTTTCTTATTGCCGCCCAGTTTGGCGCTGTCACTGTCGCTCAGAGTGTTGATTTTATAGTCAACGTAGGTGTACATATTTTTGTTGAAATAGTAGTAAGCACCCACAGACACATATTTGTAGAGGTAAGCGCTGCCCACACCTTCTACGTCTTTTGCTTTGCTGGCAACGTAGGCCAGTGAAGGACGGAAACCGTTCAGGAACTGATACTGTGCAACCGCTTCAAAGCCTTGAGTTTTATTGGCGAATCCAGAAACACCGTTGGCGGTAATGCTGGTTTGCTTACGGGTTTCTTCAATCATGGTAGCCAGATAAATCTGGTTGGCATCGTATTTCAGGGCCGCAGACCATGCAGAGGCTTCGCTGCCGCCACCAATTGCTGCAGAAGACTGAGCGTTGGTGCGATCGGAACGTGAACCGGCGATAACCGCTGCGATCCCCGTACCGCCAATGTCTTCATAGCTCAAAGACGCACCATAGCCATCACCGTTTGAACGGCTGTTAGGGCGAGAGGTGCTGCTGGTGCTGGTTGCCTCGTTTTTAGCCTGGTACTGCAAGGCCAGATTCAGGCCCTGAACCAGTCCAAAGAAGTTCTTGTTACGGTAAGTTGCCAGGCTGCTTGAACGGCCTACCATAAAGTTGTCGGTATAACCTGAGTCACCGCCGTATTCTGGCAGCATGTCGGTATAGCCAATGGCATCGTAAACCACACCGTAGTTACGGCCGTAATCCAGTGAACCGAACTTGGCGAATTTCAGACCGGCGAAACCAAGGCGAGTTTTGTTGCCGCTCTGCGCATCCGCACCTTCTGAGTTAGCCAGGCTGTTTTGATATTCCCACTGGCCATAGCCAGTCAAACTATCGCTAATTTTGGTTTGGCCTTTAAAGCCGAAACGCATATATGAGCCGTCACCATTGTTGCTTTTGTTATCACTGAAATAATGCTTTCCGTTGACACGGCCATATAAATCTAACTGGTTACCATCTTTATTATAAATTTCTACGGCATTTGCCCCAGTGGTTACAACAATTAAAGAGACCGCTACGGCCAAAACACTGCGCTTCATCATTATTTAAGTTCCTAGAATTTAGGTATAGGTTTTCCCGTGCCAAATTTTAAATATCTGGCTGCGAGTTTCTTAATATTTTAATTGCTGCTATCGGTGAACGAATCGAACCTTAGCATTAAGCACGAAAAGTTAAAATGAAAAAGTTCGGGCCAAAAGGTCAAATTTAAGTAAAGAGATGTAAAAAAATGTTTCATTTTTATTTTTGTAAGACACTGATTTTATGCGGTTTTTGCATAACATATTGCACCAAATTAGTGCAATGCAATTTTTTGCCACAAAAACATTAAACAAAAGTGTTTTTACTGTGCGGTATGCCACGTTTTTCAAAGCATTTTTTTCTGATAACAGTCATTAAAATAATAAAATGCGAAATAGATCACCTGCCTTTAAAAAGTGCATAGCAGAGTAATTATCAACTATTAATTAGGTGGCTATGCAAATTAACGCGCAAACAAAGTCGTTATTGATATAAGTAAAGAATTTAATTAACGCGAGTTATAAAAAACCACTAAGCCAAATAGTCAATAAACTATTAAGATCATAATTTCCCCCGTTATCAAATTGAACAATAAACCAAGATTTAAAATCCTGGCAATAGATTAATTATTATACAAAGCGGGCGTCCGGGTTATTTGCTAACAGATTAGGATGAGGTTGCTTTTTGGCATCGCCTCTAAGAGGAATGCTATAAGCCAAAGTTTCACTTTGGTCTAGACCACAGCGCACCGCGTTGGTTGCTGACTGTGCACTATAAAAAACCACATTGTTCATACTAAAGTTTAAAAATTCCAAACTGTGGAATAAATACAATCGCAAACAGAAAATTTAGTTTAAATCTTAATTTTAGCCCTCTATAAATTGTATTTTTTGCTGGGTTCCGTTATTTGGGAATATTGGTAATTGGCATGCTCCTTGCAATTCTAAAACCGTATTCATTTCCTGTCAGACAAAAATATTTCATCCATAGCTTCAATGAGTCGCCGACCTGGTATAAACCGTTCAGCTGTATTTCAGAGGAGTATTATGAGCAAAATAACTATTGCTACC
>CAWUIY010000162.1:0-10476 GCA_963922555.1 uncultured Serratia sp. | reverse complement strand
AGCGACTTTTCAGCTGAAAGTTTATCCAGCAACTCATTGGCATCTTTGAACAGTCGCTTCGCCTCTTCCCCCACAATTTCATCTTCGAGAATACGGGGGTATTTCCCTGCCAGAGACCAGGTCATAAAGAACGGCGTCCAGTCAATATACTGGCGAAGCGTCTCAATATCTGCTTCAACCTTTTGAATACCAAGCCGTTTAGCAACCGGCGGCGTGTAGGTATTCCAATCGATTTGCGTGGCATTGGCACGCGCTTTCTCAAGGCTAACCGGTGGCGTGCGGGTCTTTTTACGACCGTGCTGAATGCGCACCGTCTCATATTCTTTACGCGTTTTCTCGACAAATGCGTCGCGCTGATCGTCCGACAGCAGGGCCGATACTACCCCCACAGAACGAGAGGCGTTTTGCACGTAAGTGGTAGGGCCATGGTAGTTTTGCTCAATTTTTACCGCAGTATGCGCTTTAGAGGTGGTCGCCCCGCCAATAAGCAGTGGAATGGTAAACCCACGGCGCTGCATCTCTTTCGCAACATTAACCATTTCGTCTAGTGACGGCGTAATCAGGCCAGATAGGCCAATAATATCGACGTTTTCATCGATAGCCGTTTTGAGGATTTTATCGGTCGGAACCATGACACCCAAATCGATGATTTCATAGTTATTACACTGCAGCACGACACCAACAATGTTCTTACCGATGTCGTGCACATCACCTTTTACCGTTGCCAGCAGGATTTTACCGTTGGTTTTACCCTTCTCCTTGCTAGCTTCAATGTAGGGTTGAAGGTACGCCACTGCCTGCTTCATAACTCGAGCAGATTTAACGACCTGAGGCAGGAACATTTTTCCCTCACCAAACAGGTCGCCGACAACGTTCATGCCGTCCATTAGCGGCCCTTCGATGACTTCGATAGGCCTCGCAGCCAGCTGACGCGCTTCTTCTGTATCCAATTCAATAAATTCGGTAATTCCTTTAACCAGCGAATATTCGAGACGCTTTTTAACTTCCCAGCCACGCCATTCGGCTTGCTGTTTATTGGCTTCGCCGTCGTCTTTGGTACCGCGATACTTTTCCGCCAGCTCGAGAAGGCGCTCGGTGCCGTCTGCACGGCGATTAAGGATGACATCTTCAACGGCGTCGCGTAGCTCGGCGCTTAAATCATCGTAAATTGCCAGCTGACCGGCGTTTACGATGCCCATATCCATGCCGTTTTTAATCGCGTGATACAGAAACACGGCATGTATCGCTTCACGCACCGGGTCGTTGCCACGGAATGAGAAGGATACATTTGAAACACCGCCGGAGATCAGCGCATGCGGCAGCTCGGCCTTAATGTCAGCACAGGCCTCGATAAAATCGACGGCATAGTTATTGTGCTCTTCAATACCCGTCGCAACGGCGAAGATATTAGGGTCAAAAATAATGTCTTCCGGGGGGAAATTAACTTTTTCCGTCAGTAGCTTGTAGGCGCGACGGCAGATTTCAATTTTGCGAGCGCGAGTATCGGCCTGCCCGATTTCGTCGAAAGCCATCACAACCATAGCAGCACCATAGCGACGAACCTTGCGGGCATGATTGAGGAAGGCCTCTTCCCCTTCTTTCATGGAAATCGAGTTAACAATGCCCTTGCCCTGAATGCATTTCAGGCCTTTTTCGATGACGTCCCATTTAGAGGAGTCGATCATGATCGGCACGCGCGCAATGTCAGGTTCACCCGCGATGAGGTTGAGGAATTTCACCATGGCAGCTTCGGCGTCAAGCATGCCTTCATCCATGTTGATATCAATGATTTGCGCGCCGCTTTCAACCTGCTGGCGAGCAACCGCCAGCGCATCGAGGTATTTCTCTTCTTTAATTAGCTTTTTAAAACGCGCCGAGCCGGTAACATTAGTGCGTTCACCCACGTTAACAAACAGCGTCTGGGCATCGATGGTCAACGGTTCCAGCCCTGCAAGTCGGCAGGCAACCGGTATTTCAGGCAACTGACGTGGTGGAACCCCTTCAAGCACCTTAACGATTTCGGCAATATGTGCAGGCGTGGTACCGCAGCAACCGCCAACGATATTCAGAAAGCCTGAGCGCGCCCATTCCCCAATATGCTGGGCCATCTCTTTGGCTTCGAGATCGTACTCGCCAAAGGCATTAGGCAAACCGGCATTAGGGTGGGCAGTAACATAGCATTCCGCAATGCGTGATAGTTCAGCCACATATTGCCGCAGCTCGTCAGGACCCAACGCACAGTTAAGGCCAAAACTTAGCGGTTTAACATGGCGCAATGAGTTATAGAACGCCTCGGTAGTCTGGCCAGACAGCGTACGCCCGGAGGCATCGGTAATGGTGCCTGAAATCATGACCGGCAGCAGCAACCCCATCTCTTCGAAAACGGTTTCAACCGCGAAAGTCGCGGCCTTGGCGTTGAGGGTATCGAAGATCGTTTCCACTAAGATCAGATCCGCCCCCCCTTCGATCAATGCGCGAGTCGATTCACGGTAGGCATCCACCAGCTGATCGAAAGAAATGTTGCGGAATGAAGGATCGTTTACATCCGGTGAAATCGAGGCAGTACGGTTTGTGGGACCCAAAACGCCAGCGACATAGCGCGGCTTTTCAGGGGTACGAGCGGTCCACTCGTCGGCGCAGATTCGCGCCAGGCGAGCGGCTTCGTAGTTTATTTCGGCCGACAGCGATTCCATATGGTAATCAGCCATAGCAATGGGGGTCGCATTAAAGGTGTTGGTTTCAAGGATATCTGCACCGGCCTCAAGGTAGCCATCATGAATAGCCTTAATCACCTCTGGCTTGGTTAAAACCAGAAGGTCGTTATTGCCTTTGAGATCGCTTTCCCAGTCAGCAAAACGCGCGCCGCGATAGTCTTTTTCTTCCAGACGATAGCTTTGGATCATGGTGCCCATGCCGCCGTCCAGAACGAGGATCCGTTTTGCCAGCTGTTCATGTAATGCGTCTAATCGATTTGTCACTTTCACCTCATCACCCGCCGCTTGCCAACTTGCTTCGACCAACACCAACCGCCCCTTCCTCGCTGACATTATCACCGCTTTTTGTTCTTAAATCCGGCAATAATCCTAGCATACCTTGGGTTTCAGCAGGATTGGCAGCAACGTGAGACTTTTTCATCGATTCTCCGAGCTGTATTCCAAGTGTGTGCAACACATCGGATGAGCGTAAAAGTTGTTTGCGATCCATACTGTAAAAATGAAAACTCATTCCAAAATAATATTTTAATGCCGGTATCTTAGGCGACGCTGACAAGGGAAAGCATGATGGTGACTTCTTCTGCCCCGGCAGGAAAACGTACAAAAAAAGTGAAAAGCTCACCGGCCAGCGCCAGCGCAGCTACTGGTCAGGTGCAATCGCTTACCAGAGGTTTAAAACTGCTTGAATATATTGCCGAGGCTCAGGGCAGCGTGGCGCTGACGGATCTGGCGCAGCAGGCGGGATTACCCAATTCAACCACCCATCGCTTGCTCACGACAATGCAGCAGCAGGGATTTGTGCGTCAGGTGGGAGATTTAGGGCTGTGGACCATCGGGTCTCATGCCTTTGTGGTAGGCAGCAGCTTTTTGCAAAGCCGCAACCTACTGGCCATGGTGCATCCCATGCTGCGCCGATTGATGGAAGAATCAGGTGAAACGGTGAATCTGGCCGTATTGGATCACAGTGATTATCAGGCGATCATTATCGATCAAGTGCAGTGTAACGCCTTGATGCGTATGTCTGCTCCAATTGGCGGCAAGCTGCCAATGCACGCCTCCGGGGCAGGTAAAGCTTTTCTGTCGACTCTGCCTGAAGACAGGCTGGTGAAGATGCTGCATAAAATTGGTCTGCACAGCTATACGCCGATGACGCGCACTTCACCGGCGAATCTCAAGCAAGAACTGGCCGACACTCGCAAACGGGGTTACGCCTTTGACGACGAAGAGCATGCGCTAGGCCTGCGCTGCGTTGCGACCTGTATTTACGACGAGCACAACGATGCTTACGCAGCGATTTCAATTTCAGGGCCGATATCAAGAATTACCGATGATCGCGTGACTGAGCTGGGAGCCTTAGTGATCCACGCAGCGAAAGAGATAACGCAGGCCTACGGCGGCGGTAAACATTAATCCACAGTCGGCAGCGGCTGGGCCTGCGCAGGGGCTAGACGCTGCGGATTGCGATAGATAAATCGCTGTTTACGCCGGTAAGCAAACACGTCTTCGATATATCCGTCCTGAATACGTTGCTGAAGGCCGCGCCAGTAATCGGGGCAAAAAAGATCGCCATGTAACATGTCAAAATATGGGCGCAATCGCTTGTCGCTGCAAAGAAAATAGCGAAACTCTTCTGGAAACACGTCGTTGTCGGCAACGCTGTACCATGGCCCATTTGCCAACTCGTCCTCTGGATAAATCGCCTTGGGCAAATCACGAAAGTTTATCTCGGTCATATAACAAATTTCGTCGTAATCGTAGAACACCACGCGGCCGTGACGCGTAACGCCAAAATTTTTAAACAGCATATCGCCGGGAAAAATATTAGCTGCCGCCAACTGTTTGATGGCGTTACCATATTCTTCAATTACTTCGTGCAACTGCTGTGGAGTCGCCTTCTCAAGGTAGAGATTAAGTGGGGTCATGCGGCGCTCAATATAAAGATGGCTCAGTGCGATACGGTCGCCAAGATCCTCGATTTTATTGCCCGCTTCCCGCCGAAGCTCCTCCATTAGCTCCTGGCTGATGCGTTCTTTGGGTAAAATAAAATGCTCGAATTCCTGAGTGTCGGCCATTCGACCGACCCGATCATGCTCTTTAACCAGCTGATAGCAGTCACGAACGCGCTGTTCGGTTACCTGTTTCGGCGGCGCAAAACGGTCTTTGATGACCTTAAACACCCTGTCGCTGCCGGGCAATGTAAATACCAGCATGACCATTCCTTTGACACCTGGGGCAATGATAAACGGCTCAACACTAGAGGCCATATACCGCAGATGCTCGCGGTAGCATTCTGTTTTTGCATGTTTTTGGCAGCCAATTGCACTGTATAGTTCGGCAGTGGTTTTAGACGGTAAAATTTCTCTTAACCACTCGACCATTGCACCGGGATGGGGGGCATAAACCATAAAATAGGAACGCGCGAACCCAAATACGATACTGGCGTCATCATGCAGGGTCAGGCAGGTATCAACGAATAATTTTCCTTGAGCATCTTGATGAATCGGCAGTAAAAAGGGATGAACCTTGCCGGGCAGTCGAATCTTGCCAACTAACCAGGCAGCTTTATTGCGATAGAAAAGTTCGGTTGCGACTTCAAATTCTGCCTGTTCCAGGGAGTTTGCGGGAAAACTTTCTGTGAGCGCATCAATAATAGCCAGGCTATCGCGATGAATGTCCTGCCATGACAATCTTAAAGGTAATTCGCTTAGCAGGTTATGCAGAAAATTGAGCAAGTCAGCGCGAGGTTTGACTATTCGCGCCAAAGGACGGTTTAACCACTTTCCGCCTTCGGGATGCTGTTCGCTGAAAATAAACAGCCGATCCTCGGTTAAATCACGATGCTTAAATATTCGACAATAAACTGAATTAAAAAAACTTTCGGCTATTTCTCCACGCGGATAGTCTGGCAGTAGCTCGCTGTAGCGCTTCTTAACCAGAGCGGTAAAGGCAGAGTCGTAAAAATAGGGAGCAGTAATGCATCGAAGCTGGCTCACGACCAATCCAACGTGGTGATCATAAAGATGAATACGCTGCTTCATCGCCTGCTGCACGGCAAGCCAATCGGCCTGCTCAAATCGCTGCTGTGCGCCGGAAGTGATTTCCAAAAAGCGTCCGTATTGAGCATCAAAGCCTTGCAGAATAGTTTGTGCAATTAGCAGTTCGGTCTTCATCGTTCTGCTCCAGTAGCGGCACTGAGGAATAGAAATGGCCCGCAGATCACTACGGGCCTTTCTGACTTAGGTGAATTGCTGCTCTTCAGTTGAGCCGGTCAACGCCGTTACCGAGGAACGACCGCCCTGAATAATGGTGGTGACCTTGTCGAAATAACCTGTGCCGACCTCCTGTTGGTGCGAAGCAAAGGTATAACCGCGCGTTACGGCATCGAACTCCGGCTGTTGAACCTTATCAACATAGTGCTTCATGCCCTCGCCCTGCGCGTATGCGTGAGCCAGATCGAACATGTTGAACCACATGCTATGGATCCCCGCCAGGGTAATAAATTGGTATTGATAGCCCATAGCAGCCAGCTGGTCCTGGAAAGTCGCGATAGTCTGATCGTCGAGATTCTTCTTCCAGTTAAACGAAGGCGAACAATTGTAAGCCAACAGTTTTCCTGGGAAGCGCTGATGAATAGCCTCGGAAAATCGTTGAGCGAGTGCCAAATCAGGCGTTGAAGTTTCACACCATACAATGTCAGCATATGGGGCGTAGGCCAAACCGCGGGCAATTGCCTGCTCGATACCTGCATGCGTCCGGAAAAAGCCTTCATGAGTGCGCTCGCCGGTGATGAACTGGGTATCATAAGGATCACAGTCGGAGGTAATCAGGTCCGCTGCATCGGCATCAGTTCGCGCTACCAGTAAGGTCGGAACGCCCAGCACATCGGCAGCCAGACGAGCTGAAATGAGCTTCTGAATCGCCTCCTGTGTCGGCACTAGCACCTTCCCGCCCATATGGCCGCACTTTTTCACCGCCGCCAGCTGGTCTTCAAAATGCACCGCGGCTGCACCGGCTTCTATCATGGCCTTCATCAGCTCAAAGGCATTGAGTACGCCGCCAAAACCGGCTTCCGCATCGGCTACGATCGGCAGAAAATAGTCGGTATAGCCAGCGTGGCCGGGTTCAATATTATTGGACCACTGGATCTGATCCGCACGGCGAAAGGTATTGTTAATACGAGCGACGACTTCGGGCACCGAGTTCACCGGATAAAGCGACTGATCGGGATACATACTGGATGCAGTATTCGCATCAGCGGCGACCTGCCAGCCTGAAAGATAAATCGCCTCAATGCCCGCTTTCGCCTGCTGCAGCGCCTGTCCACCGGTCAATGCGCCCAGACAGTTTACGTAGCCTTTGCGCGAGGCGCCGTGCAGGAGCTTCCATAGACGGGCGGCGCCCTGTTGGGCCAATGTGCATTCTGGATTAACTGAGCCGCGCAGGCTAATAACCTCTGACGCGCTGTATGGCCGGGTAATGCCTTCCCAGCGTGGCTGTGACCAACTTTCTTCAAGTTGCTGTATTTGTTGGGTACGAGAAATTTTCATCATGGTGACTCCGGTTTTGTAGGGGACAGAATCAAGCCAGCAGCGCGTAGCCCGGCAGCGTAAGGAAATCGATCAATTCATCCTGCGTGGTAATTTTTCCCATCAGCGCCGCTGCCTCCTGAAATCTTCCGGTGCTGAAACGCAGTTCACCCAACTCCAGCTGGATCACTTGCATCTCTTCTGCAAGCATTTGATGGAACAACGCTTTAGTGACCTGGAGGCCGTTATCCAGATATTTTCCGTGATGGATCCATTGCCAGATAGACGTACGGGAGATCTCGGCGGTGGCGGCATCTTCCATCAGCCCGTAGATAGGGACGCAGCCGTTACCGGAGATCCACGCCTCGATGTATTGGACCGCGACGCGAATGTTGGCGCGCATCCCCTCTTCTGTGCGCGGCCCGGGACAAGGTGACAGCAGCTCTTCAGCAAAAATCGGCCCATCTTGATCACGCATGACCTCAAGCTGATTGCTGCGTTCACCTAATGCCTTGTTAAAAACCGCCATTGCCGTATCGGCGAGACCAGGATGGGCAATCCAGGTACCGTCGTGCCCATTACTGGCTTCCAGCTCTTTATCTTTAATGACTTTGTTTAGCACCCACTCATTGCGTTTAGGGTCTTTGCTGGGGATAAACGCCGCCATGCCACCCATTGCAAATGCACCACGTCGATGACAGGTTTTTATCAACAAACGTGAATAGGCATTCAGGAACGGTTGTTCCATGGTGACCACTTGGCGATCGGGTAATATGCGATCGGGCTGGTTTTTTAATGTCTTGATATAGCTAAATATGTAGTCCCAGCGGCCACAGTTTAGTCCGACAATGTGTTCTCGCAGGTGATAGAGAATTTCATCCATCTGGAAGACTGCGGGCAGTGTTTCAATTAGCACAGTAGCCTTGATAGTGCCGCGCGGTAATCCGACGCTGTCTTCGGCATAGCTAAATACCTCACTCCACCATTGAGCTTCCTTGTAAGACTGCATCTTAGGCAGATAAAAATAGGGGCCGCTGCCTTTGGCCAACAGCGCCTGATAATTGTGGAAAAAGTACAACGCGAAATCGAACAGCCCGCCGGGAATGGGTTCTCCCTGCCAAAGGACGTGTTTTTCTGGCAGATGCATTCCGCGAACCCGACAAACCAATACTGCTGGGTCGGGCTTGAGTTGATAAATCTTGCCTGACTCATTGGTATAACTGATGGTTCCACGCACCGCATCTCGCAGATTGATTTGCCCCTCGATAACCTTTATCCAGTCTGGTGCCAATGAGTCTTCAAAATCGGCCATAAAGACTTTCACGTTAGCATTCAGGGCATTAATCACCATTTTTCGTTCTACTGGGCCTGTGATCTCAACACGGCGATCGCGCAGGTCAGCGGGAATGTTCTGGATCTGCCAATTGGTTTCACGAATGGAATTCGTTTCCAAAATAAAATCAGGTAGTACTCCACGATCAATGCTGGCCTGAACCACCTTCCTATCTGCAAGAAGCTGGTGACGTTTATGAGTAAACTCACTGACCAGGTCGGATAAAAAGTCTACCGCCTGTTCAGTTAAAATGCTGGCGGTGTGCTCCGAGAACGGGTGTGTAAAGTCGAGCGGGCTGCGGGTTATCTGCTGTGACATCAACATTCTCCTGACTTATCAAGGTATTCAGTCCATAGGCAACTGAGTACGACTCAAGGATCTTGGCCGTGCGACCCGACATCTCAGGGATCGTGTTGATTACCACGCTCTGACAGGTTATTTATTAGCCAATAGCCTTAATCGTAACCAAAAAAATGATAAAATCAAAAACGATTTCCATTTTTATTAAAAATAAAAATAAAACGCTTTTTATACATGTAATTAGATAAGTAATTATTTTTTTAAAAACAGGATGGATTTCCAAATTTCCTCTATCGCGCAAAGATAGTGGGTTAAATCTTAGGGAGTATGCTTAAAGTGCAAAAAAGAAAACGGCCAACTTAGTGGCCGTTTTATGCGGAGGGTTATTCCTGAAGGATCTGATCTACCGACAAATCATTCTAGCGGGATCCGATTAGCGGAAAGTTCATTCCAGTGTCGGATTCATATGGCGCAGATCGAACGGCGTGATCTGGTACACGTAATAATTCAGCCAGTTAGTGAACAGCAGGTGTCCGTGGCTGCGCCAGCTCGCTTTAGGTGCCAGCTCAGCGTTGTCTTCAGGGAAATAATTGTCTGGCATATCCGGTGAAAGGCCTGCGGCCAGGTCACGCAGGTATTCACCGGCCAGTGTGCCGGCGTCATACTCAGGATGTCCAGTAACAAAAGCCATGCGCTTGTCCTTAGTTGCGAACAGATAGGCTCCGGCATCCTCTGATTCAGCGAGAATATCTAAGTCGCTGTATTTACGCAATTCTTCGATAGGGAAATCGGCGTAGCGCGAATGTGGCGCCAGGAACGTTTCGTCGAAGCCGCGGGTTAACAGAGCCAGCGGTTGCAAGGTCTGGTGCGAGTAGACACCGGAAAGCTTGGTTTCGCGGGTCATTTTCGGCATACCATAAAGCACATTTAACGCAGCCTGGACCGCCCAGCAGACAAACAGGGTTGAAGTGACATGTTCCTTGGCCCAATGGACGATACGTTCAATCTGCGGCCAGTAAGCAACATCGCAGAAATCGACCAGGCCCAACGGCGCTCCGGTGACGATCAGACCGTCGTAGTTGTCATGTTGAATATCTTCAAAATCGCAGTAGAAGTTGTTCAGATGCTCGGCTGGCGTATTCTTGGACTCACGGCTGTCGATACGCAGCAGCTGAACGTCTATCTGCAAAGGGGAATTAGAAAGCAGACGCAAGAACTGGTTCTCCGTCTCAATCTTCTTCGGCATCAAATTGAGTATCAGCACTTTTAATGGACGAATTTCTTGAGTTTTTGCACGTGAAGACGTCATCACAAACACGTTTTCATTGCGCAAAAAGCTCACGGCTGGTAACTCATCAGGGACCCGAATCGGCATAACAACTTCCTCACTACATCCGCTTATACGTTTAGACATCTAGATGCCTGAAGATAACGTGTTTCGATCATTATGTCGAGCTTGCATGTGCAAGGTGAAAATTATTCAGCTTAATGCCAAATTTTCATAACTATGGGTTATTTATGGGATAAGAAAAAGGGTTTTTGGCTATAAAAAAAGCCCCTGTCGTCAGACAGGGGCCGTGTTTGGGGCCGTTGACCGCGCTTT
>CAWUIY010000161.1:0-10496 GCA_963922555.1 uncultured Serratia sp. | reverse complement strand
CAGCAGATTGGTTTCGACAATCACCGAATGCAGCGCGGCTATCGAGTTGGCCTCGATTTGAATGCGCGGCGGGGGATAACCCCCAGTCTGCAAACGCTGCTCCAGCCATTGGCGGGTGGCTACCTTTCTTGATGGCAGCAACCAGTTGTACTGATCCAGTTGCTCCGACGTCGGATGAATTCCCGCTAACGGGTGGTCTTTACTGGCCACCAGCACCACCGGGTCATCAAGCAAAGGCCGTGATATAAATTCGCTGCTCTTGTCAGGCAAAAAACCGAGAATAATATCCAGCTGCTTTTCACGCAGGGTATTTTGCAGCAGATCGTTCATTCCAACTTTGACGTCAAGACGAACACTCGGCGCTTCTTCCAGCAGGCGTTTTGCCAGCTGCGGCAGCATAAATTCTGCTGCTGTAGCCGCTGCACCAAGACGAATATACCCGGCTGTGCCCTCTGCCAGCGCGCTCATGTCGCGCTGAGTGATTTCCATGTCCTGGACAATTTTTTGAGCCCGCTCACAAAGTAGCAAGCCCGCTTCGGTCAAACGTATCCCTCTACCCACCTTTAATATCAGCCTGGTTTTATAGATTTTTTCCAGTCGCTGTATGCATTTTGTTAGTGCAGGTTGAGTAATACCAAGGGTTATAGCGGCACGTCCCAGATGCCCGGTATCCTGAATAGCCAGGAAGTAGCGTAGGTATTTCAGTTCCATTCCATTCCTCGTAGGAATCAATAAATAAAATTATGGCGTTATGATTTATCTTTTAACAGTGCCAATATGGGTAAAAATAGCACTGGAGTAGCGTATGACCTATAAGTTTTTAATGACTGCACCGGCACTGGGTGCAGCTGGGCGAAAAGTCTTGGCGGACGCGGGTTGCGAGGTAGATTACCTGCAAAATCCCAACGATTTTCAGGAAGTCGAACAGCTAATGTCTACCCGCGCTTATGACGCGGTTATCTCTCGTACCGTAAATCTGACGGCCAAAGCGATTGCGTCTTGCCCTTCATTAAAAATCATCTGCAAACACGGCGTTGGCGTCACAAATATTGATGTCGCGGCGGCGTCTGCAAACGCTATTCCTGTTTTGACGACACCGGCTACCAATGCCCAGTCAGTTGCAGAACTGGCGATCGGCCTGATGCTCAGCGCCGCACGCCAGCTTCCTTTCTTCCAGCATGAAATTGCCGAGGGGCGCTGGACCCGTAGCAGCGAAGGGATTGAGCTGTGTGGCAAGACTCTGGGCTTGGTCGGGTATGGTGAAATTGGCCGCCGCGTAGCTTACATTGCAAAAGCCATAGGTATGCGCACCGCCTTTTTCGATCCGGCAATTCCGATGGGGACCGATACGACCGATGCCGTGCAATATTCTTCACTGCAAGAGCTGTTTAAAAACAGTAACGTGCTAAGCCTGCACTGCCCGGTCAACAAGGCCACTCAGTTGATGCTCAATGCCGATACACTGGCACTGTTACCCGATCGCGCTATCGTTATTAATACCTCTCGCGGTGAGCTGATCGATGAGCCTGCGCTTGCGCAAGCTTTGACTGACGGAAAACTCGCCGCTGCCGGTCTGGACACCGTGGCCGTAGAGCCGTTACCCCTTGACCATCCATTCCGTCAATTTAGCAATATTGTTATGACTCCGCACATAGGCGGTACCACCCCTGAAGCACTGGATGCCGTATCTCGTTCGGCCGCTCAACAGTGTCTGGATTTCCTGCAACATCGCCGGATTAATGCGCGTGCTTGCGTAAATCCTGAAATTCTTTAAGAAAGGAGAGTAACGAATGACATCTCGCAGCGAATGGCCAGCAGGCTATTTTATTGGTCAACGTGAAAACGTGCCTGATTCAGCCACCATTGAAGCATTTAGCCGCCTGCCAGTACCAAACATTGGCGACACCATGGGCCGCAGCGTTGGTGCGCTGGGTTTGCAGCCTTATCACGCAGACAACAAAGTTGTACTTTGTGGACCTGCGATTACCGTTAAAGTTCGTCCAGGCGATAATCTGATGATCCATAAAGCGATCGAGATGGCCAAGCCGGGCGACGTGATTGTCGTTGACGGATCTGGTGACCTCACTCAGGCACTGATTGGCGGTTTGATGCGTACTTCTGCTTTGACAAAAAAAATCGCCGGCTTTGTGATTGATGGCGCGATTCGTGACCTGAACGAGTGGGCTGAAGGCGGGATCGCGGTTTATGCCAAAGGCAATACGCTTCGTGGGCCAAGCAAGGACGGTCCAGGCCAGGTCAATATTCCTATCTCTTGTGCCGGCCTGCTGGTTAATCCGGGTGACCTGATTGTAGCGGACGCGGATGGCGTGATCGCTATCCCTTACGACGAACTCGAACACCTGCTGCCTAAAGTGCAAAAACACGCACAGCGCGAAGAAGAGATTCGCGCGCACAACGCTTCTGGCACTACCGATCCGGAGCGTTTCAACAGTCTGCTGCGTGCAAAAGGCTGTCCGGTCTAGGCAACCTGTTGAAATTTGTACTATCTTAGGGGTGGCAACACCCCTTTTTGCCGCACAACTTACACAATGTGGCACTGTAAGAACGCGGCTTAGGCAACGGATGCTTATTCCTCTGTCTACACGCGAACTCCCCTCAACCTCTAAGCTGTATTTTGAACGGAGCTGGCATGAAACACGTGGTAAAAACGTTAAGTTTTACTATTGGCCTGTTATTGGCTGCTGGTGTACAGGCAAAAGATACTTTGCCGCCAAAATTACCTACCCAGCAGGATGCTCGCTTGCAACAGGTAGCGACTTCTTCACACGTCTGGAACGGCGTTACCGTCACTAAAGACGGTCGTATTTTCGCATCGTTCACTCAGTCCGAAGGCCCAGGTCTGGAATTGGGTGAAGTGGGTCAAAACGGCAAGATTACGCCTTACCCAGATAGCGAATGGAATCAGTGGAAACCTTCCGATCCTGAACACCATTTCCTGCACGTAAACGCATTGCGTATCGGTCCTGATGGCTACCTGTGGGCGATGGATTCCGGTAACACCGGGATCGGCACTGGCGCAAAATCGGTTGATGGCGCGGCAAAACTGGTGAAAATCGACCTGGCGACCAATAAGGTCATCAAGACTTACCTCATCAAACCGCCGGTTCTTAAGCCAGCCAGCTACATCGATGACGTGCGTTTCAACGGCCACTTCGCCTATATGACCGATCCGGCGCAGTAGGTCTGGTGGTAATGGATCTCGATACGGGTAAAGCCCGCCGCGTGCTGGACAACCAACCGCTGTCTATCGACCATGCCCCAATCTATGCTGATGGCAAAAAACTGATCCTGCCAAATGGCAAAGAAAAACGTGTGGGTCTGGATCAGCTGGAAGTCTCTCCAGACGGCAAATGGCTGTATTATCAGGCAATCCCGGGTCCTTTAGCGCGTATCGAAACTCGCTATCTGGATGATGCTTCTCTGTCAGCCAGCGAAGTTAACAAGCACGCCAAGAAATTCCTGAATACCTGGAGCACTGGCGGCACGGCGATTGACAGTGACGGCAACATTTATGCCTCTGATATCAATACTCGTTCAATCAAACGCATTACCCCGGAAGGTAAGGTTTCAACCGTTATCTCCGATCCGCGTCTGATCTGGATTGATGCGATGTGGGTAAGTGATGGCGCGCTGTACATGCCTTCCGGCCAAATCAACCGTACTCCGGCCACCACTGGCGGCAAACCATCAACGGTTGAATACCCGGTCAAGATCTACAAGCTTCCTCTGCCAATCAAGCCTTCACCGATTGACCATCAGTAAAATGATTCAATAAAGTGAATGCAATAAACAGCCGCAATGCGGCTGTTTTTTTATCTCTAAATCACGCGAGAAAACTGTCGCTGGCGCACCTGATGTCGCAGATAGCTATCGAAACACATACAAATATTACGGATCAGCAAGCGGCCTTTAGACGTCACTGTCATCTTTGTTGCCGTCACTTCCACCAGCTCATCGTCAATTAATGGCTCCAACAGCGCTAAATCTTCGGCAAAATAGTGGCCGAAAGAGATATCGTGAGCGCGTTCAATCGTGGCGTAATCCAGTTCAAAATGGCAAATCAGTGCTTTTATGACATCCCTTCGCAGGCAGTCGTCGCGGGTCATCGTCAGGCCGCGGCACAACGCGTGTCCCTGAGTCTCGACACTGGCGTAATAGGTTTTCAGGTCTTTTTCGTTTTGCGCGTAGGTATCCCCGATCATGCTAATGGCCGAAACCCCCAGCCCGAGCAGATCGCTATCCCCTTGCGTGGTGTAACCCTGAAAGTTGC
This sequence comes from uncultured Serratia sp., assembly GCA_963922555.1. Lineage (GTDB taxonomy): Bacteria > Pseudomonadota > Gammaproteobacteria > Enterobacterales > Enterobacteriaceae > Rouxiella. The sequence goes on along the minus strand of CAWUIY010000161.1, from coordinate 6,205 downwards.
GATGCAAAACGCCATTTTGCTGTGCAATAGCCAGTTCATCATCAGGACGTGCAAAATGGTCCATGCCAATAAACCGGTAACCCGCCTTAGTCAGCGAGGCGATGCTGGACTGCAATATATGGAGCTTGTCTTCGGCGCTGGGTAAATCCGCCTCTTTAATTTTACGCTGAGCGGCAAAAAGCTGCGGCATATGGGCATAATTGAAAACGCTAAGACGATCAGGATTTAACTGAGCAACCCGCTGGAGGGTAAACGCGAAGCTTTCCGGCGTTTGTTTTGGCAGGCCGTAAATCAGATCGATATTTGTAGAAGCAAACCCCAGCGTCCTGGCTCGTTCAACCAGTGAAAAGATAAACGCCTCGTCCTGTTCTCGATTTACTGACTTTTGGACCTGCTTGTCAAAATCCTGCACGCCCATGCTGAGGCGGTTAAAACCCTCTTGGCGTAAATGATCCAGTACATCCAGTTCTATCTCTCGGGGATCGATCTCCAGCGACATTTCCAGATCAGGCATAAAGGAAAAGTGTTCACGCAGCAAACTCACCAAGCGGCTGATCTGTTGTTTATTCAGATAGGTAGGTGTTCCTCCGCCCCAATGAAGCTGGCTGACCTGACGGTCTTTAAATAGCGGGGCGCGATGGATAATCTCCTGCTCCAACCGATTCAGATACTCTTCAGCCTTATGCTGCTGACGAGTTATTAGCTTGTTACAGCCGCAGAAATAACACAGCTTATGGCAAAAAGGAATGTGTACATAGAGAGAAAGCGGGCGTTCGGGATAGCGCGCAGCTGCCTGAATAAAAGACTCGTTTTGATATCGTGGACTGAATTCTAACGCGGTCGGATAAGACGTGTAACGAGGCCCGGAATAATTGTATTTCTGAATTAACGCCTTGTCCCATTCGATAAGCTGTGATGCCATGCTGACTCTCCGCTGCTGGTGAAAAGCCCGCAAACACGAGCCGTCATCGGCAGTCGTTTTTACGCTGCCGGGCTGACCGTCGCAAAGGAAGGAGCTGTCTGAGCGGTTGAGCCAGGCTCGCCCTGCGCAGGCGGGACTTCTGTCTCGACAGGCGCTTCAGTCTACATAACAGGCAAGCGATAAAACACACGAAGAATGGGGCTATTACCAATACAATGATATTCATCAAATAAACCTGAAAAATAACTAAAAACAGAGATTAAAAAGCCGGGTTTCTGCCAGCAGAAAAAACAGCTGACCGTCTGACGTCACGTCCAGTTTACCCATAGCTCTCAACTTATGCGCGCTGACCGTTTTGACACTCAGATTCATCCGGCTGGCTATGCTGGTGAGATTGTGGCCCTGACAGAGCAAGCGAAGCACTTCCATCTCTCGTAGAGATACGGGTTTACCATTGAGATCCCCGCCTTTAAACAGGGTCTTCATCATACCTTTTTCAACATAAACTTCATTATTGATAGCCGAAAGGATTGCCCGTTCCAGTACTTTCTCACTGACGTTCAAGCTGATATAGCCCACGACGCCCAGCCCAAGCACCTTACGTACCAGCTGTGGATGCTGGTAGGGCGAAATAGCAATAATCTTTAATTCAGGATATTTAAGCGTCAGCCATTTTATTAATGCATAGCCATCGAGTGCCGCAATGGGATTATTGTTATCCTGAGTTCTGAGAGAATATCCAAGGATTAGTAGATCGACAGGGTTGCTGGCAAGTATATTAACTAATTCATTAGGTGTGGCAACATCCGCAAGAATATTAAAAGAGGATTTATTTTCAAGGCGTTCAATGCCATACATATTCCCAATAAGAGAAACAATGCCCTTGCGCACCAGCTGGAATTCATCCGCCACCACAATATTGATATGCATGCGCCCCCTTGTCAGGGTTAAGTTTATTTAAAACAATGAGATGTTGGATTTTTATTATCTTGTGAATTTCCTCTCGGCCAGCGATAAGACACCTAAAGGAGTGTAGGTTTTAGCAAATTATTGAGTTTGCCGCGAGAGTAATTGTATTAGTTAAATATTTTGAATCGGGAAAGTTAATAATATTTTTATTATGGGCTTAATAATATCGAAGCAAAGATTTTAGGTGAGGATATTGCAAACAAAATGGCAGTCAACAAGAGACTCTCGCTGACTGCCATTGTTAATGACCGCAATGACTTTCACCGCCATCTATAAAGACGGAATAAAGTGATTACGCAATCCAGAAGATCAGTTGCCGCCTTTCAGCAGACGATACATATTTTCGCCCTGCTCTTCGTCTTCATCATCTTCGTCGCCCAGCTCAATGCCCAGCATTTCCATCAGCACGTCGATGCGATCCAGCGTCTGATCAACATAACTTTGATCTTCTGCGCTCAAGGTTTTGCCTTCGTCCAGCAGATCAAGCAGGGAATCCAGACGTGCATCATTCTCAAGAAGCGTTAACTCTTCTTCTGGCGTCAGAACCGGCTTGGCTTCTTTTTTCGGCTTAGGCGCTTTTTCGGCTTTTGGTGAATTGTTGAAAACGGTCTCAACAATCAATGGAACCGCTTTTTTGCTGCCGATACGCGGGTCAGATTTTTTAGCTGACGCAGACTGATTCTTTTCTGCATCAGGGTTGGCGCGTGAGCCAGGCTTGTGGCCACGACGCTTATTGTCACGCTTACGTTCGCGTGCTTCGATATCAAGCTCAACGCGACTTTTTTTCTTCGTTTTTGACGTCGCGGCTTTGGCACGCGGTGCTTTCGCTGACTGGTTCATAGCATGTACTCTTAGGTGTGTTCATTTAGTATAGAATTGCGGCGGAATCTAGCAGAAAGCGGACAAAGAAAAAAGGCAGCAAGTTAACCTTGGCACCTTTTTCTTTATCTTCATGGAAGATTTTTTGTACACTACTGTGCTTATGCGCCAATAATACTCTTATTTTGCTGCTTGCGTTCATCGAGTAATAAATCTTTACCCTAACGCGCTAAAGGCTCAATATACCGCCGCAATGAAATGCGTTATGTAAAACAGACCCACATCTCGCCTCTCTAACAGCTATAATCGCCAGCCAGATACTGAAGCCCCACGGAGACACACGTTTTGACCAGCCAAACTTACAACTATCATATGACCCATTTCGTCATCAGTGCCCCTGATATCCGGCATCTACCGAGTGATGAGGGCATTGAAGTCGCATTTGCTGGTCGTTCAAACGCCGGAAAATCCAGTGCGCTCAATACGCTGACTGGACAAAAGAGCCTGGCTCGCACCAGTAAAACGCCGGGACGCACCCAGCTCATCAACCTGTTTGAAGTTGAAGCTGGCGTTCGCCTGGTCGACTTGCCGGGCTATGGCTATGCGCAGGTCCCGGAAGAAATGAAACGCAAATGGCAGCGCGCGCTGGGTGAATACCTGCAGATGCGTAATTGCCTAAAAGGTCTGGTGGTGCTGATGGACATCCGTCACCCGCTCAAAGATCTCGACCAGCAGATGATTCAGTGGGCCGTTGACGTTGGAACGCCGGTGTTGGTCCTGCTGACCAAGGCCGACAAACTGGCATCTGGCGCTCGTAAAGCGCAGACCACGTTAGTGCGTAAAGAAGTTGAATCCTTTATGGGCGATATCCAGGTTGAAGCCTTCTCTTCATTAAAGAAAATCGGTGTCGATAAGTTGATGGCAAAACTGAACACCTGGTTTAGCGAGATACCACCGGAAGTGCTCGAAGACGTGCTGGCCGGAGAGTAAAATGGGCAATTATATCTAGCTTGAACGATTCACCTATCGAGTCAGGTAAAGCACGGCGTTAAGAATATTGATTGTTATTTGAAACAGGGTAGCTTCGGCTGCCCTGTTTCAAAAAAAGCGCAAAGTTTGTTCAACACCCTGGCAAAAATCCAATAAAAAACGCCCCAGACATAAATGCCTGGGGCGGCTAAAATATTCAGCCAAATCCGATTACGTGAAGTAAAAGGTCTGAAAGATAGAACATCTTACCTCTGTACCCTACGACTCAGACTTTACCTCATTTTTTTGCAGGGAAAAAGTATTTTTTGTAGTTTACTTACACAAAAGTTGAGGGATATGCGATCACCCTCATCCTTTTTCCACTGAATGATGTTGCTTAATTACAAAATCAGCTTATTTTATCGTCACTTAGTGAGCCTGATCCCAATTTTTGCCAACGCCGACGTCAACCTTCAATGGAACGTCCAGTGTCATCGCTTCTTCCATTAACTGACGAATCGTTTCAGTCGCCTTCTCGACGTCATCTTTATGTACCTCGAAGACCAGTTCATCGTGTACCTGCATAATGATTCGGGCACGTGGCGCATCGGCTTGTTCCAGCCAGCCTGCAACCTTGATCATCGCGCGTTTAATGATATCGGCAGCCGTTCCCTGCATCGGCGCATTGATCGCCGCGCGTTCGGCTCCTTTGCGGCGCATGGCGTTGCTTGATTTGATATCTGGCAGATAGAGACGACGGCCATCTAAAGTTTCAACATACCCCTGTTCAGAGGCCTGGAGGCGCGTACGCTCCATATACTCGAGTACGCCAGGGTAACGCTCAAAGTAAAGGTCCATGTAACGCTGAGACTCTTTACGCGGAATATTAAGTTGGCGAGACAGACCAAAAGCGCTCATGCCGTAGATCAGACCAAAGTTTATCGCCTTGGCACTGCGACGCTGTTCGCCCGAGACTTTATCTAGAGCGGTACTAAAGACCTCAGAAGCCGTTGCGCGGTGGATATCCTGACCTTCCGAGAAGGCTTTTAACAACCCGGCGTCTTTAGACAGGTGCGCCATGATGCGCAGCTCGATTTGCGAGTAGTCGGCCGCAACAATGCAATAATCTTCAGGCGCAATAAATGCCTGTCGAATACGACGCCCTTCGTCATTACGCACCGGGATATTTTGCAGGTTTGGATCGGTGGAGGACAAACGACCGGTCGCCGTTACAGCCTGATGATACGAGGTATGCACCCGCCCATCGACCGGGCTAATCATTAGCGGCAGTTTGTCGGTGTAAGTCGATTTAAGCTTGGCGAGACCGCGATACTCGAGAATGACCTTCGGCAGTGGGTAATCCAGAGCCAGCTCCGCCAGGACTTCTTCATTGGTAGAAGGCGCACCACCGGGTGTTTTCTTGAGGATTGGCAGCTTCTGCTTTTCATACAGAATGGCCTGCAACTGTTTGGTCGACGACAGGTTAAACGGCTCTTCTGCCAGCTCATGAGCCTGTATTTCAAGCTCGTTCAGACGAATGGTCAGCTCTTTAGAGTGCGCCGCCAAAATGTTCTGATCGATTAACACGCCGGTGCGCTCAATGTGCGAAAGCACAGCCACCAGCGGCATGTCGATATCAGAAAATATCGTTTTCAGGCCCGGCTCTTTGGCAATCTTTGGCCACATCGCTTCATGCAACTGGAGAGTCACGTCAGCATCTTCGGCCGCGTAAGGCGCAGCCTGCTCCAGAGCAATCTGGTTAAAGGTCAGCTGATTTTTACCCTTGCCAGCAATCTCTTCGAAGGTCACCGTTTTATGACCCAGCAGTCTGTCGGCCATGCTGTCCATGTCGTGACGACCCGATACGCTGTCGAGCACGTAGGACTCAACCATAGTGTCGAAATCGATGCCTTTGAGATCGATGTCGTACTTAAGCAGCACGCCACGATCAAACTTAAGGTTCTGGCCTACCTTGGCTCTCTTCGGGTCTTCCAGCAGCGGTTTAAGCTGCTTAAGGACCTCGTTACGATCCAGCTGTGCCGGAGAGTCGAGATAATCGTGCGCGACCGGCAGATAAGCCGCCTTACCCGGCGCAACGGCAAACGAGAGACCGATCAGGTTAGCGGTCAGCGTGTCTAGCCCATCAGTCTCGGTATCGAAGGCAAAAACGTCGGCATTTTCGAGTAAAACTTTCCACTCATCCAACGTTGCCTGATCGAGAATAGTTACATAACCGTCCTGAGAGAGCTGAGCGCGCTCTACAGGAGTTTGTGGGCTAGTTTCGGCCTCTGGGGTGGATGCTTTCTTGCTACCCGCTGGTGTGCCTTTCTTGCCGCTTAACCAGCCTCCTTGATCAACGTCGGCTAACCAGCGTTTAAACTCGTAGCGTTCAAACATAATTCTCAGGTCGGCATCGTCAGGTTCGCTAACGGTCAACTCTGCGCAGGTCACGTCCAGCTTAACGTCGGTTTTAATGGTCGCCAGTTTATACGAGAGGTAAGCCACCTCTTTATTGTCCACCAACTT
>CAWUIY010000160.1:0-10521 GCA_963922555.1 uncultured Serratia sp. | reverse complement strand
CTTACTCAAGTAAGTGATGCGGGTGAATGAGTGCAGCCAACAACGCTGTGGCTCAAATGAGGAAGAGGGTAAGTTATGGTACGTAATATGTTGCAGGGTAAGTTGCACCGGGTCCACGTGACGCATGCCGATTTACACTATGAAGGTTCTTGCGCAATCGATCAGGATTTCCTTGATGCTTCCGGTATTCTGGAATATGAAGCCATCGACATTTACAACGTGACCAACGGTAAGCGTTTCTCTACCTATGCCATCGCGGCAGAACGCGGTTCTCGTATTATTTCGGTAAACGGTGCGGCAGCTCACTGCGCCAGCGTCGATGACCTGTTGATCATCTGCTCTTACGTGCAAATGTCCGACGCTGAAGCCCGTCAGCATAAGCCAAACGTGGCCTATTTTGAGGGTAAAAATCAGCTGAAACGTACGGCTAAAGCGGTGCCGGTTCAGGTTGCCTGATAGCCAGTAGTTTATGGTTTAAAAAAACGGGAGCTCAGTCTCCCGTTTTTTATGCACGTCAGAAAAAAATATCCTACTGGTTCAAATTTAACTTTCCCGGCAGACAGGCGCAGGGAAGGCGTTTGAATAGCGGCTTAATGCCGGGTGGGGATATTAAAAGTCAAAGGCTTGCACCTTAGCTTCTCAAACCGCGCCCGCGCTCAATCAGATACCAGGCCAGCAGATAGAACACCACAATAAACGCCACCAGCACCGCCATGGTAAACACCAGCGGCACATCTGAAATCCCCAAAAAACCGTAGCGGAAACCGCTGATCATATACACGATCGGGTTCAGCTTCGAGATTGCCTGCCAAATAGGCGGCAACAGGGTCAGCGAGTAAAATACCCCGCCGAGATAGGTGAGTGGCGTCAGCACGAAGGTCGGGATCAGACTGATATCGTCAAAGCTGGTGGCAAAGACCGCGTTCAGCAATCCGCCCAGTGAGAACAGGATTGCCGTCAACAGCAGCGTCAACGCAATCACCCACCAGGAGTGGATAGTCAGATGCACGAAGAACAGGGAGATAATCGTCACCAGAATCCCTACACAGATCCCACGCGCCACGCCGCCGCCAACATAACCGGCGATCACCACATGAGTGGGAACCGGCGCGACCAGTAATTCTTCAATGTTGCGCTGGAATTTGGCACTGAAAAAGGATGAGGCAACGTTTGCATAGGAGTTGGTAATCACCGACATCATAATCAGGCCGGGCACGATAAACTGCATGTAACTAAACCCGTGCATATCGCCGATACGTGAACCAATCAGATTACCGAAGATCACAAAATACAAGGACATGGTGATCACCGGCGGAACCAGGGTTTGTACCCAGATGCGTCCAAAACGGTTGATCTCTTTCATCCAGATGCTTTTGAGTGCCACCCAATAGAGTTGCGACATTATTTTTTACCCTCACTGCCATTCACCAGGGTGACAAACAGCTCTTCTAAACGGTTGGCCTTATTACGCATACTCAACACCTGCACGCCCTGCTTGCTTAGCTGGCTAAACAACGAATTCAGACCCTGCTCGCGCATGACTTCAACTTCCAGCGTCGAGGTATCGATCAGGTGATTGTGATACCCATCAAGTTGCGGGATCGCGCTTTTCGGCGCTAAATCGAGCACGAAAGTCTCGGATTTCAACTTCGACAGCAGCGACTTCATCGAGGTATTTTCCACCAGCTCACCGCCCTGAATGATGCCAATATTCCGGCACAGCATTTCGGCTTCCTCGAGATAGTGAGTCGTCAGAATGATGGTCGTACCCTGTACGTTCAGCTCTTTCAGGAAGCCCCACATGGAGCGACGCAGCTCGATATCGACACCGGCGGTTGGCTCATCGAGAATGAGCAGTTTTGGCTCATGCATCAGCGCACGGGCGATCATCAGACGACGCTTCATCCCACCCGACAGCATGCGCGAACGATCGTTGCGCTTGCCCCAAAGGTCGAGCTGGGTGAGATATTTTTCGGCACGCGAGATGGCGTCCGAGCGTTTCACGCCGTAATAACCGGCCTGATTGACCACCACCTGCATCACTGTTTCGAAGGGGTTAAAGTTGAACTCCTGAGGGACCAGACCCAACTGGCGCTTGGCGTTAACAATATCCTTGTCGATGTCGTAACCAAAGACCTGCACCTTGCCAGAGGACTTGTTTACCAGCGAGCTGATAATCCCAATGGTGGTCGACTTCCCGGCTCCGTTCGGGCCTAGCAGCGCGTAGAAATCGCCGGCTTCAACACGTAGATCAATCCCGCGTAAAGCCTGTACACCGCCAGAGTAGGTTTTGGTTAACTTCTCCAGTTCTAAAGCGTATGTCATAAGTGAAGTCTTACCTTGTTTTCAGTGTATTGTTTTCTCAAGATTCGTATAGGTTTCTCAGAAACCTTGTGAATTCCTTTAGAGTTGTCCTATATTACTCCAACGTAGACGCTTTCTTACAGGCTATTAACTTTCATGAAAGATATCGAAAACCTGATCAGTAACAACGCTGCCTGGTCAAAAATTATGGAAGAGGAAGATCCTGGCTTTTTTGAACGCCTATCTCTTGCTCAAAAACCACGCTTCCTGTGGATCGGTTGTTCTGACAGCCGCGTCCCTGCAGAACGCTTGACCGGACTAGAACCTGGCGAACTTTTCGTTCACCGTAACGTTGCCAACCTGGTCATTCATACCGACCTCAACTGCCTGTCTGTGGTGCAATACGCAATCGACGTTCTGGAAGTTGAACACGTCATTATTTGCGGTCACCACGGCTGCGGCGGTGTGAAGGCGGCGATCGAAAACCCTGAACTGGGACTGATCGACAACTGGCTGCTGCATATCCGTGACATCTATTTCAAACACGGAAATGCGCTTAGCGAACTCGAGCCGGATGACCGCCTGAATAAACTGTGCGAGCTGAACGTTGCGGAACAGGTCTATAACCTGGGCCACTCCACCGTGATGCGCAGCGCCTGGCAACGTGGTCAAAAAATCACGCTGCACGGATGGGTTTACGGACTTCAGGACGGCCTGCTGCGCGACCTGAACATGACCTCAACCAGTCGTGAAGAGCTTGAGCAACGCTATCACCGTGGGGTTGCTTCGTTGATTGAACAGCCAAAATAACGGCTAATCCCTCAACTCTGGCGCAGTAATAATAACGCCCCGGACTATACAATAGTTCGGGGCGTTTAACGTTCCAGTATGTGCCCTGCTAAATTTCTTCAGGAGCAAATAACGGCGGCGCGGTTACTCTTCGAGCATGGTGACTTTGCCGACGTAAGGCAGATGGCGATAGCGCTGTGCATAGTCGATGCCATAACCGACAACGAACTCGTCAGGAATAGTGAAGCCAACATACTCAACGGTCACGTCAACTTCACGGCGTTCCGGCTTGTCGAGCAGCGTGCAGATAGCCAGAGATTTAGGGCCACGCAGCTGGAAGATTTCGCGCACTTTGCTTAGCGTATTGCCTGAGTCGATAATATCTTCAACGATCAGCACGTCTTTGCCGCGAATGTCTTCATCTAGATCTTTCAGGATCTTCACGTCACGCGTGGTGGACATACCGTTGCCATAGCTCGATGCGGTCATAAAATCGACTTCGTGTGGCACGTCGATAGCACGGCACAGATCGGCCATAAACATAAACGATCCACGTAACAGCCCGACCAGCACCATTTCACTGCCGCTGTCGCGATAATGTTCAGTGATCTCACGGCCCAACTCGGCAATACGGGTTTTTACTTCCTGTTCGGAAATCATTACGTCTACAGTGTGTTTCATATCCAGCCTGGCTATCTAAAAATAAAATGAGTCCTGCCATCCTTATAATCGAATGACAGTCTTTGTCGCGCAGTGAGTATATCAAAGATTGTTGCGCAACAAGAACTCCAATTCAGAGCCAGCTATGGCTGGTCAAGCCACGGTGAAGCTGGTCATCATGCCAGTATCTTCATGTTCCAGCAGATGACAATGCGCCATATAGGCGTGCTGCTGGTCGGCAAGATGATTAAATCTCAGCAATACTTCGCTGCGGCCACCTTCAACGCGCACAGTGTCTTTCCAGCCCTGACGGTGTTTATCAACCGGCTTGCCGTTTTCAGTAAGGATTCGGAACTGTGTGCCGTGGATATGGAAAGGATGCAGCATCATGTCGCCCTCTCCCGAGATAGTCCATTTCTCGTATTGACCCTGCTTGACGGCAAACGCCGGATGATTCATATCGTAGGCTTTGCCGTTAATCTTGTTAGCGGTCATGAAATCAAAATGCGCGGCTTTTTGCGGCATCGCCATGCCCGGCATTTTCATGTTCATCCCCTGCTGATTGCCAGACATGTCCATCTCTGCATGGCTACCTTGAGCCATGCCCGACATTGATGACATCTTGTCGTCACCGCCGTGATCCATGCTCATCCCCGCCATTGCTCCGTGCCCGTAACGTTTCATCAGGGCCTGCATCCCCTGCTGGTCAAGCCGCGGATCCATCATCAATTGCAGCCAGCGGGTCGGAAGTCCTTCCTGAGACGGCAACGGCGGCAGCTTAATCAGCGAATCCGGCAAAGAAGCGCCGGACTGTGTCAGGGTCGGTTGAATCTTTAAAACCGCTAGCGGCTGGTCGAAGGGTGCGAGCGTCATGCCCATCTGTTTAACCGGTAACGTAACTAAATCAAAGGCTTTACCCTCTGAACAGTCAACCATGACCTCGAAACGCTCCCCCATCAACATCGGCAATTCGTAGACTTTGACCGGTTCCGGCAGAAAACCGCCATCGCTGGCGATCACATAGAACGGGCGACGATCGCTGGTGGCTAAAATCAGCGAACGCGCATTGCAGCCGTTAAGCAAACGTAGCCGCAGCCAACCTCGGGATACGCCGTGCTGCGGGTAAATCGCGCCGTTAGTCAGCATGTGTTGTCCGAACCAACCCACCGCGGCTGTCATGATATCGAGCTGATAATCAATCTGTCCGGCTTCGTTGAGTCGCTTGTCCTGCAAAATCACCGGAATATCATCGACGCCCCAACGCGAAGGGATTTTCAGCTTATCGCTGTCGTCATCATCGATAACCACCAGCCCGGCAAGCCCCATCGCTACCTGATAGCCACTGGTTTGATGAGGATGTGGATGGAACCAGCAGGTCGTCGCTGGTTGGTCTACAGTAAATTGCACCTCGCGGCGAGCGCCGGGTGCGATCATTGCCTGCGGGCCGCCGTCGACATCGCCGGGGATTTCAAGCCCGTGCCAGTGCACCGTGCTGGCCTGAGGCAGATGATTTTCGACGTTCACGCCGATCGGTTTTCCCCGACGCAGTCGCAGTACAGGGCCTAACACGTTGCCGTTGACGCCCCAGGTATGGGTATTCACACCGGCTAAAAACTGGCTCTGGCCCGGCTGTAACCTGAGATGGTAGGTTCCTCTGACATCAGGCTGCAAGATTTCAGGGATCGGCAGCGCAGGACGGCTGGCAGCAAAAGCCTGGCGGCTCCAGGCCGGAAGAGTAGCGACACCGCCGAACAACGCGGCCAGCTTGATGAAATCGCGACGATACATAGTCGGTCCTTATTGATGTCAGAAGAGAGGGTGATTAACTCAGACTAAACCTTTCCCCAGGGTTAAGGTCAAGCCGATATAAGATATGAAAAAATCTGAAGTAAAAGAAATTTATGTGCGCTGTGGCAAATATGGTAACGTCATTTTGATAATTTATGGGCCTAATCATTACTATGCTGAATATTTTTACTGTGTTTAAAACACTTTTTCTTGCCAGATTTAGTCGAGTGGCAAAGACGCATTTACCCTCAAAAACAAGGCAGAGCATGAAAAAAACAACCCTGAGTCTGCTATTGCTGACGTTACTCGGATTCTCCTCGGCCAGCCAGGCGCTTAGCGAGCCGGAAGCCGAGGATCTTGCCGATCTCACCGCCGTCTTTGTTTATTTGAAAAATAATTGTGGTTACGACCAGTTGCCCAACACTCAAATCAAACGGGCGATTATCTTTTTTGCCCAACAAAATCATTGGGATTTAACCAACTACGGAACCTATGACATGCAGGCGTTGGGTGAAGACAGCTATCATGACCTCAGCGGGATTGCCGTCCCAAAACCGGTTAAATGCAAATCCCTGGCCCGCGATTCACTGGGTTTACTCACGTACAGTAACTAATTTCTCTCCCCTCGCCCCGCTTTCTGCGGGGTGAGCTAGAATATCCTCAGAAGATCTCCCGTCCGTTATCCATACCTGAAAACCACGATTTCCTGACTGGGATTTGATCGTGCATGCTGCGTTCGAATTGGCTACCCTATTTCCCCCTCTTCATGGCGGTGAGTAATAAGGAGAAAGGCGAGAATATGTGTCAAAAAATATCGCAGAAAGACATTTGGTTCGAGACCTTGCACGACAGCTTTGGCCAGTATTTCAGCATTGATAAAGAACTCTATCGCGACAAAACTGAGCATCAGGATCTTGTCATCTTTGAAAACGCCGCGCTGGGACGCGTGATGGCGCTCGACGGCGTGGTGCAAACGACCGAGCGCGATGAGTTTATCTATCACGAAATGATGACCCACGTTCCTTTGCTGGCTCACGGCAACGCCAGAAGAGTCCTGATTATCGGCGGTGGTGATGGCGGAATGTTGCGCGAAGTATGCCGTCATCAAGGTGTCGAGCACATTACCATGGTGGAAATTGATGCCGGCGTGGTCGAGTTTTGCCGCCAGTATTTGCCCAACCACAGTGCCGGTTCCTATGACGATGCTCGTTTTAATCTGGTGATAGAAGATGGCGTGAATTTCGTCAATCAGACCAGCGAAAAGTTCGATGTGATCATCTCTGACTGTACCGATCCTATCGGTCCCGGTGAAAGCCTGTTCACCTCAAGCTTCTATGAAGGCTGCGCCCGCTGTCTCAATCCCGACGGGATCTTCGTGGCGCAAAATGGTGTCTGTTTCTTGCAACAAGAGGAAGCCGTTAACAGCCATCAAAAACTGAGCCATTATTTTGAAGAGGCCAGTTTCTATCAGGCGGCGATCCCGACCTATTATGGCGGTATTATGACGTTTGCCTGGGCGACCAATAATGTGCAGTATCGCCAGCTAAATATTGAGACGCTGCAGGCACGCTTTGCCGCTGCGGGGATTAACAGCCGTTATTACAATCCAGGGATCCATCACGGCAGTTTTGCCCTGCCGCAATATCTATTGAATGCGCTTTCATCAAGCCGCTGAAACACCATCCATAAGGGGGTGAACTAAATTGCAAAAGCTGAAACTGCACGGTTTCAATAACCTGACGAAAAGCCTGAGTTTTTGTATCTACGATATTTGCTATGCCAAAACCGCAGACGATCGCGCCGGCTATATCGCTTACATCGATAAAGAATACAGCGCGAATCGCCTGACCGAGATCCTCACAGAGATGTGTTCTATCATTGGGGCAAATATTCTCAATGTCGCGCGCCAGGACTATGAACCTCAGGGTGCCAGCGTAACGATTCTGGTGAGTGAAGAACCCATAGACCCTAAAGACGTCGATACCTCCGAGCATCCCGGCCCGTTACCAAGTTCGGTGGTGGCCCATCTCGACAAGAGCCATATCTGCGTTCACACCTACCCAGAAAGCCACCCAGAGGGCGGGCTTTGCACCTTCCGCGCCGATATTGAAGTTTCAACCTGTGGAGTGATTTCACCGCTCAAAGCGCTGAACTATTTAATTCACCAGCTGGAATCGGACATTGTCACGATTGACTATCGGGTGCGCGGTTTTACTCGCGATATCAACGGCATCAAACATTACATTGATCACTCTATCAATTCGATTCAGAACTTTATGTCCAGAGATATGAAATCGCTGTATCACATGATGGACGTGAACGTGTATCAGGAAAATATCTTTCACACCAAAATGATGCTGAAAGATTTTGACCTTCAACATTACCTGTTTAACGCCAGGCCAGACGAGCTGAGCGCGGCAGAGCGCAAAGAGATTACCGATCTGCTTTATAAAGAAATGCGGGAAATCTATTACGGACGCAACATTCCAAACCTGTAAAGTAAAAAGGCCGTACATCTTGTTGATGCTGCGGCCTTTATAATTTTTATCGCCAGACTTATCGATAAGTAACGATAAAAGCGCGATACTTTTGCAGCACCAGCAGGAAGTCTTCGATTCCACAGAAAGACAGGCTTTCTTCATCGTAGTAGTTCATGCCCTCCTCCATGCCATCGCTTTCCAGATCCAGCTGATTCGCCCTGACCATGACCTCTTCACCATCTAGCCACAGCGTATATTCATGGCCTTCAAGCTGCCAGGTACGTTCACTTCCTTTTAATTCGGCGGCGGCGGCTTCAATCTTGTCGAGCACGGATAAATCACCGTTAATCTCTTCATTCAGCCAGTGGCCGATCACTTCGTGACCCATTGAAAAACGGGCCTTCACTTGCCCGGTGATATCACGCAGGAAATCATAATCCATGGTCTTATCTCCCGATTGGCACTAAGACTAATTAAATTATAGAAACAGAAAATTGCTGACAACAGCCCAATAAAAAAGGAGGCCGAAGCCTCCTTACGTTCTGTCGCGCAATATAGCGATTTAAAGTGCGGTTTGGAAGATCACGCCGTCAGCTTTATCAGTATATTCACTCAGCTTATCGAAGTTCAGATAACGGTAGGTATCTACCGCCGTCTTATCAACCTCGGCCATGTAGCCCAGATACTCTTCCGGAGTTGGCAAACGTCCCAGCAGTGAAGCGATCGCTGCCAGCTCGGCCGAAGCCAGATAAACGTTAGCGCCGTTACCGAGGCGGTTCGGGAAGTTACGAGTCGAAGTAGAAACCACGGTTGAACCGTCTGCTACGCGTGCCTGGTTACCCATACACAGCGAACAACCCGGGATCTCGACGCGAGCGCCACTTTTACCGAAGACGCTGTAATAACCTTCTTCAGTCAGCTGTGCGGCATCCATTTTGGTCGGTGGTGCAACCCACAAGCGAGTTGGCAACGCGCCTTTATGGCTGTCGAGCAACTTACCCGCCGCACGGAAGTGGCCAATGTTGGTCATGCACGAACCGATAAACACTTCGTCGATTTTGCTGTTGGCAACGCTGGACAGCAGACGAGCATCATCTGGATCGTTTGGCGCACACAGGATTGGCTCTTTGATCTCGTTCAGATCGATCTCGATCACCGCAGCATATTCCGCGTCGGCATCGGCTTCGAGCAGAGTCGGATTCGCCAGCCACTCTTCCATACCGGTGATACGACGCTCGATGGTACGACGATCGCCGTAACCTTCGGAGATCATCCACTTCAGCAACACGATGTTGGAATTCAGATATTCTTTAATCGGTGCCTGGTCGAGCTTGATGGTACAGCCCGCAGCAGAACGCTCCGCCGAGGCGTCAGCCAATTCGAATGCCTGCTCAACTTTCAGTTCTGGCAAACCTTCGATTTCAAGGATGCGACCGGAGAACAGGTTTTTCTTACCTTTTTTCTCAACGGTCAGATGACCTTCCTTGATCGCGTAGTAAGGGATTGCGTGAACCAGGTCACGCAGTGTGATCCCTGGCTGCATTTTACCCTTGAAGCGCACCAGCACAGATTCTGGCATATCCAATGGCATAACGCCGGTCGCCGCAGCAAACGCCACCAGACCAGAACCCGCCGGGAAAGAAATACCAATTGGGAAGCGGGTGTGAGAGTCACCACCAGTACCGACGGTATCTGGCAGCAGCATACGGTTCAGCCAGGAGTGGATGATGCCGTCACCCGGACGCAATGACACACCGCCACGGTTCATGATGAAATCTGGCAAAGTATGGTGAGTGGTCACGTCAACCGGCTTAGGATAAGCGGCGGTATGACAGAACGACTGCATCACCAGGTCGGCAGAGAAGCCAAGACAAGCCAGGTCTTTCAGCTCATCACGGGTCATAGGACCGGTGGTGTCCTGAGAACCCACGGAGGTCATTTTTGGTTCGCAGTATTCGTTAGGACGGATACCTGCAACGCCACAGGCGCGGCCAACCATTTTCTGTGCTAGAGAGAAGCCTTTGCTGCTGCTGGCCACTGCCTTGGCAACTTTGAACACTTCGCTGGTTGGCAGCTTAAGAGATTCGCGTGCCTTGGTCGTCAGACCACGGCCAATGATTAGCGGGATACGGCCACCGGCGCGAACTTCGTCGAGCAGAACGTCGGTTTTCAGTTCGAAAGTCGCGATCACTTCGTTTGTTTCGTGGTTGCGAACTTCACCCTTGTACGGATAAATGTCGATGACATCGCCCATATTCAGGTTAGAAACGTCAACTTCGATTGGCAGTGCACCGGCATCTTCCATGGTGTTAAAGAAGATTGGCGCAATTTTGCTGCCGAGAACCACGCCACCGCCGCGCTTGTTAGGCACGTAAGGAATGTCGTCGCCCATGTACCACAGTACTGAGTTGGTCGCTGACTTACGTGAAGAACCCGTACCGACCACGTCACCGACGTAGGCCAGCGGGAAACCTTTCTGGTTCAGCGCTTAGATTTGTTT
>CAWUIY010000159.1:0-10596 GCA_963922555.1 uncultured Serratia sp. | reverse complement strand
GCAGTGACAGTTTCATCTACTCTGTAGAGATAGTGTATTTATAACTGAGGCATGACCAGTAACGGTTTTATATACCATTTGGTGATTTACAAGCATCAAAAGCTATAAGCCATGCGGAGCAAGGGGGAATTGCAGGATTATAAAGGGGAAGCAGAAAAGTACCGCAGCGAGGACGCTGCGGTGTCAGGTGCAATGGATAACTAGTTGGTAGAAGAATGCCAGACGATTTTGCTGACTTTCCAGCTTTTGAGCGTGTCATCAGACGGCATTAGCTGATCCGGGCCGTTCCACGCGCCAGTGAAGATGTAGCTGACGTGCTGGCTATTCGGCGCTTTACACTCAATGTTCTGCGAGTCGTCGCCCTGCCCTTTCACACAGGATTCAAAGGCTTTGGTATACAAGGTACTAAACGGCGTGCCGATTTTAACGCCCCACTGACTCTTAACGTCAGGGTCGGAAACCTCAATGCGATCCACGTTGCCTTTTGGCTGGCCGGAAACGACGATTTTAACCGTATCGCCATCCATCGCCTGATAGAAAGAACGCATCTTGCCATCGCTCATCGACATGCCGCTGCGCAGGTGATAATCACCGTCGAGGCCACCTTTGACGTCGCTTTCGTTAAGCGGGGTGCTGGCCGTCAGTTTGCCAACGCCATTATCGGTGACTTCCAGGCTGCTGCTGAACCAGTTAAGCGGGTTGAAACTGGACCAGCTTGGCGCATGCATATTCGCCATGGTTGAACAGCCGGTCAGCATTAAAGGCAGCGCCAGCAATAGTGGGCGGAAAGTCATGTCATACACTCCTTGAGAGTCGTTCAGTATTATCGCTAATGGGCAATTGGAGTGCGTCTACCGCAAAAAGTGCCGCAGAATCCTGAAATCTACAGATTAAATCGTTCTAAAGCTCTTGGATTTACACCAGCCGACGTTCTTCATCGAAGCAGGCGCGCAGACGGCGGCTTAACAACCAGTAAGCCAATGCGCCAGCATCCATCAGTGCCAAAGCGATATCGATTAAATTGGGTTCTTCCATCGATTGCCATAGCCCTAGCGCCTGCAGAGCAAAGGTGACAAACATTCCGGCCAGCAGCAGCCAGTAACTCATTTGCCAAATTCGCGGCCAGAGATGACGTCGGCTACTGAGCAGAAAAATAACCATTGGCGGGATGCCAAGAAAGATCCCGTTCCAGAAAGAGTGCCTGTCAGGGTAAAACAATGACAACAAACCATTTCCTTGTTGCCTCGAAGCACCGGCCATCACAAAAAGCAGCCAGGTACGCGCCTGTAGCACTAATATCGTCCAGAACCACAGCGGCAGACGTAGCATGCCGTGGCTGTTGTAATCTTCAGGATTCATAGCCTGGAAAAAATTTCCTCGATAATTAAAGACGCCAAGTCTCGGCGTCGGAAAACCCACTGATCGCGCGTTAAGCCTGTAGGCCATTTACTCTTTGGTTATATCTCTGCGCGAGCGGCATTGCTGCCGTGACCAGCATAATTTAAGTAACCTTAAGAAACTGTTAAGGACACTCTGTTTTATTGTTCATTAAGGCAGCACTTCCTGAGCGGCTCGGTAAAAAATGATCAGCAAGGAGGGTGCCTTATATTCACAGAAATTGAAATTAAGGATGACTATTATGATGAAGAAGATAGCTCTGGCAAGCCTGATTACACTCTTTACTCTTCCCGCGTTGGCTGAAAGCAGCGGTGGTTTTCAAGGTCCCGGCGCCCAACAGGCTCAAAGCAAAGGCGGTTTTTCCGGTGATACTGCTGCGTTAAGTCATGTAAAAGACGTTAAAACCCTAAAAGACGATCAGTGGGTCATGCTTGAAGGTCACATTGATAAACGCACCGGCGACGATAAATATATTTTCACCGATGCCACTGGATCACTGACCGCAGATATCAGTGATAAACGCTGGCAAGGCCAAAACGTCACACCTAAGGATAAAGTGCGGCTAGAAGGTAAAGTCGATAAAGGCTGGAATTCCGAGAAAGTTGACGTTAAAAAGATAAATATCATTAACTAATCACAATTAGTGCTCTGACTCTCCTGACCTTAACGGGTTGGGAGAGAATAATTCTTAACGTTCTACATACTCTGTAACCGTTGCAGAGGCCATCTTCTTGTATTCATTGCAAACACTGCTAGGTTAAATATTATTCTCATTCATTGTAGGCCTGCGGCATTATGACAATGGAAAATATTCCGACCTCAGATAGCCTGGTTGCTGGCAATATCTACACGCGAGAAGATCTTAAGTATCTCTTCACTCTTGCCGATGCCCGTATCGAGACGGGCGTTGACCGACCAAGAGAAAATCAGTCTATGTGGCTGTTTATTACAGAAGATAAAACCAATGGGCGACGACATTACAGGAATACATTAGGAGGCATTCCCATCACGCTGATTCTCAATACTATTCTCCCTCCTCCTGAAAATCGGGATTTATTGCACCCTTCCGAAGATATGACCCCCTCCACCAGCGCCAACGATGAATTCTGCCCTGAGACCGACGAACAGGCCGGCCTCGATCCTTATCTGACGGAACAAGAGTTCGACGCACAGCACGTTGAGGATGAAAGAAAGAAGGTAATGCGATCGATTATTCGCCGTCAGGGACAGTCGCGTTTCAGAAAAGCGCTGATCTGTGCCTATCAGGGACAGTGTGCCATCACTGGCTGTAAGGTGATCGAATTGCTTGAGGCGGCGCATATTCACCCTTACATGGGAGAACAGACCAATAAGGTAACCAATGGATTACTGCTGCGGGCCGATATTCATACCCTGTTTGATCTTGGGCTGATTCATATCTCTCCCGACACGCTTGAAGTGGCAGTTTCAGTAAAATTACGGGGAACCGAATATGAAACCTTGCACTGCCGCCATGTCACCCTGCCGCTTAACCCAGAGCATCACCCTAATCTTGAAGCCTTACAATGGCGTGCCGAACATCTCAGTCATTAGTAAAATCACAAAAAAATCAGGCCGCCATCAGAGTAAATTCCGATTCACGGCCTGTTTATATATGTGGCGCTCTGTTTACGACAGCAAGAGAGGGCAAAGACTACGTCGCGCTTAGTATTCCTGATCGACAATCAGCCTTTTACCCAAGCTGATACTTTCAATCACTTCATAATCCAGCTTTTCATACATGCTGATTACGGCGTCATTTTCTGCGCGAACCATCAACTGGATTTTTGGGCAACCGCGAGCAATCAGCTTCTTTTCCAGTCGATTCATTAACGCATTGGCAATGCCGCGACCGCGATATTCAGGGTGAACGCCAAGATAATAGGCCGAGCCGCGATGTCCGTCATAGCCGCCCATCACCGTCCCCGCCACGACACCGCTGACTTCGGCCACCAGGAATAGCTCCGGATCGTGGTTTTGCTTACGTTCGATGTCCAGTTCAGGATCGTTCCACGGGCGCAATAAATCACAACGCTCCCACAGGGTAAGCACTTCTTCAAAATCTTCTTGTTTAAATACGCGAATTTCCATCACTCTTCGCCGCTGTAAATAAGTTATTAATTGATTATCGCGTGATCTGCTTGTTACGCAATATCAAAATCAGCGCTTTTACCCTTCAAATGGGAATTTTTTAACCAATAACCGCTATTTTTATCCCTTAAACGCCAGTTCTCATGCCAATAAAACAAATCCTAAGAAAAAATCAGGAAAATATCAGACTGGCAAAATGTGAAAAACGCACAGTTTGTTAATAAACAGTAATAGTTCTCATGTCGATTATGCTGATTGGATACTATATAACATCCGCATTGTGCTTTTTTTTTCCAAGGGCTGCGGACAGATGCTTAATCCACTTAATAAATTTCTCCATTTCCAACCGCTTCCTCGCTCCGCCACGCGTCGTCAGGTTTTACTCAGCGGACTCGGTCTGGCTTTTGGTGCTTTTGGCAGCCGCTTCGCTCAGGCGCAGCAGGCCGAGCATGTGACCAAGGTTGCCCCTAAGCCCAAGCCACCGGGTGCTAAAAAACTGGTGATGATTGACCCAGGCCACGGTGGCATCGATTCTGGCGCTATCGGCCATGAAGGTTCGGAAGAGAAACACGTGGTGCTGGAAATTGCCAACTACGTGCGACAGCATCTCGCCAGCCATCCAAATATTGAAGTCAAACTGACCCGCGATTCTGACCATTTCATCCCGCTGTACCAGCGCGTCGAGATTGCTCATCAGCATCAGGCCGATTTGTTTGTATCAATTCATGCCGACGGTTATACCAGTCCGGAGGCCAGCGGCGCGTCCGTGTTTGCCCTGTCTAATCGCGGTGCAACCAGCGCGATGGCACGCTATATGTCGCAAAAAGAGAACGATGCCGACCTGGTGGCCGGAGCGAAATACAAGCAGGAAGACAACAATTATCTGCAACAGGTCCTGTTCGATTTGGTGCAAACCGACACCATCAAAAACAGCCTGACGCTGGGGCATCACGTCCTGGACCGCATTCGTCCGATCCATCATCTGCACAGCCAGCAGACCGAGCAGGCGGCGTTTGCAGTACTGAAATCACCGTCGATTCCGTCAATTCTGGTGGAGACTTCGTTCATTACCAATCATGAAGAAGAGCAGTTGCTGAATACCACCGCCTTCCGCCAGGAAATCGCCGGGGCTATCTCGCAGGGCATTGTCAATTTCTTTGCCTATTTCGACGCTCACGAACGAATTCCGCGCTGAGTGTGCAAACTGGCGGACAAATAGGGCTATAATAGCCGCCTATTTGTCCGCAAGACTGCGAGTTAGCCCGTGAACCCATTACCTGATATCAACCAAGTAAAAGCCTTTCTGCTGTCCCTTCAAGACCAAATTTGCCAACAGCTTGCCGCCGCCGACGGCCGCGCACAGTTCAAGCAAGACCAATGGGTTCGTGAAGAAGGCGGCGGTGGCCAAAGTCGGGTATTGACCGGCGGCGCGCTCTTTGAACAGGCAGGGGTGAATTTCTCCCACGTTTCTGGCGAAACGCTGCCCGCCTCTGCCACCGCGCATCGCCCAGAGCTGGCCGGTCGCAGTTTTCAGGCCATGGGCGTGTCACTGGTGATTCATCCGCTCAGCCCCTATATCCCGACCAGCCACGCCAACGTGCGTTTCTTTATTGCCGAGAAACCGGGTGAAGATCCGGTATGGTGGTTTGGCGGTGGCTTTGACCTCACGCCCTATTATGGCTTTGAAGAAGATGCCCGCCATTGGCATCAGACGGCCGCAGACCTTTGCCAGCCGTTTGGTGAAGACGTGTATCCAAAATACAAGAAGTGGTGCGACGACTATTTCTATATCAAGCATCGAAACGAGGCGCGAGGTATCGGCGGTTTGTTCTTCGACGACCTGAACTCCCCGGACTTCGGCCAGTGCTTCGCCTTTATGCAGGCGGTGGGCAACGGCTTTACCGACGCCTATCTGCCAATTGTTGAACGTCGCAAGGCGCTGACCTGGGGCGAACGCGAGCGCGAATTCCAGCTGTATCGCCGCGGTCGTTACGTAGAATTTAATCTGGTATGGGATCGCGGCACGCTGTTTGGCCTGCAAACCGGAGGCCGCACGGAATCAATCTTGATGTCGATGCCGCCGCTGGTGCGCTGGGAATACGGTTTTGATCCGGCTCCTGACAGCCCAGAAGCCGCGCTTTATCGCGATTTCCTGCCGGTTCGTGACTGGCTGGCGGAGACAGAATAATGCAGATTTGGGTTGATGCCGACGCCTGTCCAAATGTGATCAAAGACGTGCTGTTCCGCGCCGCCGATCGCACCAGCACCATGGTGACGCTGGTCGCTAACCAGACTATCCGCACTCCGCCCTCGCGTTTTTTGCGCACGCTGCGGGTCGAAGCCGGATTTGACGTCGCCGATAACGAAATCGTTAAACGCGTAGAGCCGGGTGATTTAGTGGTCACCGCCGATATCCCGCTGGCGGCAGAAGTCATCGAGAAAGGCGGTATGGCGCTTAACCCACGCGGGGAGCGGTATACCACCGAGACGATTCGCGAACGACTGAATATGCGCGACTTTATGGACACCATGCGTGCCAGCGGCGTGCAGACCGGCGGTCCGGCAACCATGAACCAACGCGATCGTCAGCAGTTCGCTAACGAGCTGGACAAGTGGCTGGTGCAGGCGAAGAAAGGCTGATACCAGGCAGGCAGATTTTCTCAGCGACCCAATGCAGCAATGCACTCGCCCAAAAATGCTCTGCGGATCCACGCCATTACCCATAGAAAAGCCCGGCAGTCGATAGCGACAGCCGGGCTTTTTGCTTTCTGGTTTTAAACTAGCGTTACTGCGACATATTCAAAATAGTGCGAATATTCAGCGCAGTGGTGGCAATAATGTCTATCGCGCCGGTGCGCAGCGCGCCGAGTATTGCCAGCGCCTTGGTGTTTTCGGCCGCAATGGCAATCACGCATGGGATCTGACGCAGCTCGTCTATGCTCAGGCCAATCACCCGCTCATTCATTACCGTATCGACGTGCTGCCCCTGCGCGTTGAAAAAGTCATAACCTGCAACATCGCCAATCACCCCCTGATTGAGGTTAGCGTCGATAATCTCGTGCGGCGTAAACCAGCCAAGTTTCACCATGTAGCTGTTTTCATTCATATCGCCGATACCCACCAGCGCAATGTCAGCTTTGCGAGCGCGATCCAGCGTCTCGTTGATAGTGCCATTACGCATCAACGCATCACGCTGAGATTTTTCCTCTACATAGGCCGGGGCGTACAGCGTTTCGCTGATACCGCCAAATTTTTTCGCCAGACGACGGCTGATATGGTCTGCATTGATGGAATCGCCAGGCCGATGGGTGCCGCCAATGCCGCAGATAAACTTGCACTTCCGCTCCGGCATACTGCCGGGGTGATCGGCAATCGCTGCCACGTTACGGCCCTGCCCTACGGTCACAACGCTTTGATCTTTAAGCGTTGAGCCAAGATAGTTGGCTACCAGTGCCGCCACCTGACGACGCTGCTCGTCTTCGTCCTGATGATCTAACGCAATGAGCGCGCGCTTGATAGGAAAACGTTCGAGCATTTGCTGTTCGAGACGGGTACTGAACACCGGGTGATAGCGCACATTTATCTCGACGATACCCTCTTCTTTAGCGCGCTTGAGCAGGCGTCCGACCTTGATACGCGAGATGCCGAATTTTCTGGCGATCTCTTCCTGAGTGATCTCGTCCTGATAGTAGGCGACAGCTATCTCGGTCAGCAGTTCGTTATCTTGAATGACAGTTTGCTTTTCCATCCGGGGCTAAATTCTCCTGGCAAATTCTGCCTTTTGATACGCTAATCAATGATTATTGCTTAGATAAGGATATTACTACAGCATGACACAGACCAGGCGGGAAAAAGAGTCATCGGGTGAATTGGCTTAAAAAGGCGCAAACCGGGCGGTCTGCGCCATTGACTGCGGTCGCAGGCATGAACGCCGCTTAGCGTTTGATCGCCTCGATTTTCAGCATCCGCGCAATCACGATATCCAACTCTTTCTCGTCAAAAATCTGCTTCCAGTCTTCTTTGATGATTTTCTCACGACCATATTCCATCGCAATCATACAGGCATCAGAGAACGGGTTTGTACTGCGGAAAGCCACTGCCAGCGCGATCTGAATGTGCCCATAAAGCATGGCTTTAGCCGCTTCTTCCGGCACGCCGCACGATTTCACGGTTTCATCCAGCGCTTCTTTCATAAATGAACCGACCATGCAGGCCACGGTTTCAACCAGCGTTGGCTCGAGATAGGCCAGTTGTTTGACGGTCACCCAATGAACCTGCTCAACCGGGCCGTACATCACGCTAACCACTTTCGCCAGCTCGGCGCGATCCGCATCGCTGCCCTGCTCGTATGAAGCCGCAACGTGCTGAATTGCTGCCACACCGCCAAAAGCATCGGCATGTTCTTCTTTGGTATAACGGTCGAGGAACACTGACGGATGGCAAGGGTGCGCCACGGCGTATTTAATGTCTTCACGATGAGCAATAAGATTAGCGTAGGCCGCCGCGGGATCGAGCGTCAACAACACGGCTCCGGCCTTCATTTTAGGTACGATGGCGGTTGAAACCGCACCCAGCGCGATATCCGGCACGGCCAGGATCACCACGTCGCTGTGTGGCACTACACTGTCGGCATCGGAGATTTCACGCCCCTGAGCCTGCACTTGTTCCTGAGCGCGCGGCGAGTTTTCACAGTAAAACACTTGATAACCGCTTTTCTGGAAATTGGCAGAAATACGCATCCCCATTTTGCCGCCAGCGCCCAATACGGTGATCGTTTTCAAAGTCGTTGTCATAATGTGTTCCTTACTGAATTTATAAAGTGGTTAAACCCGTTTATGAATGACGGGACAGCAAAAATTCGAGATTGTGACGCGTCCACGCGTCTTCGGTGGCACAGGTCGCGGCGGCATCTTCCTGCCATGGCAACCAGTGCTCGATAATCTGATTGATTCCGCGCGATTGCGGCTGTACCTCGGCAATCATGGCATCGTAGTCCAGCAGGCCCTCGCCCAGTGGACATCCGGCGAAGGTAAATCCCACCCAGCCGTCGCGTCGGGAGAAGGCAAAATCTTTAACGTGCAGATTCAGTACATAAGGCGCAGTGCTGCTGATGACCTCTTTCGGGGTTTCCAGCGCCGCCACGCAGTTGGCCGGATCAAGACAAATGCCCAGCCAGGGGGAGTTAAAATGTTTCACCAGCGCCAGATTGTTGGCGGTCGGCACCTGCTCGTAGGTTTCAATACACAGCGCGACTTCGTGGCGTTCAAAATCCGGCAATATTTGCGCCAGCTGCTGCCGGGCCTCTTCAAGCGTCGGACGCGAATCGGGACTGTTGAACATTGAACGCAGAATTTTGGCATCCAACGCCTGTGCCAACCTGAGATAGCGGCTCAGGTGGTCGATTTTAAGCCCGCGCGTACCTAGCTCAAGCACCACGCCCAGCGTTTCGGCACGCTGCCTCAACTTTTCGAGACCTTGCAACGATAAGCGCTCAACGCCCGCGTAATCGCAGATTTGAAATACCTGACCGCCCAGCTCGGCAGTGTTCTCCAGCATCGCGTCCAGCCCCATGGGCGCAGGCACGCGGTCGGAATGACGCCAGAAAAAGGCGTAAGTACTCAGTCCAATAGCCATTATCCGTTCCTGTTTGCCGTTGAAAGTAGAAGAGCTGAAGCCTCGTCAAGAATGGCTTTATAGGCGGCGGGTTGATGGGAAAAGCGGCCAAGGAACAGCCCACCGGTGCGGGCGCCCAATTGGGTCAAGAGGCCAGGACCGGCGCTGCCCCCGTAAATAACCCGGCGCGCGCCACCGGCATTTTCCGCCAGCCGAGCCGCCAGCCCCTGGCACACCTCACCAATAAAATCTGCCGAGGCAGGTTCTTTTGCGCCGATGGCCCACTGCGGTTCATAAGCCAGGATCGCATCGCCGGTGAGTGACAGTTTTTCAGCCGGAGCCAGCGCCTGATGAGCCTGTTCCACAGCCTGCTCGATCGCTTGCGCCGCCGAGCAGCGTTCAGCTTCACCGATACAAATCACCGGGATCAGTGAGTTTCGCAATGCCGCGGTGGTTTTGTCAGCAATGTGCTTATCCGTTTCAGAAAAGTAGCGGCGACGTTCGGCATGGCCGATTTCGACATAACCACAGCCCATCTCATGCAGCATCACGCCGCTGACTTCACCGGTATAAGCGCCGTTGTCTTCCCAGAACATATTTTGCGCGCCGACCTTCATCGGCGTTCCGCGAAACGCCTCCAGCGTGCCCGCAATGGCGGGCAACGACGGGAACACAAACAGCTCGACGTGCCCATCGCGAACCACCGGATGCAGGCGGATGATGTCGGCGATCTGACGAGACCATTTCAGCGTCTGCTGATAGCCAAAATACATTTTCAGGCTGACTCCCAGCGTCAGTTGCGGTTTCATCAGATTTGCTCCTCATGCGGTTTCACACTGCCGGTCGCTTGAGTGTTGAACAGCGGCAACAGTGCATTGACAATCAGCGCCAGCGAGACAGCACCGGCATCGGGTGTTCCTATGCTTTTCTCTGCCAGCGGACGTGCACGGCCCATCTTCGGACGCAGATTGGCCGTGGCTTTGGCCTGTGCATCGGCCTCTTGCGCCGCCTGCTGCCAGGCGGTGCCGAAGTCATCGCCACGTTTAACGCTGGCGCTCAGGGTATCGCTGAACGGCACCAGCACATCAACCAGCGTTTTATCGCCAACCCTGGCTTTCCCAAAGTGCATAATGCCCTCTTTGGCTTTGCACACGCCTTGAGCTACGCTAGCTGCGTCAGGGTATTTTTCATCGCCAAACACCGTGCCCAATGAATTCAACGCCATGCCCCACAATGCACCCGAGGTACCGCCCGCGCGATCGGCCCAAGCGTCGGCGGCCTGTTGCAGCAAGGTTCCGGCACCGGCTCCGCGCAGCTGCATTTCTGCGGCTTTTTCGGCGGCAGCCAGCGCCCCGCGCTCCATGCCAATCCCATGGTCACCGTCACCGGCGATAGCATCGATACGGCCCAGCTCGTCGGCGTGCGTTACCACAGTTTGCGCCAGCGTGTTCAATACGCCGACCAAACACTGCGCGG
>CAWUIY010000158.1:0-10650 GCA_963922555.1 uncultured Serratia sp. | reverse complement strand
TGCCTGACGTTCGTCTGACGGGTCGTCCTAACGCCGTGCTGAAACGCCGTACCCGCGTGTTGATCCTGGGGGTCAACGGATTCATCGGTAACCACCTCAGTGAACGTCTGCTTCGTGACGGTAAGTACGAGATCTATGGTCTGGACATCAGCTCCGATGCGATCGGCCGCTTCGTGGATAACCCGAATTTCCACTTCG
The DNA here is from genome assembly GCA_963922555.1 of uncultured Serratia sp. Classification (GTDB taxonomy): domain Bacteria; phylum Pseudomonadota; class Gammaproteobacteria; order Enterobacterales; family Enterobacteriaceae; genus Rouxiella. The sequence goes on along the minus strand of CAWUIY010000158.1, from coordinate 10,452 downwards.
TTGAAGGCGATATCAGCATTCACTCCGAGTGGATCGAATATCACATCAAAAAATGTGACGTCGTATTGCCACTGGTGGCTATCGCAACGCCTATCGAATATACCCGCAACCCACTGCGTGTTTTCGAACTGGATTTCGAAGAAAACCTGAAAATCGTTCGCGATTGCGTGAAATACAAAAAACGCATCATTTTCCCTTCAACCTCTGAAGTCTACGGCATGTGCGACGATAAAGAGTTTGATGAAGATACGTCGAATCTGATTGTCGGTCCTATCAACAAACAGCGCTGGATTTATTCGGTTTCCAAGCAACTGCTTGACCGCGTAATTTGGGCCTACGGCGCCAAAGAAGGGCTGCGCTTTACCCTGTTCCGTCCGTTTAACTGGATGGGGCCGCGTTTGGATAACCTCGATGCCGCTCGCGTTGGCAGCTCTCGTGCGATTACCCAGTTGATTCTGAACCTGGTTGAAGGTTCTCCAATCAAGTTGATCGACGGCGGAGAGCAGAAACGCTGCTTTACCGATATCAACGACGGTATCGAAGCACTGTTCCGCATTATCGAAAACCGCGACAACCTGTGTGATGGCCAGATCATCAACATCGGTAACCCGACTAACGAGGCGAGCATTCGCGAGTTGGCAGAAATGCTGCTTAAGAGCTTTGACGCGCACCCATTGCGTGACCAGTTCCCTCCGTTTGCCGGTATGAAACTGATCGAAAGCAGCAGCTACTACGGTAAAGGCTATCAGGACGTGGCCCACCGTACGCCAAGCATCAAAAATGCGCGCAAACTGCTGAACTGGACACCAGAAGTGAAAATGGACAAAACCATTGATGCGACTCTGGACTTCTTCCTGCGCTCGGTAGAATTGCCTGAAAACAAAGGATAATGTCTTGAGCGGAATGAAAAAAGTAGGCTTGAGAATTGATGTCGATACCTGGAGTGGCACCCGCAAGGGTGTCCCTGAGTTGTTAAGACTTCTGGATAAACACCAAATCAAAGGCAGTTTCTTTTTCAGCGTTGGGCCAGACAACATGGGGCGCCATTTATGGCGCCTTTTGCGTCCCAAATTTTTGTGGAAGATGCTGCGATCCAATGCCGCGTCGCTCTATGGGCTAGATATTCTGGTTGCCGGAACCGCCTGGCCGGGGAAGATTATTTCCAAAGATTTGGGTCCGCTGATGAAGCAAACCGCCGATGCTGGGCATGAAATTGGTTTGCACGCCTGGGATCATCAGGGCTGGCAGGCGAAAGTCGAAAAATGGACACCAGAGCAGCTTGAGCAACAGGTGCGTAAAGGACTGGTCGCGCTGGAAAACAGCATCGGCAGGCCGGTTGATTGCTCTGCAGTAGCCGGATGGCGCGGCGATCAGCGCGTAATTGATGTGAAAGAGAAATTCAATTTTCGCTACAACAGCGACTGCCGCGGTGATGCGATTTTTAAACCTTTATTAAGTAATGGCCAGCCTGGAACGGTGCAAATTCCTGTTACCTTGCCGACCTATGATGAGGTCATTGGCACTCAGGTTAATGCGGAAGGTTTTAATGACTTCATTTTGCAAGCCATAGCCAGAGATAAAGATCTTTCGGTTTATACCATTCACGCCGAAGTTGAGGGGATGTCGCTGTCATCAATGTTCGATGAGCTACTGACACGCGCCGCGAAAGAAGGCATTGAGTTTTGCCCATTAGGCAGCTTAATTCCTGCCGATCAACAGACGTTGCCCGTTGGCCGAGTCATACGCGCGCCGTTCCCAGGCCGGGAAGGGTGGTTAGGTTGCCAGGAAACAGGATTGAATTAAATGCAGAACAATATTAAGCGCGCCTACGGCTTTTTGCTGCTGGTGTTTTTTGCCCTTATATATCTTGTGCCATTAAATCTTCGTGCGCTGTGGATGCCCGATGAAACTCGCTATGCAGAAATCAGCCGCGAAATGCTGCAACGTGGTGACTGGATAGTTCCTCATTTTTTGGGCCTGCGTTATTTTGAAAAACCGGACGCAGGTTATTGGGTCAATAACCTCGGTCAGATGATTTTCGGCCATTCAAACTTCTCGGTGCGTTTTGGATCGGTGTTTTCTATCGCGCTGAGTACCTTGTTAGTGCTTTGGCTGGCAAATCTGATGTGGAGCAATCGTCAGAAGTCCTATACGGCGGTGTTGATTTTCATTTCATGCACGCTGGTTTTCAGTATCGGAACCTATAGCGTTCTCGACCCGATGATCACGCTGTGGATGAACGCCGCGATGCTGTGCAGCTACTATTGCCTGCGCGCGACGGGGACACGACAGAAGGCTCTGAGCTGGATTGCGTTGGGCCTTGCCTGTGGCATGGGCTTTATGACTAAAGGCTTCCTGGCCCTTGCGGTGCCGGTCATTGCCGTACTGCCGATAATCTGGCGTGAGAAACGCTTTAAGACGCTGCTTGGTTGGGGGCCATTGGCGATTGTTGTTGCTTTGGTATTGAGCCTGCCCTGGGTCATTGCTATCGGCGAACGCGAGCCAGATTTCTGGCGCTATTTCTTTTGGGTCGAGCATATTCAGCGTTTTGCTGAAAAGAACGCTCAACACAGTGCGCCATTCTGGTATTACATTCCGGTGTTGTGTCTTGGAACGTTGCCGTGGCTGGGATTACTCCCAGGCGCGCTGATTGCCGGATGGAAGAAACGCGCCATACGCCCTGAGCTGTTTTTCCTGCTTAGCTGGGCGATTATGCCGCTGATTTTCTTTAGCATCGCTAAAGGGAAGCTGCCAACCTATATTCTGCCGTGCTTCGCCCCATTGGCATTACTGATGGCCGACTATTTCGAACAGGTGCGCCTGTCTGCTAATCATCGTGCACTCAAAGCCAACGGCGTGATTAACATTATTTTTGGATCACTGGTGGTTATCGCGCTGGTGGTGATTTCAGGAATTGTGCCTCTTCACGTCAAGCCGGTCTTCGAACCAAATGAATTGTATAAAGTTCTGATTGGCATTGTCTGCTTTGCAGCGTGGGCGCTGGCGGGGGCATTGAGTCTCACCTCGCCGCGTCGCTGGTATTGGTCCGCAGCCTGCCCGTTAGTGTTGTCACTGCTAGTCGGACAAGCAATCCCGCAAAAAGTCATCGATTCAAAACAGCCGCAGCAATTTATCCAGCAAAACTTCGCTGCACTGCAACAGAGTCGCTACGTGCTTAGCAATGATGTCGGTATTGCTGCCGGACTAGGCTGGGAACTACAGCGTAGCAACATTATGATGTTTGATGAAAAAGGCGAGCTGGAATACGGCCTAAATTATCCAGATTCTAAAGGGCATTATGTGAATGCACATGATTTCCCTGAATGGCTGGTTAATGCACGCCAGCAGGGTAATGTGGCGATGATGCTGAAAATGGATAGCGATGAGCAAAATATTGCCCATCTGCCGACGCCGGATAGCATAGTTAAATCCAATCGTTTCGTTATTCTGGTTTATAAAAAGCAGCCATGATTGGCTATCTTCTGATTTTAATTGTCAGCATTTTGACCTGCGCGGGTCAGCTTTGTCAGAAAAAGGCCGCGCAGGCAGGTCAGCTTCAGGTTGCAGGTAACCTGAAGCAGATCCTGCGCTGGATGATAGCCGCGGTATTTTTCATGGGTTGCGGGCTTTTGCTCTGGCTCCGCGTGCTTCAGCTTTTACCTTTGAGTATTGCCTACCCGATGCTCAGCATGAATTTTGTATTAATCACTTTTAGCGCCCGCTGGTTTTTTGATGAGTCGATCGACCTGCGTCACTGGCTGGGTGTTGGGTTTATCATGCTGGGGATATTACTGATGGGAATAAGCCATTGAGAGGATACGTCTGGGGCTGTGCCAGCCTGCTGCTGGTCAGCGCGGCACAGCTAATGATGAAATGGGGCATGAGCCATATGCCGACACTTTCACTGGACAAGCTGCTTTATGCTTTGCTAATGAATAACTTATTAGCGGTATTTATTGTCTGCTGCGGAATCGCTGGTTATGCGTTATCAATGGTTTGCTGGTTTTTTGCCCTGCGCGAGCTGCCTCTGAATCGCGCTTATAGTCTGCTGAGTTTAAGCTATGCGCTGGTCTATCTGGCGGCAGTTTGGCTGCCTTGGTTCCATGAAAACATGCTTCCATTGAAGTCTTTAGGTGCGCTATCCATTCTGCTGGGCGTCTGGCTGATCAACGCCAAAACAAGTAAGCCGGCGGCATAATTGCCGCTGTGCATCATATTTTCTTACGCAAGATTGAATTTTCTTTTGCAAAAAATGGCGATTTTTATTGGACGACGGATAAAATAGCGCTAAATTCTTTTAATCCTTAGATAACGGCAAGTTATGCTTGTGATGCGCTTTCAGGGCGCAGTTAAATGGCAGAATGCCAGCCGGGGTATGAAAGAAATGCAAAAGCACTCAAGATTTTTATATTCACTAATGGTATTAGCAGCCCTGATCCTCAGTGGTTGTAGCAGTCATGCGCCTTTGCCCAGCGGAAATCTTTCCGATGCTCGAATGGTAAAGAAGCAACTCAACTATCAGCTTAGTGAATGGCACGGCACCCCTTACCGCTATGGCGGGTTGGGACGCGGTGGGATTGACTGCTCTGGTTTTGTATTTCGAACTTTCCGCGACAGATTTGGCGTTATCCTCCCTCGTTCGACCGCAGAACAAACCGAAATCGGCACGCGAGTATCTCGTAAAGAGCTTCTGCCGGGTGATTTAGTGTTCTTCAAAACCGGCGCTGGTGAAAACGGCCTCCATGTGGGGATCTATGACAGCGGCGATGAATTTATTCATGCCTCAACCTCGCGTGGGGTAATACGGTCGTCTCTGGATAATGCCTATTGGCGTAAAACTTACTGGCAGGCACGGCGTATTTAATCGCTTGAACTCACTCGTCATAACAGGCGAGAGGGAATATTGAGACGACTGTCTAATTATAAATATTGAATATTATCAGGCCTGCCTGAACCTAAGAAAAATCCCACCAATAGTATTGTCGCTGAGGCGGCAATATCTTATTAATTTTAAAGTATTAATACATCCTCTCAACTAATACCCTATTGCCCCCCTAATAATTTAGTTCCTGCTTTTCCATTTCCATACAAAACTTCCCGTGGTTATACGATTTATTCACTATAATTTTAGAGTTATTAATGTATTTATCAGCCATTTTGGCGAGAGGGCGAAAAAAACAGCCTGATTACTTTGAACAATCTCTGTCAGCAGCAATAGACTCCAACGTCACAGTGGATAGTGACGCTAATATTGGCCGTGGGATGCAGGCTAAGAGTGACTGAACTTTTATGAGATTATTTATGACATTAATTTCAATGATTTATGCAACTTCGCAAGACAACGTACTGGGACTTAAGAACAGTATTCCGTGGCAAGCCAAGGGGGAGCGCGAGAGATTCGCCGCAGTTACCAGTGACAAACTCGTGGTAGTAGGGCGTCAGACCTATGAAATGTTGCCTTGCTCAGTCTCTCCTGAAAACATTCTGGTCTTAACCTCGCAACCGCTAGCACAGGAAAAAGTCAGGCGAGTTTCTTCATTAAAAGAAGCCATAGAAATAGCCCAGAACGAGGGGCGATTGGAACTGGTTATTGCTGGGGGGGCCAAACTTTTTAATGAAGCAATAAACATCTGCCACGTCATTTATAAATCAACCGTGTTGGTTAATGCCATCGGCGATGTTTTTGGTCCCAAGATCCCAACCACAAGATTCAAACTGGTTTGGGTTAAGAATATTAAGGAGAATCCTTCTTATTCTTATCAAACCTTTGTGGCTAAAGAATTTGAAAGCAAGAAACTTTCCCCTGACTTTGGATTACTCATCTTGTGAGTCAAGGGTAACGGATCTTTATGCAATCGAGCAGGGCAGGCGATAAAACTAATCAAGATTCTTCGGAATAAACCGGAGCCGGTTGCTGATTGCCAGCTTTCGCCCACATCAATGCGGCAATCCAGCCAATCACCGTCCAGCCTAACAGTAGGTTAAGCCCAAATATGGCCGGTAATTTCGGGTGTTTTTTGTGATCGGCAATCAGAAAAGGCAAAAAGTATCCCGCACAGCCCAAAATGATGGCAACTGGGATCAGCATGTGACCAGTAGTCATGAGTAATTCACTGAAAATAATCTATTAATCCGGCTACTTTAAAAGTCTTAAATCTGAATTTCAATGGCTATCTCGTTTGCTGGCAAAATTGTTTATTTTTTCGGATTTCATGAGGTTAGCAGAATGTTTTGTACAATCAGGGCAAAACCAGCGTTTTACCCTGATCCTCGTTATTGCCGTCCTACGACTGCCAGCCAAGGCCCAGACTTTTCTGCAGGGCCACATAGTCGAGAGCAAGATCGGTCTGCGACTGGATCCTTTTTTGGCTAGCACTCAACTCGGTTCGTTGAGTATCCAGCACGTCAATCAGGCTCGCGACACCGGCGTTGTAGCGCTGCTGCATGAGTTGCTGATCCCTGCCTGCCGTCTCTTCGACATTAAGATAATTGACCAGCGTTTGTCGCTGCTCGCCGTAGCGGGAAAGTGACCCATTGGCATCGCGCAGCGCATCTAATACGGTTTTACGCCACTGTGCCTCGGCTTCATCACGCTGCGCCTTGGCGACGTTGATTTGCGAACGAATACGGCCAAAATCGAGAATATTCCACTGCAGCATCGGGATCAGTAACCAGGACTGATTACCCTTTTCAAACACCTGACTACCGGTGTCGCTGCTAAAGCCGAGGATCCCGCGCAGGGTGATTTTGGGATAAAGGTCGGCGACGTGTTCACCCACTGTCGCGGTGCTGGCCGCCAGTTTTCTCTCTGCATTTCGCACGTCCGGGCGACGGCGCAGCAGTTCCAGCGGATCGCCAACGTCGACTTTTTCGGGCTGGGCGGGCAGTTTCACTGCGCCAGACAGAAGCTGATCCAACGCACCCGGAGTTAAGCCAGATAAAAACGCCAATTGGTCTTTGTAGCCGTTAATTTGTGCGCGCTGATTAGGGATCTCAGCCTGACTGTTTTCATACTGTGTTTCGAGACGGTTTACATCGCTGTCGTCTGCCGCACCCCGCGCCTGACGCTGCCGGGTTAACGCGAGCATTTTTTGCTGAAGCGCAAGGTTATCCTGCAAATTAGCGAGTTGCTCCTGCGCACCACAAAGTTGCAGATAGTTGCTCGCGACTTCTGCGGCAATGGCCACCTGAGTGTCTGCCAGGCTGGCTTCGTTTGCCTGTTGCTGCGCCTGACCGGCTTCAGTAGTGCGTCGCTGTTGGCCAAACAGGTCTAGCTCCCAGCTGGCGTCCAGACTGCTGCTGTAAAGATTTAAAGGATTGTCAATTGACGATCCGCTTACGCTGTCGGGCAATTTCGCACGAACCAAGGCCCCGCTAGCATCCAGTTTGGGCAGCTGTTGTGCGCGATCGCCCGCTAATGCCGCGCGAGACTCCTGCAAACGAGCGCGGGCAATATCCAGATCGGGGTTATGCTGCATCGCTTTAACAATCAGCTGATTCAGCCGATCGTCATGGAAGGCCAGCCACCAATGCGACTGAGTTTGGCCGGTGCTCACCCCGGAGTCAGGCAGGCGAGCAAATTTGGCACTGACCGGCAGCGTCGGCGCGCCGTGGTAATCTGGCCCTACGCTACAACCCGTCAGCAGCAATGCCAGGCAGCTTAACGGCGCTAAATGAATTAATTTGTTGTTCATCATCTGTCACTTATTAGTTAAACGCGGGGCGCGTAGCAGCAGCGATAGTGGAATACAGCACACCAGCGCGAGGCCCAGGACGTAAAAAGATTCGGAGTAGGTCATCACCAGCGCCTGCTGGGCGATTTCGTTGGCCAACTGACCCATGGCCTGCATTTTGGCGTGCAGCATGTCTCCACTCTGACTGTAAAACTGGCTGGCGCTCGCCGAAATTCTGCTGTCTGCCAGCGGCGAGTTGGCGGTGACCGATTCACGGATCACATCGTCATGCATTTTTCTTTGGCGATCGATAAAGATCCCCAGCAGCGCCAACCCTACCGAACCGCCGAGATTACGCATCATGTTATAAATGCCTGCCGCATCAGCAACCTCGTCATCATTGACGGCCGCCATCGATGCCTGATTCAGGGGCATCATCGCCATGATCTGACCCGCGCCTCGCAATAGCTGAGACCAGAAAAAATCATCGCCGGTGCTTTGCGCCGTCAGAGAAATGTCCAGGAAGCAGCTTGAGGCAAAAAGGATCACGCCTGTCATCACCAGCAGGCGAGTATCCACACTGCGCAATAAACGCGGCAATATGGGCATCATGATCAGGCTCGGGATCCCGGAGACCAATAACACCATGCCTGACTGTTGTGCGTTATAGCCTGCGACCCCGCTAAGAAACTGCGGCAGAAGATAGAGCACGCAATAAAGCCCCATGCCGACCACAAAGACGATCAATAACACGCTGACATAGCGCGGATTGCGCAGCAGCGAGAGGCGAATTACCGGCTTTTTCGCTGTGAACTGCGAGATGCTAAGCAGGATAAAGCCCATTACCATGGCTATCGTGAGCCAGACAATCAGTGTTGAATCAAACCAGTTGTCGCGTTGGCCTTCTTCCAGCACAACGGTCAAACAGCTGAGACCGACACTGAGGCCGATAATCCCTAGCCAATCGGCCTCGAGAAATCCGCTCCAGTGCGGCTTTTCTTTTGGCAGTCCGCTGAGCAGCAGCGCCATCAGGCCGATACCCACCGGCAGGTTGAGGAAGAAGCACCAGTTCCAGCTGACGTTTTCAGCCAGCCATCCTCCCAGGACTGGTCCCATCACCGGTCCCAGAATTACGATAACGCCAAAAATTGACATCCCCAGCGGCAGCTGATGGCGAGGCAAGCGCGTTCGAATAATCATCTGCGCGGTGGGGATCATGGCACCACCGGCAAATCCTTGACCTACGCGGCCTATAATCATTTGCGTCAGGCTACCTGAGGTGCCACACATCACGGAAAAGACGATAAATAGTAGCGCACACCAAAGCAGGAAATTTCGCAGCCCAAGTAAACGGCTGAGCCATGCTGCCAAAGGAATCATAACGATTTCTGACAGCAGATAGCCGGTTGAAATCCAGGTGCCCTCAGTGCCGGTTGCGCCAATTTCGCCCTGAATTTGTGGTAAAGCCGAGTTGGTAATCGAAATATCCAGCGTGGCCATCAGCGCGCCCAATGCACCAGCAAACACCGCGATCCAGTCGGTGACCGAGGCACTGGCCTGAGTGTGTGGAAGCGTGGTGCTACTCATGGCTGCGCCGGGGCTTGATTAGGGTGAGTATCAACGTCCACCGTGACGGACATGCCGGCCAGCAAGCGTTTTACCTGATCGCTGTGATCGGTAATACGGATACGCACCGGGACACGCTGTACGATTTTGGTAAAGTTACCGGTAGCATTATCCGGTGGCAGCAGCGCGAACAGTGAACCAGTGCCCGGCGCGAAGCTGTCCACTACGCCGCTGAAATCATGGCCTGGGAAAGCGTCGACATGCAGCGTCGCGGCCTGGCCTGGCAGCATGTGGGTCAGTTGCGTTTCTTTAAAATTGGCGACCAAATAGAGATCGTTTTCAGGGACCACGGTCAGCAGGCGGGTACCTGGTTGGACGTATTGGCCTACGCGAACCGCACGATCGCCGACTCTGCCATCTTGCGGGCTGTAAATAATAGTGCCGCGATAGTCGATAGTAGACTGCGCGCGATTGGCCTGTGCCGATGCTAACTGGGCTTTTGCCTGCTCAATTTGAGCATGCATCGACAGAATCTGCGCGGAGGCAGATTTCACAGCCGCCACATTGGCATCAAAGTCTGCCTGCGCCTGATCACGGCTACGGCGCAGTTCAGCCAGTTTCTCCTGATTCTCTGCACCGCTAGCTGCCAATGGCAAATAGCGTTGGTATTCATGATTTGAATAATTGAGCTGTACCTGAGCCGAACGCTGTTGTGCCTGCGCCTGTTCAATCTGCGCATTTTGGCGATTTATTTCGGCGTTTGCCTGATCGATAGCGGCCTGGTCGGCGAGGATATTTGCCGATGCCTGATTCACTCGCGCCTGGTATTGATCGTCTTCGAGCTGAACCACGGGCTGCCCGGCCTTGACCCACTGGTTATCTTTGACCAGGACTTTGGTGACATAACCTGAAACTTTGGGAGCCAGCGTGACGCTATCAGCCTGAATATAGGCATCGTCGGTAGACCCGTTAAAGCGGGCGATAAAGAACCAATACAGGAAAGCCAGTAGCAACAGGATTGCCAAGCCCACGGCAATGCGAAGTAAAATACGGCGTTTTTTATTAGATTGAGGTTGAACATTTACGGCAGATGCGGTCTCGGAGGCCGCGGTTATGGATGCTAGTAGCACTGAGTGAACCTTGTGAGTAGAATTATTACGACTGAGATAATTATTCCGATCGGAACACTTGTGTCAAGTGATATACTTTTATT
>CAWUIY010000157.1:0-10662 GCA_963922555.1 uncultured Serratia sp. | reverse complement strand
CAGTCTCGCATTTGGGGTTATGCCTCATTAAGCGGTGAGTTCGCGCCCCAGCGTTAGCCAACTCATCTGGGGAAAGCAGTGTTAACGACAGTACGCTGTCAGCCTGGCTGCGAAATTGATACCCGCGAGTGCGGGAGTTGAATCAGTCTGATTGTTAAAGAGCGGTGCAAACACAGTGCTGTATGTCTGCTCAATGGATATCAATGTAGGATAACTTACATGTGGTCGTCAAGACTATTTGTAGGAAAACTTACATTTTTATTTAAAAGTTCATTTAGAAGTGCAGAAGACGTACATCAGTTGAGAAAAACCAGGTATAAAAAAACCACCGCTAAGGGTGGTTTTAAAAGTTATGGCAATAAAAATCTAATTGTCAGCCAAGCATAGATGCAGCGTTAAGCATCTTTTCATAATAAAAGTTCATGTCATCTTTGCTGAAAGCATTAATCAAATGGTCAGCATGTTTTTCTAAAAGCTTTATTTGTTGCCTCGCGGTTTTTTCTTGAGTTATTGTTTCTGCCGCATAAATTAGGAAGGAGTCAATATTATTGCTATAAATTTCATCTGCTTTGCTTATGGTTAGGGCGCTAACAGCAGCCTCACCCATTTGCCTTTTAATGTTTTCAGACCGAAAATCAATAGTTTCTGTCAGATGATATTTACCATTTTTCAACAGAAAATCAGCTACTAGGCCTTCTTCTGAGCTAATTGGATAATTTGCAATAATCTTATGATGATATAGGTCTTCATTGTTTTTACTAAAGATTCCTTGCTGAATGAAGGTATCCTTGATATCAAAAAAAACCTTTCTTTTCAATCTTTTATGAGCTTGCTTGTGTGGGTTAACCAACCTGTTCATCAACTCGGTTATTTTCGACTCATAGCTTTCAGTTGTTTGAATTTTAAACATGCCAAAGTCTGAAAGAGACAGTGAGCCCTTGAAAAGATTAGGCAATAATTGAACATCAGAAATCATATTTGAAAGGTCAAATAATGATCCTGTCAACTCGTCAAGATAATCCTGATTCAAGGCTTTATCTATTGCTTTTAGTTTGGAGATTGAATTAAGCATGCGAACATCAATTTCATTATCACGATAAACAATCAACCCAACATTAATCGTTTCGCCCTTTTCAATATTTGGAGTTACTCTGATTAAGCTGTATTTGAACGTTTTCATGAGTTTATCTCCAGCCTTATGGCATTTAATCTGTTTACCCTCTCAACTCCTTCCCACCATCTGAGAAAATAGTCTTTGTGCAACTGAGGCATCCAAGCTTCAGGCATTGAGTTAAGTATATCAGAAATGATGTCTACACCAATTTTTTCTATTTTGTCAATTATATTTATCGCGCACTGCCTTAACTCCGGTGTATCGCCGATAAATTGCTTAGCCACCTTCCAGTTTACTGCAGTAGAAGACTCAGGAGGTAGAGTCGCTCCAGTAGATCTGGGCCAGCCAATTACGAACGAACTCAGACTAAAGTCGAATGTTTTAACAATAACCTTCCCCCTACTATTTTCCATGTAGAGATAGTTATTTAAGTGTCTATCCATGTTGTGCACAAATTGGTCAAAAGCATAAATGGACCAAAGTTGTTTCTTTAATGATTCACTTGCTGTGGATAACAACCCTATCCACTGAGGCACATTGAGGCCAGATTTCCATGCTGAAAACTCTATACGTGAGCCGAAAACATACTCACCATCCGCGATACACTTTAGAATTTTGCATACAGGTGTAGCAATCCCACATTTTTCAGCTAGGTTTGTACAAAACCATTCTGCTGCGGGTACCTGTGATGGGTTTTGTACAGGGAAAGGGCTGCTAGCTGATGTGCTTTTTACAGCATATTCCATTTCATCACTGGCAATTGCAAATCCCGAAAGATGTGCTGTGCCTCCGCTTGAAGGAGTATATTCATTAAATTCAAGCTCAAATAAATTCCCCTGTTCAGGGGTAATATCTGATTCTGCGCCGCTTTCATTTTTCACTTTTAGACTCCCCCAAGAAGACGACATATAACCCCTTAATTAACAGTGATAAAATCAAAGCTTTTTGATTTTTTGATAATATGCCTATGGCAAATTGGCAATCTTAGCATCGACCACCACGCCAATAATCCTACAGTTCCCATTGATAGGGATCATGCTGTACTGAGGGTTAAGTGGTTTGAGGTATTTGTTACCGGCATCAATCACTAACTTTTTAAAAGTCGCTTCGTTCTCATTTTCTATTTTAGCAACGACGAGTTTACCGTTGATGGGTTCAACCTCTGGATCGATGAGAATCACCATACCCTCTGGCACGCTAAGGCCAGCAGTCGCAGTCATTGAATCACCTTTGACGTCAAGCCAGAAAGAACCATCAGAGCAATCCACGGTGGTTTCATACCAGCGGTCGATAGATTTGCGGTGATATGGTTCTACTGCCTCGGCCCAGTGTCCCGCGCTAACCCAACTCAGAACTGGGAAAGACCCTTTAGGCTCATATGGACCTAAGTAAGAAACATTTTCTTCTGCTTTTTTTGTTCCATCTACAAGCCACTGAGGGTGACATTTTAGAGCAGCAGCAAGCATCTGGAGGTTTTCACCACCAGGTTTATAGTCACCAGATTCCCAACCGGTAACTGTAACGCGATTGACCTTGATCAGCTTAGCCAAGTCAGCCTGCGTTAATTTCAATTCTTTTCGCCTAGAGCGAATACGTTCATTCATTTCCATGTAGGCAATCCTAACATTAAGCAATGTAGGATTCCTTGACTCTTTAATGTAAGTTATCCTACAATCGTTTCGTCGAAAATCTAACAATTGAAGGGAAAAATGAGAAAAAACGAAGTTATCACTTACTTCGGAGGTGTGGGAAAAACGGCTAAAGCGCTAGGCCTCTCTCATGCATCCGTATCTGGATGGTCCGAACTCATTCCAAAGGGGAGAGCTTTCGAAATTCAGGTACTTACAAAAGGCGCTCTAAAGGTGGATGTAAGCCTTTATGACAAACCTACAGCAACAGCCCTTTAAAGATAACTACTAAAGCGAGATCAACATGGTAGACATCAAAGAAACAGTGAAAGCGATGTGCAAAGCATTACCAGGTGGCCGGTCTGCTATGGCTGGTGGTCTGGGAATGACCTTGGCTCATTTCAATAACAGCTTATACGAGAAAAACGGGTGTCGTTTCTTCGAGCATCACGAGCTGGAAGCAATGGAAGACCTGTCTAGTACCAATTTTCTTGCTGAGTACTTTGCTCGTCGTCGCGGTGCTTTGCTGGTGGAAATTCCAGTTTTCGAAGAACTGGATCAGGTCGATTTATTTGAAAAGGGCATTCGCTCAGCTGCCAATCGCGGTCACGTCGATCAAGTAATCGGTAAGTCGCTGGAAGATGGGCATATCACGGAGGACGAAGCAGAAGAAATCATGACTTTCCATCGTCGTCATCTTGCGGCGCGTGAGGAAGAAGTCCGGGCAATTATCACGCTGTACTCAAAGGTTTCAAAGGCAGGTAAGAAATGATTAATCAGAAAGAGGTTGGTGTGCAGGTTGCAGCCCGCACACCGGTTTGCGCTAACAATTCATTGTGGAATAACCAACGCCTGGACAGTTTATCTGATCAGCCATCTAAACCGCAAATTCGTTGCAAAAGACTTAATGGCCGTTCTGACGTTTTTCAGTATGAAGTCAATGTACAGGGCCGCTGGATTGCCAGCAACTACCAGTTCGCGCAGTGGGTGGTAGCTAATCAGCAGTGGCTTAATCGTCAGCAGGGAATGAGGGTATGAGCGTAAAACTTTCCAGTTATGTATGGGACGGTTGCGCAGCTGCTGGTATGAAAATATCCAAGGTCGCTATCATGGCACGCCTGGCCGATTTTTCGAATGATGAGGGCCTTTGCTGGCCGTCAGTTGAGACTATCGCCCGTCAGATTGGCGCAGGTCAAAGTACTGTTCGCACAGCTTTAAAAGAGCTAGAGACGGATGGATGGGTTAAAAGCCGCCAGCGCCGCCAGGGTAATCGCAACGCAACTAACGTCTATCAGCTGAATGTAAAAAAACTTAAGGCTGCATCTCAGGCATCAGAATCTGACACGTCAAAATCTGATGCGTCAGAATTCGACGGTTCAAAATCTGACGCATCAAAATTTGAGCGGTCAGAATCCAGCAAAAAAACAGGTTTTCATCCGCCAGAATCTGGGGGGGATCCGTTAGTAAGTTCAAAAGAAGAACCATCAGTTAAAAAGACTTCTTGTCAGCTTCCTGCGGAAACCGACCCTGAGGTTCAAGTCACTGACGATGCCAAAGCGGTTTTGCAGCACCTGAATCAGCTTACTAACCGCCGTTGGCAGGTCTGTAAATCCTCCTTGAGCGGCATTCGTGGCCGTTTGAGAGAAGGTTTTACAGCTGAACAGTTGCTGCTCACCGTTGATTACATGGTTGAGAAGTGGCGCAACGACGAAGAAATGTCGGACTACCTGCGGCCGACAACGCTTTTCCAGCCAACAAAGTTTCCTGGCTATCAAGGTTCAAGCGAGGCGTGGGAAAAGAAAGGTCGCCCAGCCCGAGTGAATGGCAAATGGGTGCGTAGTTCTCAGCTGACCAAGGCAACCGGCGACATTCCTGAAGGCTTTAACCAAAACTTACCTGCAACCAACCAAGGAGGCACTGATGATGACTTCATCTAAATCGGCTGATGTTATGGCGCGGTTCTTGGCATTGAAACCGGCACACGTTGAAGCGCATTGCAAAACGGGTCCAGAGCTCATGGCCTGGCAGCGGGAAGAAGGCCTGAAGGCGTCGAAGTTGGTTGCTGATCAGAATCGGCAGGCGCGGATAGAAAAAATTCTGGGTCGCTCAGGTATTCAGCCACTTCACAAAGACTGCGGTTTTAAGAATTACCTAGCAGAAACCGAAGAGCAACAGCATGCGCTCACGATGGCTAAAGCCTATTTGAAAGACTTCGGTAATACCCATGGTGGATTTGTCTTTGCCGGTAATGTCGGCACCGGTAAGAACCATCTGGCCACGGCCATAGTGCGTAACCTGATTGATCAGAACAAGGCAGCGGCAATTATCACTGTTGCCGAGTTGTGCCAGAAATTCAGGGCTACTTTCGACAAGAGCAGCCCAATCAAAGAAGCCGATCTGATGCGTGATATCTGCCGCCTTGACCTGCTGGTGTTGGATGAAGTCGGGGTGCAGAAGACGAATAACAACGATTACGAAATCAATTTGCTGAGCCAAATTATCGACCGCCGACAGTTGCAACTTAAGCCTACCGGTATGCTCACCAACCTGACGCACGCTGAAATGTCTTGTCTGCTGGGTGAGCGAATCATGGATCGTCAGACGAACGGCGGCATGTGGGTACCGTTTACGTGGAAGAGCTTTCGCAGCCGCAAAGGGGGCAAAGCATGAAAAAGCTTCGTTTAGAAGTTGATGAGTTCGAGCGTGCGTCCATTAATGCCGGTGTGCGTGATGTTATCCGCTCAACGAACTTGAAGGATGCGCCTAATTCTCAGATTTACCGGGTGATTCAGGCTGCTATGGGGCCCGATTGGCACACCCTGCGAGACTTAGAGTTGTTGGTGTTAAACATGTTCGGCCACGCCGACACGCAGCCAGCAATCAGCGCCAGACTACGTGAGATTGATCCGAAGATACACGGACTGCGTAAAGAGAAGCGTGTGGTAAAGGATGAAAATTCAGGTAAGCAGGTTTGGTTTTATCGCCTGGTGGCCGCTAAGTATGAGGACAAGGCAGCATGACAACAAATCGCATATCGCCAATTACACCGAAGCAGCGTGCGGTGCTGGAGTTTTTGAATAGTTTTATTGCAGAGAATGGCTATCCACCAACGCTTTGTGAAATCGCTAAACATTTCAACTTCCGGTCACCCAATGCGGCGGAAAGCCACCTGAGCAGCCTTAAGAAATATGGCTTCATCTCGCAGAAACCAGGAATAGCGAGGGGCATTAAGATCCTAAGGCATGGCATCGAAAAACCGAGCGCAATGGTTGTTCCTGATGGTTGGCAACTGGTGCCGAGTGATCCGACTCAGGAAATGTCTGACGCGGCCATTGAAGGCATGCTGACTGGTGGTTTCCAGAAATCGTATAGAGAAATGCTAGCCGCCGCGCCTAAACCGGAGTGTGAAGCATGAAATCAGATTACATTGGATCAGGCCAGAGCCTAACTGCAGTTGAACATAAAGACCGTTGGCAAACACCGGTTGAAATTTTTGACGCACTGGATCTGGAATTCGGTTTCTATCTGGATGCTGCGGCAGACCAAAGTAACGCACTTTGTTCGCATTACTTGACCGAGCAAGACGATTCCCTAACCCGCGACTGGACCAGTTACGGGGCTATTTGGTGTAACCCACCCTACAGCGCACCGCCGCCGTGGGTAGCAAAAGCTGCAGAACAATGCCGTATCCAGAAACAGCCTGTTG
This sequence comes from uncultured Serratia sp., assembly GCA_963922555.1. Taxonomy (GTDB): domain Bacteria; phylum Pseudomonadota; class Gammaproteobacteria; order Enterobacterales; family Enterobacteriaceae; genus Rouxiella. The sequence goes on along the minus strand of CAWUIY010000157.1, from coordinate 4,214 downwards.
TCATGCTTATGCCAGCTGACACCTCAACCGGTTGGTTCTCTGAGGCATTGAAGACTGTCGATGAAATAAGATTTATCACTGATGGCAGGATCGGTTTTATCAATGCCGGTACCGGCAAGCCAGGGAAGAACGGTAACAGCAAAGGGAGCCTGTTATTTATCTGGCGACCGTTCATCAAACCGCGCTGCATGTTCACTACTGTATCGCGTGACGAGCTGCTTGTGATTGGTTCAGAGGTTAGGGGAGTGAGAGCCGCATGAAAAAAACTATCAAAAACTTCATCCCACGCCGTCAGTTTAAATACCGCCCGGAACGGTTAAACGTTCTTTCATCAGGCGGTGGGACTCAAAGCAATGCAATTATCTGCATGATCCATGCTGGCTTGCTACCTAAGCCGGATCTTATTGTTATGTCTAACACGATGCGTGAAGCCTCTAATGTTTTCGAATACCAAAAGGAGTACATCGCCCCATTGTGTAGAGATATGGGCGTTGAATACCAGATCATCGACAAGAGTCGATATGCAACTTATGACATCAGCGGGCCAGATCCTGAATCGCCGTTGCCAGGTTATTTCACTGAATATAATGGGCGTAACAAGAATGGCCTTTGTGCTGGTAAACAGCCGACCTTTTGTAGCGATAAGTGGAAAAAAGAAGTTGTTCAACGTTACTTGAATTGCAGGTTCGGCGAAGACGAGTTGACAAAGCGCGGCGTCGAGATGTGGATGGGAATTAGCATTGAGGAAACCAGAAGGGTCAGACTGACTGGGGGCAAATGGAATCGTCGATATCCACTGGTTGATATGATGATAACTAAACAAATGGCGATCCAGTTTGTAGAAGATTATGGCTTGCCAACTCCGCCAGCCTCTTTGTGCTGGATGTGTCCAAATAGGGATGATGATCTCTGGTTGTATATGAAAAACCACGTTCCAGAGGATTTCAAAAGGGCATGTGAGCACGAGAAAGAAATTCAAGAAGAATGGCCTTGGCTATGGCTTACGAAATATGGAGTGCCACTCGCTGAAGCTCCATTAATACCCAGCGGCGGCAAACATGCGCAAATGGATCTGGTCCAGTTCTGTGACAGTGGGATGTGCTTCGTATGAAAAGTGAAATGATTTTGACATTACCATTCCCACCAAGCGTAAACGGATACTGGAGGAGCCCCAATAGTGGGGCTTTAAAAGGCCGGACGTTGATCAGTGAAAGCGGGCGAAAGTTTCGGGCTAATGCGCTTGCATCGGTATTAGAGCAGTTGCGCCGCCGACCAAAAGCAATCACGGCCAATGTAGCTGTTTCTATCGTGCTTTACCCGCCAACTAACCAGAAAAGGGATCTGGATAATTACTTCAAAGCGTTGCTCGATGCGCTGACGCACGCGGGAGTGTATACCGATGATAGTCAGATAAAGGATCTGCACGCTGTATGGGGAGCTGTCACTAAGAACGGTAAGGCAGAGGTCACCATAAAGGAGATCGTCGAATGAAAAGAGCTTTGCTAACCCCATTTGTTCAAGAAGATCTTGGCGTTGTGATATTTAAGCCAGGTAAAGAGCTATTACCCCTGTTCAAGCAAAAGCGTTTATTGATTACCAACGTGCCAAGGGAATTAGACGAAATGCCATCCGGAGGGATCCCGGCTGTCAGTCAAAAGCTGGTAGATGACACTCGGCTAACCGCATTCTTTAAAGACTGTCGTGTAATCAACGCAGCTGGTGGGATAGAAAGCCTTCAACGCTGGGTGGAAAAACTTCCGGCGTGTCAGTGGGAGAAATCAGCAGATGGGTACCATGATAAAAACCTTACCGTTCATCCGTTCGATGGCAGCTATCTCTGCCTTTGCTGGCACCATGAGCACAAGTTTAGGGATATGGCTTTAGCCGAGTTCTGGGAAATTGGCGACCGTAACCGCGCTGCATGGCTTATTGAAATGATCCGTTTACAGCTTCAGATAGCGGCAGACCACCAGGTAAGTTTTCATGAGCTATGCTGGTGGGCATGTTCAAACGGGATCATAAACGCTTTACCAGAAGAAGCAGCCAGGCATGCGTTGCGCTGGTCTAAGGCCGAATCAATCAAATCAGTGGGGCGTGAGGCAGATATTCAGCCAGAACGCCCGCCTGTAGAAATTCTGGAAGAATACGTTGAGCAGGTTAAAGCGGCCATTACATTCAAGATTGATGCGGAGCCGCCGCAATCGTTCATGCTTAAACCAAAGTTAAAGCCGTGGCGTAATGAGAAATTTACTCGCTGGGTTAAATCTCAACCCTGTGCCTGCTGCGGACAACAAGCCGATGATCCGCACCATTTAATCGGTCATGGCCTCGGTGGTACCGGCACCAAAACACATGACCTATTCACTATTCCTTTATGCAGAAAACATCATGACGAATTACACCGAGACCCGCGCGCCTGGGAAGAAACTCATGGTAGCCAAATTGAGCTGTTATTTAATTTTTTAAACCGTTCTTTAGGTGTTGGCGTACTCGTATGAATGAACATCTACTGATATTATATACAGGCATTTAGTGCATTAAATTGTGGAATAAACCAAGAATATTTACGGTTTGCAGACCGTTGATACGCGCAGAGGACAGTCTATGAGAGACATACAATTAGTTTTAGAGCGCTGGGGCGGATGGGCCGTTGATAATACTGATAACAGTTGGTCACCCATTGCCGCAGGTTTTAAAGGCCTTTTGCCACCCACGGGTAAATCGCGGCCTTCATGCTGCGATAACGATGGCTTGATTATCGATGCAGCGGTGCGCCGGCTAAAAGATGTCCGGCAAGTTGAAGAATTAAACCTAATAATGTTGCATTATGTTTACCGTTTATCAAAGCGAGAAATTGGCCGAAAGTTAAAGTTAAATGAGGCAAGGATTAGGCAGCAGATGCAAGTTGCAGAAGGTTTTATTGACGGATGCTTGGCAATGGTTGGAGTCGCCTTAGAAATGGACCCATATACGCAGAAATCAAAGATTTCGGCAGCTGCATAAAATAGTTCTAGTGCGCTACGCAAAAACTCTTGTAACCTGTTAAGAGTGGTTACTTAGTCAAGCAGCTTACATAATTAGCAGCCCTTCTTTAGATGAAAATTTTCCAGAAGGGCCGTTCAGCAAGTATTCAGAAAGGCGTTGATCACACCACTCGTAGGCGGCGATTTGGTGTGACCGTCTTTTACAGCGCCTTTCTTAATATTATTTGATCGAAAATATTTCTTCAATTTTCAGTATGAAATTTTCATAATAAACAAGACCTAACTCTGCGATCTCAATTGGAGATTTTGAAACTAATTTTTTCCCTAAATGTATTTGAGGAGGATCAAAAGTTACCCCTCTATTTTTACAAGGTAGGGCGATGATTTCAGATGGGATTCTAAATACTAACAATGGGCTGTTAGATGATACTTTTGTATTTCCAAACTTATCTTTCTGGTAGGTGAAAGATGCTCCATTTATTGTTGGAAGATAATTTATACTTTCTGGAATCTGCTCTGAGAGCTTACCTAAACCATGATGGAAAGCGTTTCTTGCTTGAGTTAAATAAATCAGCAAAGGATCAGTCTTTTTTTGATGTTTGAAAGTTGAACATGCACCGTTAAATTTTGCACTTTCAGCAGAGCACGCTGATTGTACTTTTTTAAAAATATTTTCAATGCGACTTAAAAAGTCCTCCCATGCCTCATCATAATCCTCGAATGATTTAGCTGATTTCATGCGGGAAATGCATTTTTTGGCTTTCGTTGCTTCTAATTTAGCTTGTGAAAAATCCATAACAATTCCTCTAATATGCAATGTAAACCAAAAGCTGATTTTTTAGTTGTAAGTTGATGTTTCTTTAAGTTAAGCCTGCCTTAAAAATTAATCAATATTTGCTAGAGCAAAATATCTAAATTTCTTTATAAATAATTGATTGGTTTTAGTTAAATTTTATTAGGCTTTAAAGTTTATTAAATTTACCCATCGTTAGTGCTGAGTATTCACTTTCAAATGACCCATACCTCCTTGTACTCCGGCGCTAATCTCCATCAATCACAGCCTCCCGCTGCGAGAGGTTTTCGGATGAAAAACATGCCAGATAGACCCGACACATGGGCGGCCATGATCGCCTGGCTGGCAAATCATCGTAATGAAGCGGGTTATTCTCTCCTGGCATTCGTTATGTCGATATTAGCCACATCGAGAAACAAGAAAACTATATGGAGAGA
>CAWUIY010000156.1:0-10675 GCA_963922555.1 uncultured Serratia sp. | reverse complement strand
GGACTAATCACCACCCTGGCTGCCTCATCATTAAAGGCGCTCAAAGCAGGACGCACGGTATTATCAAGACCATTATCCGTAAGCGCAATCTGGTCCGGCAATACCTGATCCACAGGGATAGGTTCCATGGCTTCTAAATCTGGCTGATTGGCAGCGGCGCTCAGCGGCAGCTCGATTTCTGGTGACACCGTTGGCGGCACAATAATGCTCGGCTTTCTGACTGGCCGTGGGGTCATGATCGGCATCGGCTGATCTTTCTCGCGCGGCAGCAGCCAGTGGGAGGCAATCGACAGGAAGTAACGCGCACAGCGGCGACCAAGATGATAATCCTGATTCAATGCCGGCAAACGACTGCCCAAAGCATGGCTGGCTAACGGCTTCGGCGGGAAAATCTCGAAAATGCGCAGGTCTCCCGGTGGATTCTCGATAAATTGCTGAATACGATAATAACTTTGCTCGTGATGCTGCACCATGTGCACCAGCTGTTGCAGGCTGCTTTCGCTCAGCCACTGCTCCATGCGCTTCATCCACTGCGGGGTATAAAACATCGCCGAAGGCACAGTGCGGATCACCACGATGGTATCTGCACCACGTCGGTAGGCTTCTTCGACCGGGATCGCATCGCTGATACCACCGTCCTGATAGCTTATCCCGTCCAGATCGACCCCCATGCGATAGAATCCGGGGATCGCGCTTGATGCCTTGATCACCGGCAACCAGCTCTCACGCGTGGGGGCAAAATAGTTTGGGGTATAATCATCACTGCGACAGGCGCACATCAGGAATTCCCGGCCGTCGATTAGCAGTTTTTCTGCACTATCGATCGCCAGCGGCATGCTGCTAGAAATAGCGTCGATATACCAGTCGAGATCGATAAGATGCCCGCCACGCACGAAGCGCAGTGGATTAAAAAATTGCGGACTGGTGGTGTAACGCGTGATGACCCGACGGGCATAGCCTGCCTGACCACATACATAAGCAGAAAGGTTTTGAGCACCGGCTGACGTGCCGATCAACAAATCGAATGGATTGAAGCCTGCTCTCTGAAATTCATCAAGCACGCCTGCGGTGAAGATACCCCGTTGGCCACCGCCCTCACAAACCAGTGCGATTTTTCCAGGCAAATAGGGTTTATAAGCCAGGGGTTCAATGTTCCCCAGCGTGACCGGAATTCTATATCCCAACAGAGGCCCCTCAACAATAATGGTTCTATGATGAGCATACTCCGTCTTTTCCCGATCGGTAATGTTCTTACAAAATCCCGAAGATTAAATCGTTACTTCCTGTTAACACTCTGCCTTGGCATTCATTGTCAGGGCTAAAAAATAACATCAGGCTCGTCAATGACTTCCTTTCGCCTTTAACAACGTTATTCTTTATTAATCTTCGGGATATATCAGATAATATTTTTATCTTTTAAGTCGTATCAGTTTCTGAATGCTGTAAGGGCTATAAACGCTTACGGCCAGTAAACAGGCTGATCAGGAACAGAATGATACCGACTACAAAGACCACTTTTGCAGCCCAGGCCGCTGTACCTGCCAGTCCACCGAAGCCTAACGCTGCCGCGATTAACGCGATGACAAGAAATATAATACCCCAACGAAACATAAGCTTCTCCTTACCCTATTTTAAAATATTCGTACGTCATTCATTGATTAAATGCGTTCAGAATAACGGTTGATAACTGTAGATACATTTATTTGAAGTACAGTATTAAAGATAGCTTGAAATTTAAAAAACGAACGGAAACTCAGTGATTTTTCACGTAAATAATCCGTAGGAATTTTATTTTTGTGACTCGTGGTGCTTAAGACATTCTTCAGCTAACCTGGATTTCATGACAGGTTGCCCACCCTAAAGATGGGCAACGATATCAACGATATTAAGGCTGAACTTTCAGATCGTTCTTGACGCTCTTAACGCCACTCACCGTCTTGGCAACGCTTTCGGCGCGTTCAGACTGAGCCTGATCTTTTACCGTACCGGACAGCTGTACAACGCCGTCGGTAGTTTCAACTTTCACCATGCGTGAAGGCACAATGTCATCGGCCAATAACTTGGCTTTGATAGAAGTTGTGGTGGCAGTGTCGCCCGCATAACTCCCTACAGACTGGGTTTTGCTGTCTTTAGTGTGAAGCTTGTCGCTGACGGATTTAACACCTTCAACTTTGGTTGCTACCGCGACGGCCTGTTCGCCTTCGGCCTGAGAGCCGACGAAACCGCTCAACGTCACGACGCCATTGTCTGTTTTGACCGAGATATCAGTGCTCTTGATAGCCTTGTCATCAATAAGTGCGCTTTTAACTTTCGCTGTGGTGGCGCTGTCGCCCATATAGCCGTCGACTTTTTTCATGGAGCTATCGATTTTTGCACCCGCAGAACTTGTTGTGCTATCAGTCGAAGCAGCAAAAGCACCACCGCTCATCAGGGCGGTACCCAGAACAACGGCCATCATTGAGTATGCAAAATTAGACTTTTTCATCGATTTCTTCCTTAACAGTTTGTCAGCTCTCAATCTGAAAGCTCTTTACGTCACATGGTGGTGACGACTTAAAACTTATTACTCTGATCACATCACTGTGATTTCTAAGCTGTATTTCACTAACAACCCAGCACAAGTCTCTACTTAGTATCAAAAGACCAGCGATTAACACTGCCTTTCGTTGTGCGTTTATTAAATATAGCCGACGATGAGCAAAACTGTAGTAAGAATGCCTAATTAACCTGTAATACAGATAAGTCTGAGCATTTCAGGGGGTTTTTAAACCACATTGCCTATAAAAAAGGCACATTAATTTCCAAGTGAAATTACTTTCACAGTCTACGGGCGAAAAAAAAGACGGCACATTGGCCGTCTTTGGTTATCGATTATTGCCTTTAACAGGCAAACCTGGCGAGATTAGTGCTCGCGGGTTTTACGGAAATCGACTTCCGGATAACGCTCTTTGGTCAGGTTAAGATTAACCATCGAAGGAGCAACGTAGGTGAGATTATCACCGCCGTCGAGCGCAAGGTTGACTTCACACTTGCGTTTGAAGTCTTCAAATTTCTTCACGTCAGAGCATTCAACCCAACGCGCAGTAGAGACGTTAACGGATTCGTAAATCGCCTCGACATTGTATTCGCTCTTCAGACGCGCAACCACCACCTCAAACTGCAGCACACCCACCGCGCCAACGATGAGATCGTTGTTGATCAGCGGACGGAACACCTGAACGGCACCCTCTTCCGAAAGCTGGACCAATCCTTTAAGTAGCTGCTTCTGCTTCAGCGGATCGCGCAGGCGAATACGGCGGAACAGCTCCGGTGCGAAGTTCGGAATACCGGTGAACTTCATGTTTTCGCCCTGAGTAAAGGTGTCGCCGATCTGAATAGTGCCGTGGTTATGCAGGCCAATAATGTCGCCCGGATACGCTTCTTCAACGTGAGAACGGTCGCCAGCCATAAAGGTCAGCGCGTCGGAGATCACCACGTCTTTGCCGGTACGAACCTGGCGCAGCTTCATGCCTTTTTCATATTTACCGGACACCACGCGCATAAACGCCACACGGTCACGGTGTTTCGGGTCCATGTTGGCCTGAATTTTAAACACGAAACCACTGAATTTTTCGTCGGCGGCAACAACTTCACGCACGTCGGTGTTACGCGGCATTGGCGCAGGCGCCCACTCCACCAGTCCGTCAAGCATGTGGTCAACGCCGAAGTTACCCAACGCGGTTCCGAAGAACACCGGCGTCAGATCGCCGCTCAGGAAGGCTTCATGGTCGAACTCGTGAGAAGCACCCTGTACCAGATCCAGCTCGTCACGCAATTGCGCGGCCAGCTCTTCACCGATCGCAGCGTCAAGCTCGGGGTTGTTCAGACCTTTGACAATGCGCTTTTCCTGAATGGTGTGGCCCTTACCGGTCTGATAAAGATAGGTTTCATCTTTATACAGGTGATAAACGCCCTTAAACAGTTTGCCGCAGCCGATAGGCCAGGTGATTGGCGAACAGGCGATTTTCAGCTCGCGCTCAACTTCGTCCATCACTTCCATCGGATCACGGATGTCACGGTCAAGTTTGTTCATAAAGGTCAGGATCGGCGTATCGCGCAGACGGGTGACTTCCATCAGTTTACGAGTACGATCCTCAACGCCTTTCGCAGCATCGATAACCATCAGACAGCAGTCAACCGCGGTCAGAGTACGATAGGTATCTTCAGAGAAGTCTTCGTGCCCCGGTGTGTCCAGCAGGTTAACCAGCGCATTGTGATACGGAAACTGCATTACAGAGGTGGTAATCGAGATACCACGTTGCTTTTCCATTTCCATCCAGTCGGATTTCGCGTGGTTGTTAGAGCCACGGCCTTTTACCGTACCGGCGGTCTGAATGGCATTTCCGAATAACAAGACTTTTTCGGTAATGGTGGTCTTACCCGCATCGGGGTGCGAGATAATGGCGAAGGTGCGACGTTTGGCGACTTCGAGGGCGTATTCACTTGGAGACATGTTTTTCCACGTTTCTGCGGTTGTCCGCCCTGCATCGGTATTGATTTTACGCCAGAACGGCATCAGGCAAAGCGGTAATAAAAGTTATAGCCGGCTATTTTCTATGATTTGGCAGGGATAGACAATCAATGCTTTTATATTCGCTGCGCGCGGACTGTAAATCCGTGAGCGACTTGGGTGTCAAAACACGCAAGATCCGCGCCCTGTTCAGGCTGCTTACATCAATATGTGATTCAGATCACATATATTTTTTGCATAAGTTTTTGTCTTGCATTAAAAATACTCGTCCCATCACAAAACTGGCCTACGCCTTTCTGGATAATCGGCCAATAAAAGTTTTACAGCTGCACAATAGCGGCCTTGGTCGCTGATAATTAACTCTTTTGCGGGTTTTAACCTCTTATACATCACAAGGATGTATCTTAATGACTAAAAGTAATCGATTGCTTCTCACCTGGATAAGCTTTTTCTCCTATGGTCTGACCGGCGCGCTGGTGATCGTCACTGGCATGGTGATGGGCAATATCGCCGAATATTTCGGCCTGCCGGTTTCCAGCATGAGTAATACCTTCACCTTTCTTAACGCCGGGATTTTGATTGCCATCTTCCTGAACGCCTGGCTGATGGAGGTTATCCCGCTGAAACGACAGCTCATTTTTGGCTTTGTTCTGATGGTGCTGGCAGTGGCAGGCCTGATGCTAAGTAAGAGTATCAGCGTATTCTCGCTGTGCATGTTCGTGCTTGGGGTCGTCAGCGGTATTACCATGTCGATCGGCACCTTCCTAATCACCAGCATTTACGAAGGTCGCCAGCGCGGTTCACGTCTGCTATTTACCGACTCTTTCTTTAGCATGGCAGGCATGATTTTCCCGGTGATCGCGGGCATGTTGCTGGCACGCAGCATCGGTTGGTATTGGGTTTATGCCTGCATCGGCGTGCTGTATCTGGCTATTTTTGTGCTGACACTGATGGCTGACTTCCCGGTGCTGGGCAAGAAAGCTGAAACCCGTGACCAGCCGGTCGCAAAAGAAAAATGGGGGGTTGGCGTGCTTTTCCTGTCGATTGCCGCCCTGTGCTACATCCTGGGTCAATTAGGCTTTATCCAGTGGGTGCCGGAATACGTAACCAAAACCTTTAATCTGGACATCAATCAGGCAGGCAAGCTGGTCAGCGATTTCTGGTTGTCTTATATGATTGGCATGTGGGTGTTTAGCGTGGTTCTACGCTTCTTCGATTTGCAGCGTATTGTGACACTGCTCACCCTGCTGGCGACCGTGGCGATGTACCTATTTATTTCCACCACCAACGCGGATCACCTGACTTACGCGATTCTGGCGCTAGGCTTTGTCTCCAGTGCTATCTACACCACCATCATTACGCTCGGCTCTTTGCAGACCAAGGTATCTTCACCAAAACTGGTTAACTTTATCCTGACCTGCGGCACCGTTGGCACCATGCTGACCTTCGTTGTTACCGGCCCGATTGTAGCAAAAAGCGGTGCCCACGCGGCGCTGGCAACGGCTAACGGACTTTATTTTGTGGTGTTCCTGATGTGTCTGATACTGGGCTTTGTGACCAAACACAGAACACACGGCCACGAATAATCGGTTAGGCAGAAAACATTAAGCGGGCGCAATGCCCGCTTTTTTAGCCGATCGGCAGCGCCATGATAATGGCATCTTCCCGCCCGGAGGCCGCCGGATAGTAGTTGCGGCGAATAGAAACCTCGTTAAATCCCAGGCTCTCATACAGCGAAATTGCGCCGCGATTGGAAGCACGAACTTCCAGCCACAGCGTGAACACGTCGCGCGTTTCCAGCTGGGCCAGGATTTCCTCGAGCAGGATACGTCCTAATCCCTGCCGCTGATGGGCCGGATCAATGGCGATGTTAAACAGCGTCGCTTCATCGAGCACGGTCTGCACAATCGCAAACCCCACCATCTTGCCCTGCTGTTCTAGCTTAAGGTTGAGATAACGCTCGCCCTGATTGGTGGCAAAGGTCTTTTCACTCCAGGGGAAAGCATGGCTGGCCTGTTCAATCTCAAAGGCGCGCGTCAGATCCGCGGGGGTCAGGATAGAAATGTTGTTCATTTTCACAAATCTGCAGCCAGAGCGCGCGTTTGGCTCCAGCGTCTTGAGAAAGCTCGGCCAGCGCCGGGCTAGATAACTGTGCACCGGCGACCGTTAAGGGTTCGCTGATGCCCAGTCGCCAGGTATTGCAGTGCGTGTCTTCCGGCAGCATCGCTACCTGCTCGGTTTGCAGGCAGTAAACCTGCGAATCGTGCAGATTAAGGCTACGAATCACGTCTTTTACCAGTAAATCGCCTTCCAACGGCAGCACGTCGGCAACAATTAATAGCCTGGTTTGATCCGGCAGACTGACGGCAACTTCGCCTTGTAAAACCGTGGGGCGGCGCAGCGTCCACTGGGTGATTCCCAGTTGCTGTAACAGCCAGTCTCGTCTTGATGCCATGCTTTTTCCTGCCCGTTGGCGACTCTTATAGCGCGCTATGCTAGCAAACACATCGAACCTGCGCCAATAAACCTCTATAATGCCGCCCATATTCCTGAGGAGCCTTATCTGATGTCAGCATTAACCCCGGCCAGTGAAGTCATACTGCGCCACAGCGATGATTTTACCGGCCGCCGCGTACTGTTCGCCGGCGATTTACAAGATGACCTGCCAGCCGATTTCGATGCCGAAGACGTGCGGGTCCATACCAATCAATATCACCACTGGCAGATGCTCAGCGCCTCGTTGAAAGACGACGTGCAGTTTGGCCTGGTGGCCGATGCCGAGTTTATCGCTGCTTGCGATCTGCTGATTTATTACTGGCCGAAGAGCAAACAGGAAGCCAAATTCCAGCTGTTTAACCTGCTTTCGATGCTGCCAGTCGGTATTGACGTGTTCGTCGTCGGTGAAAACCGCAGCGGCGTGCGTAGCGCAGAAGAGATTCTTGCCGAGTTCTGTCAGTTGGATAAAGTCGACAGCGCGCGTCGCTGCGGCCTCTATCATGGCCGTCTTGAAAAGCAGCCTGAGTTCGACGCTGAAGACTGGTGGCAGACTTATATGGTCGAAGAAGTGACGATCAAAACGCTGCCGGGCGTATTCAGCCGTGAAGGTCTGGATAGCGGTAGTCTGCTGCTGATCAACAGCTTTGAAGAGCCAATCAAAGGCAAAGTGCTGGATATCGCCAGCGGCTCGGGCGTGCTGGCCTCCGTACTGGCAACCTATTCGCCGAAAATGAAAGTGACCCTCAGTGACGTCGGCGCTGCCGCGATTGCCGCCAGCCGCGCAACGCTAGCCGCAAACGGCCTTGAAGGTGAAGTCATTGCCAGTAATGTCTATTCCGACATTAAAGGCCGCTTCGATATGATTATATCGAACCCACCGTTCCACGAAGGCCTGCAAACCAGCCTGCACGCATCCGAGCAGTTGATCCGCGGCGCAGTCAACCACCTGAACATCGGCGGTAAACTGCGCATCGTGGCAAACGCCTTCCTGCCTTACGCCGCCCTGCTGGATGCCACTTTCGGCAACCATGAAGTGCTGGCGCAGAACGGCCGTTTCAAAGTGTACGAAGCCACTCGTGGCCGTCCGCCGCGCGACGATAAAAAGAAAAAGCGTTAATAATCTGAATAGTTACAGCTTATAGATTTCGAGCTACAGGAAGGCAGCAACTGAAGCTGGCTCCAGGAGCTTACACAAGTAAGTGACTGGGGCAGCTGAAGGCGGCGAACGTGCCTGTGGTTCGAAAGATATCGCTGTAACCCTAGCTTATAGATTTCGAGCTACAGGAAGGCAGCAACTGAAGCTGACCCCAGGAGCTTACACAAGTAAGTGACTGGGGCAACTGAAGGCGGCGAACGTGCCTGTGGTTCGAAAGATATCGCTAGGAGTTGAGGATTTGCATCATCTCTGGCGCATACCGCTGTCCGGCGGCAGAATCCAGTGGAAAAGCAGCTTCTATCGCCGCGAGTTCGGCTTCACTCAGGATGACATCAAGCGCGGCGATGTTTTCTTCCAGATAAGTACGACGCTTAGTTCCCGGGATTGGCACAACGTTTTTCCCCTGTGCCAATACCCAGGCCAATGTCAGCTGGGAAGGCTTCACGCCTTTCTCGCGAGCAAGTTCGGCCACTTTATCCGCCAGATGCAGGTTTTTAGCAAAATTCTCTCCCTGAAAACGTGGATTCTGTTTGCGGAAATCATTTTCCGCAAAATCTTCCGGTGAACGGATCGCACCGGTTAAAAAACCGCGTCCTAACGGGCTATAAGGCACAAAGGCAATCCCCAAACGTTCGCACGCTGGCAAAATCGTTGCTTCAACATCGCGACTCCAAAGCGAATATTCCGTTTGCAACGCGCTGATCGGATGCACCTTGTGTGCACGTTCCAGCGTGGCCGCACTCACCTCACTCAAGCCGATATAACGAATTTTGCCCTCGCGCACTAAATCTGCAAGCGCGCCAACACTTTCCTCGACCGGTACTGTGGGATCGGCGCGGTGTTGGTAATACAAATCAATGGTGTCAGTTTGCAGGCGTTTAAGACTGCCTTCGACAGATTTGCGAATATAGTCTGGTCGCCCGTTTGTGCCTCGGGCCTGAGGATTGGCAGAATCGCGCACGATGCCGAATTTGGTTGCCAGAAAGACCTGATTGCGACGCCCTTGCAATGCCCTTCCGAGCAATTCCTCGTTGGTGTAAGGACCATACATGTCGGCAGTGTCGAACAGGGTAACCCCCAGTTCCAGCGCGCGATCCAGGGTTGCCAGCGACTCTTTCTCGTCCATATTACCGGTATAAAATTCGCTCATCCCCATGCAGCCCAAACCCAACGCCGACACCATCGGACCGTTTTTACCTAATTGACGTTGTTGCATGTTTATTCCCTCTGATTGTTCCGTCTATAAAAATTGTTCTGGCGATGAAATCAGTTTGGTTGTTTAGCGATGAAAGATAAATCCGCGAACCTGTGCAACACTGTTCAGAAATCGCAAACAATGTGAGGTCATGGTGGATCAGATACAGGCAATGCGGATTTTTGTTCGCATATCTGAATTGGGCAGTTTTTCGCGTGCTGCGGAGGATTTAGCGTTGCCGCGTGCGACAGTCAGCACGACCTTAAAAAGCCTTGAACAGCGGCTTGGCGTGCGGCTCTTTCTGCGCACCACGCGGCAGGTGAAAATCACCGAGGAAGGCGAGCAGTATTATCAGCGCTGCTTGCAATTGCTGGCGGCGTTCGATGAGGCGCATAATCTTTTTGCGCATCATCAGGCCACGCCAGAAGGCCATGTACGTATCGATATGCCACATTCAATGGCGCGGGAAATCGTGCTCCCCGCGTTACAGGAATTTACCTCACGCTATCCACAAATCCGCCTCACTGTCAGTGCCAACGATAACGCTGTCGATTTGCTGCATCAGGGCGTTGACTGTGTGATCCGCGCGTGGCCGACGGAAAATGAAAATTTGCAATCTCGCCCCATCGCCATGCTAGAGCAAGCCACTTGCGCGTCGAAGGACTATTTACAGCGTTTCGGCGTGCCAACAACGCTCAGCGATTTAAAACGGCATCAGGCAGTGGCATATTTCTTTGCCCATCAGCGGCCAGAATCGCAGGTTGAATTTGTGATTAACAAGAAGACTCAGCAGATAACGATGGATCATACGCTGGTCGTTAGCGGAGCGGACGCCTATATTGCCGCCGCCAAGGCCGGGTTTGGACTGATTCAGACCTCGCGCAGAGTCGTGGCAGGCGATCTGGCGCGCGGTGAGTTGTTCGAAGTTATGACCGATTTCACCCCGCCGCCTATGCCGCTGTACATTATGTATCCTCCCGGAAGATTCCTTGCTCCACGGGTCAGAGTGTTGCTCGACTGGCTTATCGAACTGTTTTCGCATTTATAAATCCCAGACCACAGGGATGCCAAAACGCCTATAAAACCAACAACAAGGAGATCGCTCAGGCGATATAACGCACGATTCGGGCTAAAAAGGTGGTTTTTTACAGCAATCATCGACTTTCGATGAAATAACTATTGACGGCCCCGCTAAAATCTCTAGAATTCGGCCCCGTGGTTGCTTAGTCGTATAGACGATGTTTTATACGTTAAGAAACGGTTTGCGAAGGTGGCGGAATTGGTAGACGCGCTAGCTTCAGGTGTTAGTGTTCTTACG
>CAWUIY010000155.1:0-10749 GCA_963922555.1 uncultured Serratia sp. | reverse complement strand
CAGCTCCGGCTTTGCGGATCTTCCGTAAGGTTATGCCGAGCATGTCGCGTACCGAGAAAGAAGCGATTGAAGCCGGGACCACCTGGTGGGAAGGAGATTTGTTCAGCGGAACACCGGACTGGGACAAGCTGCATAATTATCCGCAGCAAACGCTGACCGAAGAAGAGCAGCGTTTTATCGATGGCCCGGTGGAAGAAGCCTGCCGCATGGCCAACGATTTCCAGATTACTCATGAACTGGCCGACCTGCCGCCGGAACTTTGGGCCTATCTGAAAGAACACCGTTTCTTTGCGATGATTATCAAAAAAGAGTATGGCGGTCTTGAATTCTCGGCCTATGCTCAGGCGCGCGTACTGCAAAAACTGGCCGGTGTTTCGGGAATTCTGGCGATTACTGTCGGCGTGCCTAACTCCCTCGGCCCAGGTGAACTGCTGCAACATTACGGAACCGAGGAGCAGAAAAATCAATATCTGCCACGTCTGGCAAAAGGTCTGGAGATCCCCTGCTTTGCCCTGACTAGCCCTGAAGCCGGTTCGGATGCCGGTGCTATTCCCGATTTTGGCGTGGTATGCATGGGGGAATGGCAAGGGGAACAGGTTCTTGGCATGAAGCTGACCTGGAACAAACGCTATATTACTCTCGCGCCAATCGCCACCGTGCTGGGCCTGGCATTTAAGCTCAAAGATCCCGAGCATTTGCTGGGCGATAAAGAGGAACTGGGCATTACCTGTGCGCTGATCCCGACCGATACTCAAGGGGTCGAAATTGGTCATCGCCACTTCCCTCTGAACATTCCATTCCAAAATGGCCCAACTCGCGGTAACGGAATTTTTGTTCCTATCGACTATATTATCGGCGGTCCAAAAATGGCCGGTCAGGGATGGCGCATGCTGGTTGAATGCTTGTCGGTAGGTCGCGGTATTACCCTGCCCTCAAACTCGACAGGCAGCCTCAAGTCTTTGGCGGTGGCAACCGGCGCTTATGCTTATATACGCCGTCAGTTCAAACTGCCGATTGGGAAAATGGAAGGTATCGAAGAACCTTTAGCGCGTATTGCGGGTAATGCTTACGTGATGGACGCTGCCGCGACGCTGATTACCAACGGAATTATGCTCGGTGAAAAACCGGCAGTTCTCTCTGCAATCGTGAAATACCACTGTACCCATCGCGGCCAGCGCGCGGTAATGGACGCCATGGACATAACCGGCGGTAAAGGCATCATGCTTGGTAACAGCAACTTTGTCGCCCGTTCATATCAGGGTGCCCCCATCGCTATCACCGTTGAAGGTGCAAACATTCTAACCCGCAGCATGATCATCTTTGGTCAGGGTGCCATTCGCTGCCATCCTTATGTATTGAAAGAAATGGCCGCAGCAGAAAGCAATGACTTGAATGCGTTTGACCGCGCACTGTTCGGGCATATCGGGCATGTAGGAACCAACAAAATACGCAGCCTGTGGCTGGGCCTGACTCATGGCCTCACCAGCCGTGCACCGGTGAACGATGCTACGCGCCGCTATTACCAGCACATCAATCGGCTGAGTGCTAACCTGGCGTTGCTATCCGATATATCGATGGGCGTGCTCGGCGGCAGTCTGAAACGCCGGGAACGTATTTCAGCGCGGCTAGGCGATATCCTCAGCCAGCTTTATCTGGCGACCGCGACACTGAAACGCTATGACGAAGAAGGCCGCAACGAGGCTGACCTTCCACTGGTGCATTGGGGCGTGCAGGACTGTCTGAATCAGGCCGAGACAGCGATGACCGATCTGCTGCGCAATTTCCCGAACGGGTTTATTGCAGGGCTGATGACAATGGTGATCTTCCCACTAGGTCGCATCCATCGCGCCCCTTCCGATTTGTTGGATCACGAGCTGGCACGTATCCTTCAGATACCTTCTGCAACGCGCAGCCGCCTAGCTCGCGGCCAATATCTGGTTGCCAGCGAGCATAATCCCGTCGGCCAGCTTGAAGAAGCCTTGCGGGATATTATTGCCGCCGAGCCAGTGCATAAACGGCTGTGTGATGCGATGGGTAAAAAACTGTCGTTCACCCGCCTCGATAAGCTGGCGCAGATGGGTATGGATGCCGGGCATCTAAGTGCCGACGATGCGCGTATTCTGTCTCGCGCCGAGGAAAGCCGCCTGCGTTCAATCAATGTGGATGAGTTCGAACCGGACCAGCTAGCGCAGCAAAAAGTTCAGGAAGAAAAGCCGTCGCCCAAACATACCGAAGCGGCATAATTAAACCAAAAATAGCCACCTTTTCAGGTGGCTATTAGCTTACTTGCTCGTTGTAGTAATGAACACATTGAGGGAGTTATTGGAAATGTTCCAGCTTCCCTTTCCGAGACTCACTGCCACAGCCGAAACAATGATAAAGAAACAAAGGTATCTTTTCATTGCGCGGTCCTTGCTCAGACCGCTTCACGGAACCACCATCGGAGATAACACCGTGAAACAAGCACTAATCTGCGCTTGCATTTACGGCCGTTAGAAATCCTTCTCTTAACCCGATGCCCACTTGCTTAAGGTGGCGAAAAGGCACTCAGATATCTTACACCAATTTGGCTTAGGGAAACCTTGACAGATAAAAATATTAAGGCCAAACTCTTACCACTAATCTGTGCTTGCATTAAGTTAGTCAAGCCCGCTGGAAAGGCCGCTTACCGGACCAGCACAAAAAAACCGCCATCAGGCGGTTTTTTTGTGGGCGTCATATTGCGCTATTCTCGATGCTTTTAACAAAACAACTCAGAGAATAATCAGCCTTTCTTCGGGCGGATACGCATGGTCAGGCCTTTCAGGAAGTAGCGAAGAACCTGATCGCCGCACGGACGATAGTTCTTGTGCCCTTCTTTACGGAAGAATGCGCTCAGCTCACCTTCAGAAACTTTAAAATCTGCAGCCGCTAACACGCTCTGCAAATCCTCAGTTTTCAATTCAAAAGCAACGCGCAGTTTCTTTAGCATCACGTTGTTGGTAACACGCTTTTCAACTTCCGGTGCAGGGAAGCGATCGTCTTTACCGCGTTTGAAGAAAATCAGACCATTAAGGAAGTTTGCCATGACTTCATCTGGGCAAACCATATAGTCAGCTTCATCTTCTTTTTTCAGATAACGCGACATCACCGCCGGAGTAATAATCGTGCCGGTAGACGCCAGAATCTCAATCAGCCTGCCTTCGCTCAAGTCGAGCATGTAGCGTACGCTGCGCAAGACATCGTTATTCATCATAATTCTTTATTCCCGTGTGGGTGATTGTTAGCCGAGGAACTGCTTGGGTATTGCTCGCAGGTGCCTCGTAGCCGGGCATTATACAAGTCTGGGGCGCGAGTGCCCCTTCTTTCTGATGAGATATTTGACGGATCACGCAGCCTGAACGCATGTCAGGCTGCTTTTTAGAAGTTAAACGAAGGAAAACTAACCGTTTTGGCGGATTCGAGCGATCAAAGCCTCGATATCATCAATTTGCGGCGCGGTAATAATCAACCATTGCCCGAGGCTTACCGCATGACGCTGGCACTCGTGGCGCATCTCATCGTCAACAATGTTTTTCAGATCGGCAACATTCGAGAAGCCGATGGTGCGACGGATAAGCTCGGAGCCGCAATAACCGACCGCGTCATGCCAGATTTGCTTGAGATAATGTTCCGCATAGCCCGGCACCTTGAAGGCCACATCACGAGTTTCATCATGCGCCAGCTGCAGGAAACGCTCCGAGAAGCTCAGCCACAGGTTACGCAAATCCTGTAATCGTTGTTCACGCCCGTCTGCCGCTTCACGTGTCGCCACCAGCCCCGGCAATCCACAATAGTTCAGCAGCAGGTTGCCCATGGCAGAACCTGGGTCGAAGCCGATCGGGCCATAAAACCCAAACTCGGCATCGATCACTTTTAAACGACCTTCGGCCACAAAAATCGATCCGCTGTGGACATCGCCATGCAACAGTGCTTGAGCATTACTGAGAAAACGCTGTTTCAGTGATGCAACGGCTATCCGCAGAGGGATATCAGCGCGCAGCTCGTCAACCACCGGCTGTAGCGCGGTATCGTAGCCGTTGCGCTCGTGTTCTATATAAGGATCGGTAAAGAACAAATCCTCAGTAATCAGACAAAGCTCCGGATTAAGGAAGCGCCCGACTTCCAATTTTTTTTGTTCGGCGTTCTGATAAAGATCGGAGGTGTGAAAAAGCGTTTGCGCCAGATATTCGCCCAACTGACTGGCCGCCTGAGGATAATGCCTGCCTTTTACCAGCTCGCTGCGCCAAATCCGATAATCAGAAAGATCTTCCTGTACTAACACCGCAAGCTCGGGGTCATGATGGATCACTCTCGCAGTATGCTGAGGGCAATACTGGTGATGGATAATCAGAGTTTCAGCTTCTATTCGGGAGCGGTCGATAGTCAGGGGCCATGATTCACCTACACATCGCACATAAGGCAGTGCCTGTTTGACAATAACCCGGCTAACACCCTGCGTATCGCGGATCTTGAACACCAGATTCAGGTTGCCATCGCCGATCTCTTCGGCACTGACCAGCGACTGTGGATCGTCAACGCCTGCAAATTGACGGGCATATTCCACGGCATCCGCGGCGCTAAATGTGTAATAACGTGACATCCTAACCTCTCGTAATCTTTCTTGTGCAACCCGACATGTTATGTGGCCCGAAAATCGTCGAACCAGAATGGTGCTCAGTAAAAGCAAATAGCCATAAAAGCATTTAGACGTCTATACATCCGAAACTTATGTTGGCAGAATAAGCAATCAGATGCAACCGCGCAACAGGGATTTCAATCGCCATGCAGACACTCACTACCACCAGTTTACGTATCCGTAAAAGTCAGCTGTGGATACTGGATCAACAGGCGCTGCCGCAGCGCGCTGACTGGCACCTGTGCCGCAGCGTCGAGGATCTCGTCGGGCATATTCACGCCCTGCGCGTGCGTGGCGCACCACTGATTGGCTTATCCGCCAGTCTGCTTCTGGCCCAACTGGCCGAAGGCGGTATGCCAGTTGCCGAGTTGCACCAGGCATTAGCCACGCTGCGAGCCTCACGCCCGACGGCGGTCAATCTGATGAACAATCTGGACCGTATGAAAACCGCACTGGAACAGCGTTTTCATGTTCCGGCAATGGTGCAGGAAGCCGAGGGGCTGGTGGGAGAAGACCGTGAGCTGTGCAATCGCATTGCCAGCAATGGCGCTCAACTGGTGACACCTGACAGCCGTTTGCTGACCCACTGCAATACCGGAGGACTCGCTACCGCGGGCGTCGGTACCGCGCTAGGCGTGATCCATCGTGCTCACCAGCAGGGTAACGTCTCGCAGGTGTGGGTCGATGAAACGCGTCCTTTATTGCAAGGTGGACGCCTTACTGCCTGGGAGTTGGGCGAACTGGGTATTCCTTACCAGCTTATCTGCGATTCTATGGCCGCCAGCCTGATGGCAAAAAAACAGGTCGATGCGGTATGGGTCGGCGCTGACCGAATTGCCGCCAACGGTGACGTGGCGAACAAGATTGGTACCTACAGCCTGGCGGTTTTAGCCAAATATCACGGTATCCCTTTTTACGTTGCCGCACCGCACACCACTCACGATCCGCACTGCCCTGACGGCGATGCTATTCCTATCGAACAGCGCGCGGCCAGAGAAGTTACCGGAGTCGCGGGCAGCTTTGGCGATGTACAGTGGGCGCCGGTCGATGCCCAGGTTTACAACCCAGCGTTTGATGTCACCCCTGCTGAACTGATTAGCGGATGGATACTCGATAGCGGCGTGGTGACACCGGCACAGGTTAGAGACGGGATATTTAAAACGGCGTTGAAGGGCTGAGCACCCGTTAGACAACGAGTCGCCAACTTCCTGGTTCTCGTCCCCCGCTGATAAACCGTGCCGAACGCCTGGCATTGCGTTAAAAATAGCGGGGGAAGCGCTTCCCCCAACCTCAATAAACTTTATTACTCGCCCAGACGCGGATAAGCATCGGCAATCGCGTCGCCGGTGAAATGCGCTATCCAGCCTTCCTGATTATCAAACAAACGGATTGCCGTAAACGATGGCGATCCGCCCATATCAAACCAATGCCGAGTATTTGCCGGAACCGAGATCAGATCATTTTTCTCGCATAAAATCTGGAAAATCTTGCCTTCGAGATGCAGGCAGAATAACCCGGCACCGTCGACAAAGAAGCGCACTTCATCTTCGCCATGAGTGTGTTCGGACAAAAACTTGGTGCGCAATACTTCGCGCTGTTCGTGATCCGGACGCATGCTGATCACATCCCAGCTTTGATAGCCTTTTTCCGCCACCAGCTTGTTGATCTCGTGCTGATAAGCTGCGATTACCTGATCGGGCTGAGGATTGCTACCAAGCTCGCGATCGGCCTGCCAGCGCTCAAATCGAACAGCAATCTTGTTGAGTTCGGCGGCAATTTCCTCACCGTCGCGGCTTTGCCAGATAGGTGCTGAAGGATCGCTATCGCTGAAAATAGTCAGTGCACTCATTGCAAACTCCTGGGTAAAAGGATCAGTTAAGTTCTATCTGATCAAAACGGTTAACCTGCTTATGACTGCTTACTTCATCTGGTTCATCGCGGATGAGCTGCATCGTTTGCCAACCCGCTTCGCGCGCAGCATCCAGTTCCTGGCGAATATCAGATAAAAAGAGCAAATCCTGCGTCGGCAGTAGCAGCCGATCGGCAATAGCCTTATACGACGCTACTTCGCGCTTGGCCCCAACGCGGGTGTCGAAATAATCGGTAAATAGCGGCAAGAGATCGCCCTCTTCGCTGTAGCCGAACAGCAGCCTTTGCGCGTCAACCGAACCGGAAGAATAAACATAAAGTTTGATGCCTTGCTCCTGCCACTGCACCAGCTGTGGCACAACGTCGGGATAAACATGACCACGGAAATCCCCTTCGGTATAACCAGTGCGCCAGATAATCCCCTGCAAGGTTTTTAGCGCCGGAGATTTCTCGTCTTTATCCATATAAACATACAGTTGATCTACCAGATCGACGATTTCTGCCTGAGGTTCGTTGATCTCTTCACGCAGTGCATCAAGCGCCTGCAACACTTCCAAATCCTGTCCATGCCGGGTAATAAAATCGGCAAGTCGCGCTCGCGCATAAGGAAAAAGCACCTGATGCACAAAGCGGATGTCGGTTGTAGTTCCTTCAATATCGGTCACGATGGCACGGATCATTTAGCCTCCAACAGGCGAAGTTGCAGCTCACACTGGAATAAAAACTCCAGTCCTTCCAGATGACGGCGTGCTTCGGCAACCGTGTTGCCCCAGCAGGTCAGGCCGTGTCCGCGGACCAGAAAACCATAGTGTAGCGGATGAGACTCCGCCCATTGTGCAATCTCTGCTGCCAGAGCAGGAATATCCTGACTATTGTCAAAAATTGGGATGAATACCTGATCCAGATGAGTACGTTGCCCTGCCAGCGACTTCTGCATTTCATAACCTTGCAACACCAACACGTCAGAGCGTTCAATGCGAGACAGCACGGTAGAGTTCACCGAATGCGTGTGCAGCACCGCGCCGACGTCGGGATAGAGCCCGTAAATTAGCGTATGCAAACCGGTTTCGGCCGACGGCGTTCTGCCGCTGGGCACGTGATTAGTGGCGATCTCAACCCGCAGAAAATTGTCTGACGTTAGCTGGCCTTTATCTTTTCCTGATTCGGTTATCAGGCAGGAATGATTATCTTCACGCACGGACATATTGCCGCCGGTGGCGGGACACCAACCCTTCTCGCCAATCCAATGGCAGGTGGCAAGCAGATCTTGTAAAGGGTTATTTTCGGTCATCTTTTTTCCTTAAAGCCATGCGTTTAAAGGACTCAATCTGGCGCTGATTCTGATTATTATGCTGATTCGCTATGAGTTAGAAGATAAAGGCATTTAGCCGTTTAAACATCTAAGCGTCTCGATTGCCAAATATTATCATCGTGCGGTAGTATCAACCAGTAGGTATCCATCATTTTGGTATCGGTGAGCAGTCTCACGATACGATTTTTATCGCCTTTAAAGCGACTGGAGCATGAACAGCCATGAGTACAGCAGCACTTATTCCACAGAGCAAACTGCCCGCATTAGGAACCAACATTTTCTCGCAAATGAGTGCGCTGGCGCAAAAGCACAATGCTATCAACCTGTCGCAAGGCTTCCCGGATTTTGACGGCCCGGAATATTTGCGCCAACAGCTGAGCGTCCACGTTGCAGCAGGCTCTAATCAGTATGCGCCGATGACCGGAACCCCCGCGCTGCGCAATGCCATTGCTGACAAAACCGAGCAGGCTTACGGCTATCGCCCCGATGCAGAAACCGACATCACCATTACGTCAGGCGCCACCGAAGCGTTGTATATCGCCATTACTGCGCTGGTTTCAGCAGGCGATGAAGTCATCAGTTTCGATCCAAGCTATGACTGTTATGCGCCAGCGGTGCAGCTGGCAGGCGGTGTGAGCAAGCGTATCCAGCTTCAGCCACCCGAATTCAAGGTAGACTGGGCGCATTTCGCCGATCAAATCACTGATCGTACTAAAGTCATTATCATTAATACGCCGCACAATCCGACCGCGACCGCCTGGACCGATCAGGACGTCGATCGCCTGTGGCAGATCGTCTCCGAGCGCAATATTTTCGTCATCAGCGATGAAGTTTACGAACACATCTGTTTTGCTGAACAGGGTCATGCCAGCGTGCTGCGCCATCCAGAACTTCGTCAACGCGCCATTACCGTTTCCTCCTTCGGTAAGACTTTTCACATGACAGGCTGGCGCGTCGGCTACTGCCAGGCTCCGGCGGCTATTAGCGCCGAGCTGCGCAAAATCCACCAGTTCCTGACCTTTGCGATCACCACGCCGGTGCAGCTGGCGCTGGCCGATATGCTGCGCGAACACCCGGAACATTGGCAGGAGCTGCCAGAATTTTATCAGGCCAAGCGCGATCGATTGGCGCAGGGTTTGGCGAAAAGTCGCCTGAAAGTGCTGCCAAGCGAAGGGACCTATTTCCTGTTAGTGGATTACAGTGAAGTCTCTGATTTGGATGACGTTGCATTCTGCCAGTGGTTGGTTGAACATGTAGGAGTGGCCGCAATACCGCTGTCGGTATTCTGCGCCGAGCCTTTCCCACATAAATTGGTCCGCCTGTGCTTTGCCAAGAAGGAAGCCACGCTGGACGCTGCCGCGGAGCGCCTGTGTCAACTTTAAAGATTTCGTTGTTGCAACAACCGTTGGTGTGGCTGGATGGTGAAGCCAACCTGAAGCATTTTGATCGACTGCTGGAGCCGCTGGTCGATCGTGATTTGATCGTATTGCCAGAAATGTTCACTACCGGGTTTGCGATGCAGGCCCCGGATCGTGCATTGCCTGAATCGCGAGTCGTCGACTGGCTGCACCAATGGGCAAACAGGCTAAATGCGATGATCGGCGGCAGCGTGGCATTGTCGACGCCAAAGGGGGCCGTCAACCGATTCCTGCTGGTGGAACCTCAGGGCAAGGTGCATTTCTACGATAAGCGCCACCTGTTCCGCATGGCCGGTGAGCACAACTATTACGTTGCCGGTAAACGCCGTGAAATCGTTGAGTGGCGCGGCTGGCGTATTCTGCCACAGGTATGTTACGACCTGCGTTTCCCGGTATGGTCACGCAATGGGCAGGATTACGATCTGGCGCTCTACGTTGCTAACTGGCCTGCTCGTCGCACGCATCACTGGCAGGCATTGCTTACCGCGCGTGCCATTGAGAATCAGGCTTATGTGGCCGGTTGTAACCGTATTGGCGATGATGATAACGGCCATCACTATAGCGGCGACAGCCTTATTATTAACCCGCAGGGTGAAGTGCTGGCGCGAGCCGAGCCGAGTGCCGCCATGATAATCGAGTCCGAATTGTCTCTGGAAGCGTTGCAAGACTATCGCGAGGCTTTCCCGGCCTGGCGCGATGCAGATAGCTTCCTCCGCCACGAATAAATCAACTGATAAATTACTGATAATTTCCTTATTATCAGTCACAGTTGCGGTTTTTTTGTGGTAAATAGCCAACAGATGTTGCTCTGAATCCTTCGTGCAGAGCAACCTGCTTCTTATCTCGACTAATGTAAACTCCTACTCCTTTCACAGAAGCTGGTGCAATTCTTGCATTAAATCCCCCGTTTAAACTTTTGACAGAGGGTAACTAATGACGATCACGTTTATTGCACACTCCACGCCTGAACCTGCCTTTTACGGTGCGCTGGCCGCGATACTTGCTGAGTTACGCGCGTTACCGTTGTGTCACCTGCCAGTCAGCTATGACAGCAAACGCTTTATCAATGCTCGCCAATATATTTCTCCGCAGGGACAGCAAATTTCCAGCGGGCTGCTGTGGCTCGAGCGTTTAACCGGTCGCGGTGCAGGTGCGGAGTTCAACCTGGAATCATTGATAAATCGGGCGCTTAAAGAAGATATCGTTGTGCCGCTAAATCAACCACTAGGCTCGCCTTGCTATCAGGAAATGATGCAAAAAATCAGTGAACAAGGCATTGCTATAGAGTCACTGCGAGTGGTGAAAAATCAGGATCGCTACCAGTTGGAAGACTGTGAAAATGGCAAAGTGCGCAGCAACGGCTGGGCGCGGGACAGCTTTGGCCGCTGGGTGCTAGGTTCGGTAACGCAACCGGTGATGCGTGCGGGAAAACATCTGCAACTGGCATTATTAGGTGATGCCAGCGAGCATCGTGACCCTTATCCTGCCACCCT
>CAWUIY010000154.1:0-10807 GCA_963922555.1 uncultured Serratia sp. | reverse complement strand
TGGGCATTTTTCACAAATCGCACGCTGGTGTTGAACGCCCTTGGCTATTTTTCTTTCCTGTATGTCACATTTGTTTTAGTCACCTGGAGTCCGAAATATCTGCAGGATACTTTCCATTACGACCTGCATTCGCTGTGGTATGTCGCAATGATCCCCTGGAGCGGCGCTTGCATTACCGTGCTGCTTGGCGGAAAAATTGCCGACAGCCTGCTGCGTAAAACGGGCAATCTCAGATTGGCGCGCAACGTATTTGCAGCGGTAACCTTGCTGCTGACAGCAACCTGCTTTGTACTCATCCCATACGCCCATTCTCCTTATGAAATTATTTTGTTGATGACGCTGGGCAATGCCTTTAATGCGTTGGTTAATAACGTTTATTGGTCAGTAGTGATTGACGTGTCTCCCAAGGCATCGGTTGGTACCTACAGTGGTATGACGCTAGCGATTGCCAACGTAGCGTCAATTCTGGCGCCTACGCTGAGTGGTTATCTGGCGCAGTTCCACGGCTACAGCGCAATGTTTACTGCGACGGCGGCAGTCTCGTTTTGCAGCATGCTGTGCATGACGCTTTTGCAGCCTGAAAAACGCATGCAACTGGAAACGGTGCCTCCGGGTAAACAGGTAGCGCTTGCACAGAAATAGAGGAGAGACCAAGATTGCGGAGACAATTTTCCGCAATCTTGGGGTTTAAAATGACACGCTGCAGCTGGGTATCGGACGATCCGCTATACATCGAATATCACGATAAAGAATGGGGCGTGCCGGTCAAGGACGGACGTGAACTGTTTGAAATGCTGTGCCTTGAGGGGCAACAGGCCGGGCTATCGTGGATAACCGTATTAAAAAAACGCGAAAATTATCGCCGCTGCTTTCATCAGTTTGACCCGATACGCATTGCAGCTATGACAGATCAGGACGTCGATCGACTAGTACTGGATAGCGGCATTATTCGCCATCGCGGCAAAATTCAGGCGATCATTAGCAACGCCAAAGCCTGGCTGGCAATGCAGGCTAACGTTGAAGATTTTTCTTCATTTATCTGGCAATTTGTTAGCCACCAGCCAATGATTAATAATCCACAAGGGCCGGGCGAAATCGTGGCAAAGAATGAAATTTCAGATGCCATGTCGAAGGCGCTGAAAAAACGCGGCTTCAAGTTTATCGGTTCAACTATTTGCTATGCGTTTATGCAGGCCAGCGGCCTGGTGAACGATCATCAGGCCAATTGCCAATGCAATCCTCAATATCACGCTGCATAGTTCGCGAATCTGACGCGAGCGATCTCGATGAGCTAATTCTTCTATGGTTGCGCAGCACGATTGCCGCGCACCCTTTTATTGCCCAAAGCTATTGGTATGAAAGCGCCGCGATGGTCAGAGATACTTTCCTGGCACAGGCTATGACATGGGTCGTCTGCAACCCTGAAAGCGGCGAAATTAACGGATTTATTAGCGTAATTAACGATCAGTTTATTGGCGCATTGTTCGTCAAAGACACTTTTCACGGCTGTGGGGTGGCACAACAATTAATGGCCCGAGCCAAAGCCGAATATCCTAAACTGCTGCTCGAGGTTTATCAGCAAAATCGCCGAGCGGTCGCCTTCTATCAGAAAGAAGGCTTTACTACGACCGCCGACACTTGCCATCCAGGCACCGGCTTGCCAACCTGGGTGATGGGCTGGCAAAGTTAGCATTTTCGCCATGCTAACCGTTTGTTTTTAAAATTTTTATTCACACATAACCTTCAACTTTCTTTGAGATGTAGTTTAAGAGTGATAATTAAAAAAACCTCTGGATCAATATAAATACAAACCTTCTGTTTTTTAATAGCGCTAATATTAAATAAAAATATTTTTGCTAAATATAATGTTTTTTTCGATCTGATTTTATTTAAATATTAACGAGACGAAAATAATAATCATGTGAAAATATTTATTACCACTTTTTATTAAAAACCTCGCCAAATTTAAAAAATAGATCTTATATATTATTTTTCATTCACTAATACATTTAAATAAATTAAACCATTTGATTGTTTTTATAGCATAAACACACATGCAGAATTTTCTGAGTGATTAACGGCGAGTTTTCTCGCATAAAGAGCGCAAGCAGTAGATGCTGGGGGCATTGAAAAAAGTAATGTTCCTTCAGACAAGATGTTTCGCTGATTTCTTGCTGCACAATTTTTCGCGGAGAGTTACCTTCCCGGCGAAAACAGCAGGTTAAATTTTTCCAAGGAAAGAACATGAACAAACGTATTCTGATTATTGCCAGCTCACTTTGCCTCACTTTGGGGCTGTCTGCCTGTACGACCAATCCTTATACCGGTGAATCCGAAGCGGGGAAATCTGGAATCGGAGCCGGGATAGGCGCAGCGTTGGGTGCGGGTGTCGGGATGCTTTCGTCCTCAAAACACGATCGCGGCAAAGGCGCACTGATCGGCGCTGCAGCAGGGGCCGCTCTTGGGGGTGGCGCAGGATATTATATGGATGTTCAGGAAGCCAAGCTGCGCGATAAAATGAAAGGAACCGGTGTCAGCGTCACGCGTCAGGGAGACAATATTGTGCTTAACATGCCAAATAACGTCACCTTTGACAGCAGCAGCAGTACGCTGAAACCCGCGGGAGCCAATACTCTGACCGGCGTTGCCATGGTGCTGAAAGAGTATCCTAAGACCGCGGTGAATATCATCGGCTATACCGACAGTACCGGCGGCCAGGCTCTGAATATGCGCCTGTCCCAGCAACGTGCTGACGGCGTGGGTAGCGCATTAATCACCCAAGGCGTCGCGGGTAATCGCGTACATACCTCGGGTGCAGGCCCGGCTAACCCGATCGCATCAAACAGCACCGAAGCAGGTAAAGCGCAGAACCGTCGCGTAGAAATCACTCTCAGCCCGCTGCAATAATGATTTAACCCCTCAGAAGCGGTGGTCATCACGGCTGCCGCTTTAGTAATGCAGGGTAAGTTTCATTCCTTGCCTTCCCGCTCTGTGCTAGTCTCCTTAATCAGCAGAAATAACCTTTTTCTCTATCATCGCAACAGGTTATCTGGCGACCATCACAGGAGAATCAACGTGAGCAGGGCTAAGACCGCGCAGACACCAACCCCGCGTGCAACCATCAGGGACGTGGCCAGTGCTGCCAAAACCGGAAAAACCAGCGTTTCGCGTTATCTTAACGGCGAACAGCATCTGCTTTCCGATACGCTAAAAGAACGTATTGAACGAGCTATTGCTTTGCTGGACTACCAGCCAAGTCAGATGGCTCGCAGCCTGAAAAGCGGTGAAACACGGCTGATCGGTTTAATTATTGCAGACATTACAAACCCTTATTCCGTTGAAGTCATGCGTGGCGTTGAAGCAGCTTGCCGTCAGCAGGGCCTGACGCTGCTCGTGTGCAACACCAATAATGAATTCAATCAGGAAAAGCATTACTTGAATTTGCTGAGCAGTTATCGCGTCGATGGTATCGTGGTGAACGCGGTCGGGATGCGTGAAGAGGCGATTTCGTCACTGCAGCAGTCTCAGTTGCCGATGGTGCTGATTGACCGTAAAGTCGCCAATTTTTCCTGTGATGTCATTGGTTTAAATAATGCCGAAGCCACTACAGAGATCACCCGCCATCTTTTGGAACAGGGCTTTGAAGCTATTTTGTTCCTGAGTGAACCGGTCACCATTAATACCCGCCTGGATCGTTTGCACACTTTCCTGAAACTGATGCAAAAACAACCACAAAAATTCGCTGAACAGGGTGAAGTGTTGTTGGGTGACAGCGAAGGTTTGGAAAAATTGTTGCTGGATTTTGCAGCCCGTTATCCGGATAAACGCCGCGCCGTGATTTCGGTAAATGGTGCATTAACTCTGGTGATTGCCCGCGCAATGCGCAGAATAGGCATGATCTGGGGTAAAGATATCGGCCTGCTCGGCTTTGACGATCTCGAATGGGCAGAGCTTGCAGGTGTGGGCATCACTACCCTCAAACAACCCACGTATGACATGGGTTACGCGGCTCTCGGGCAACTCGTCAAACGCATTCATGGCAGTACCGAACCCGTTCAGGAACATGCCTTCTCTGGGGAATTGATTGTCCGTGGTTCTACCCAGTTAGTTTGAACATCCTCTGAAAATGATCCGTTGAAATCGTGACACTGATCTCGTTATTGACCTACGAGATCGTGTTTTCCTGTCACTGAACTTTTACTTGGTACCGGTTCCAGTTAACGTAATGTTAACAGAAACTACGCCTGCGGCTAAAATTAGCCTACCTTTAACAATCAGGTTTACCCAGTGATTTAGTTTCTCAAACAGCGAAAACACCTTGCTTAAAAAAACAACGGCGCATAAGGAAAATTGGCATGAGCAAACCAGAGAATGTGGCAGACATCGTGATAGTGACCGCGGCTTATGGCTATAAAGCGGTCAAAGACTTGGGCGGGCAGGAAGCGCTACTCAAGCCTATCGCCGAATCCGGTGCGAACGGGGTAGAAATCCGTCGCGAATTGCTGGTCGATGGCGAGATAAACAAACTCAAGGCATTGGGTGAAAAAATCCGCCAGCACGGGCTTTATGCTTTCTATTCCGTTCCTGAATCGCTGTTTTTATCTGACAGCTCAATCAACCCTTCCCTCAATCAGTTTCTGGCTGAAGCCGACAGTCTGGATGCGCGGAAACTGAAAATTGCGCTCGGGGCCTTTGCTCCCGGTGTCGATCTCACCGAATTGAAAGTGTTGCTTAAAGAGCATGCGGTAGAACTGGTCGTTGAGAATGACCAAACTCCTGACGGCGGTATTCTGCATCCTATGAATGCGTTTTTCTTTGCCGCAGAAGCGCTGCATCTTCCAGTAGCGATGACCTTTGACATGGCTAACTGGCAGTGGGTCGGCCAGGATGCCTCTGAGGCCGCAGAGATGTTAAGCGAGCACGTCAGCTATGTGCACGTCAAAGCCGCTCAGCGGCGTGAGGGGAAATTGCACGCCGTTGCCCTGGATGACAGCGATGGCAGTTGGAAGCCACTATTAGCAAAACTGCCACGTAATGCCCCTCGCGGCATCGAGTTTCCATTGGAAGGTAAAGATCTGACAGCGGTCACGCGCCATTACGTTGAATTACTGCGTAAGGAAGCATCGGAAGCTTAGCAATTATCAGGTGGCAAGATGAGCAAAAGTTCTAGTAAATGCGGCCAAAACACCAGAAATCAGGGTGATAATAATAAAAAGGAGCATAGAAATGGGTAAGGTTAAATTAGCCGCCAAACGCTGGTGGTTCATTATGCAAATCATTTTTATCTCCTATAGCCTGGCATACGTCGACCGATCCAATTTCAGCTTTGCTTCCGCCGCTGGCATCAATGACGACCTTGGCATCACCAAAGGCATGTCATCGCTGTTAGGCGCGCTGTTTTTTCTTGGCTATTTCTTCTTCCAGATCCCCGGCACGATTTATGCCGAAAGACGTAGCGTTAAGAAACTGGTGTTCTGGTGTCTGGTGCTATGGGGTGCATTTGCTTCATTAACCGGCATGGTCAACAGCATTCCACTATTAGCCATCATCCGCTTCATGTTGGGTATTGTTGAAGCAGCGGTCATGCCCGCCCTGCTGGTTTATATCAGCAACTGGTTTACTAAATCGGAGCGTTCGCGGGCCAATACCTTTCTGATATTGGGAAACCCGGTGACCGTACTCTGGATGTCCGTTCTCTCTGGCTATCTGATCCACGCATTTGGCTGGCGGGAAATGTTTATTTTTGAGGGCATCCCGGCCGTGATTTGGGCCGTTTTCTGGTGGTTCCTGGTCAAAGACAAACCGGAAGAGGTGAACTGGTTAAGCAAGGAAGAGAAAAAGGCGTTAGCCGATACGCTGGCCGACGAGCAGGAAAATATCAAAGCCGTTGCCAATTATGGGCAGGCTTTTCGTTCGAGAAACGTGATCCTGCTGTGCATCCAGTACTTTACCTGGAGCATTGGCGTATACGGGTTTGTGCTGTGGCTACCCTCAATCCTGCGCGCCGGAAAAAGCATGGGCATGGTTGAGGCTGGCTGGCTGTCATCCGCGCCTTATCTGGCCGCAACCATCGCGATGATCGTAGCTTCGTGGGCGTCGGACAAAATGCAGAATCGTAAGCTGTTCATTTGGCCATTGCTGTTGATAGGTGCCATTGCCTTCTTCAGCTCATGGGCCATAGGGCAGCAGAGTTTCTGGATTTCGTACAGCCTGCTGGTGATCGCTGGCGCAGCCATGTACGCGCCTTATGGACCCTTTTTCGCCATTATCCCCGAGATGTTGCCAAAAAATGTCGCGGGCGGCGCAATGGCGCTGATTAATAGCCTGGGTGCTCTGGGATCGTTTTTCGGTTCCTGGTTTGTGGGCTATCTGAACGGCAATACCGGAGGTCCGGCGGCCTCATTTATCTTTATGGCCGTGTCGTTATTGATATCAGTGATTTTGACGTTAATGGTTAAACCGCAAAAAACTGCGGAACCGCTTGAGGCTCACTAAAATAGTCTCTATTTTAATCAAACAGTTGTATTACTAATCAAATAATCTACCTAATCGTTAGCTTGATGGAGTAAGTAATGAAGCCGTCTATCGTTCTATACAAAAAAATCGCAGACGATCTGCATAAGCGCCTTGAGCAACATTTCTCAGTGGTTAAAGTTGATGGGATCAACGACAAAAACCGCGATCAGGTGTTCGAGGCTTTGAAAGAAGCGGAAGGACTGATCGGTTCCGGTGGTCCAATCAATAAAGAGCTGATTGCCCATGCTCCGCGCCTGCGTGGCGTGTCTACTGCCTCGGCAGGTTTTGACAGCTTTGACGTGGCCGAGCTTTCTCGTCGCGGTATTCCGCTGTTTAACGCCCCGGCAGCGCTGACGGATACCGTTGCGGATCTGGTATTCTCTCTGGTGCTGTCTACCGCACGTCGCGTGGTCGAACTCTCTAACCGCACCAAAGCCGGTGAGTGGGATGGCAATGCGCCTGTCGGCTGGTTCGGCCTTGACGTGCATCATAAAACGCTGGGTATTATCGGCATGGGTCGCATCGGGCTGGCGGTTGCACAGCGTGCAAACCTTGGTTTTGACATGCCCATTCTTTATAACGCACGCAGCCAGCACAAAGAAGCGGAAGAGCGTTTCGGCGCGCGCAAGTGCGACCTGGATACCCTGCTGGCAGAGTCAGATTTCGTCGTGGTGATTTTGCCGCTGAGCGATCAGACTTTCCATATCATCGGTAAAGATCAGTTCGCCAAAATGAAATCGACCGGCATTCTGATCAGCGCCGGGCGTGGTCCTGTGATTGACGAGCAAGCCCTGATCGAAGCACTCAAGGACGGCACTATTTACGCCGCCGGCCTCGATGTTTATGAGAAAGAGCCAATGGCCAAAGATTCTGGTTTGTTGAAGCTGGAAAACGTAGTGACCTTGCCACACATTGGTTCTGCAACCGCACAAACTCGCTATGATATGGACGCGCTGGCGGTTGATAACATCATTGCAGCGCTGTCTGGCGAAACCAACGAGTTCTGCGTTAACCAGAAAGACCTGAAAAAATCCTGATTTATTTGTGATTATTTCCTGATAGGTCGTGGTGTGAACCTTGTTACAGGCGTCGCACCACGCCTACAGCCGCGCTGTGCGCTGTCTCTATGAATATTACTTCCACTGATTGCACTGCCTCGACGCAGGCGTTAAGGTGGGCGTCACATTCTGATAACACTCAAAGTAAGCTATGACGTTTTCTGTTTTCGGCGAAAAATTTACCCGTTTTTCTGGCATTACCCGCCTGATGGGCGACATGAATGACGGTTTGCGTACCCCTGGTGCAGTGATGCTTGGCGGTGGAAATCCGGCTCAAATCCCTGAGATGCAGGAGTATTTCCAGGAACTGCTTGGCGATATGCTGGCAGAAGGTAAACTCACCGAGGCCCTGTGCAACTACGATGGCCCGCAGGGTAAAGACGTTTTACGTCATGCACTGGCAAAAATGCTCAGTGAAGAGCAAGGCTGGGAGTTAAGCGCAGACAATATCGCGCTGACCAACGGCAGCCAAAGCGCTTTCTTCTATCTTTTCAACCTGTTTGCTGGTCGTCGAAGCGACGGCTCTCTGAGCAAAGTCCTGTTCCCTCTGGCGCCAGAATATCTGGGCTATGCGGATGCAGGGGTTGATGAAGACCTGTTTGTTTCGGCCAAGCCAAATATTGAGCTGCTCCCGGAAGGACAATTTAAATATCACGTTGATTTCGATCATCTGAACATTGGCAAGGATATTGGCCTGATCTGCGTATCACGGCCTACAAACCCGACCGGCAATGTGCTCACTGACGAAGAACTGATCCGTCTGGATGCCCTGGCGCAACAACACGATATTCCACTGCTGATAGACAATGCTTACGGCGTGCCATTCCCTGGGATTGTTTTTACTGACGCGACCCCCCTGTGGAATCCCAATATTATCCTGTGCATGAGCCTGTCTAAGCTCGGCCTGCCGGGATCACGCTGCGGTATCGTGGTAGCCGACGAAAAAATTATCAAAGCTATCAGCAATATGAACGGTATTATCAGTCTGTCTCCAGGCAGCGTAGGTCCGGCAATGGCCTGTGAAATGATTGCTCGTGGGGATTTGCTGCGACTGTCTCAAGACGTTATCAGGCCGTTTTATTACCAGCGCGTGCAGGAAACTATTGCTACGCTGCGTCGATATCTGCCTGAAGAACGTTGCCTGATCCATAAACCAGAAGGGGCAATTTTCTTGTGGTTATGGTTCAAAGATCTGCCTATCACTACCGAAGTGCTTTATCAGCGCCTCAAACAGCGTGGCGTGTTGATGGTGCCAGGTGATTACTTCTTCCCGGGGCTGGAACATCCGTGGGCGCATACACAGCAGTGTATGCGCATGAATTACGTACCTGAAGCCAGCCAGATCGAGCGCGGTGTCTCAATTCTGGCTGAAGAGATTGAGCGTGCGCATCAGGAATATCGCACGGCTTAGTCGCTATGAGTCCCTATCGCGATGCGCTGAGGCTGTAAAGCGGTTGGCACGTCGCGAACCAGACTGATATGCAGCAGGCCATTTACAAACTCGGCGGCATCAACTTGCATATGTGCCGCCAGCGTAAAGCTCAAAGTAAATGCCTTGCATACCAGCCCTTGATGCAGATACTCGACCTTATTTTCGGGCGGGGTCGGTGTACCGCTGACAGTGAGCCTGGGTCCTTCAACCTCAATATTTAGCTCGCTTTGTTTAAATCCAGCGAGCGCAAGCGAGATGCGATAATGATTATCGTCTGATTTCTCGATATTGTAAGCGGGATAGCCTGGATCGCTGCCCTGTAATGAGCTGGCTAATTTATCAAAACCAATCCATTGACGGAGAAGCGGGGACAGATCGTGGTTACGCATAATAACTCCTTCTGTGAAGCGAGATGTTTAAACCCATGCGATGGGCTGATTATATAATTTCGATGCGGCGAGGTTTCGAAGCTTCCGGCACAACACGCTGCAAATCTATATAAAGTAATCCGTTAGCCAGATTTGCCGATTTAATTTGAATGTGTTCTGCTAATTGAAACTTGCGCTCGAAATTCCGCTCGGCGATACCCTGATATAAATAGGTTCGCTCGGCTGGAGAATTAGCATGCGCGCCTTTGATCAGCAGCATATTATCCTGAGCAGTAATCTCTAATTCTGACTCGGCAAAGCCCGCAACGGCTATGGCAATGCGATAATGGTTTTCATTTACCAGTTCAACATTATAGGGAGGATAACCCCCACCCTGATTTTGGCCAGATTCGATGAGATTAAACAGGCGATCGAAACCAATCGCTGAACGATAAAGCGGGGAAAGATCGAAATTACGCATTTAAACTGCCTCCTGATATTGCAGCGAGGTGAAAAAAAATAATCTTCCATTTGGACAGATCGTTAACGCACAAATACCCTTACGGCGTATTCTTTTGCAGCGTCATATGATAAAAATGGCGATGAAAACATAGATTTCAAGCCGTCATTTAAAAAATTTCTTAAATTAACTCAACCTCTAATGGGAAGTATCAGATATTTATTGTGATTACCTTCTATTAATCACCGTGAGTTAACTTTAATTTCTTGAATCGGTACTACAATTTCAAACACACTTGCTAAATCTGATGTTGTAGGTATTACCAGGCATCCTCAGCCCGACAGTAAAGACGAGTTTAAAGATGAAGAAATTATTATTGCCTGTTGCGACAGGATGCGCATTTATGGCGAGCGGCTGTTCCAGCGTAATGAGCCATACCGGGGATTATCAGGGTTACTATCCAGGCTCAAAAGCTGATGTACGGATGATGGGCAGCAAAGACACCAGCTGGGCGATGACGCCGCTGCTGGCGATTGATTTACCCTTTACGGCCATTGTAGATACGCTGCTCTTGCCTTATGACTATTATAATCGTCACTCGGAAACTACAATGCAACGTATAAAAACCGATGAAGATCATAATATTGCACTAAGCCATGGGGTAGATATAAATCATATTCCCCCTACGACTCCGGTGATCAACGTCAACTAACCCAGGCGATTAGCGACAACTCATGCCGCTGTGATAAATATCTGATTAAATCCTGATATTTCGCGCATGAAAGCGACCCAGTGGCCGTTCGGCGAAAACACGATTGCGTCGGCGCTGGGGGCAATGTCGCTGCGCGGCGTCAAACGCCGCATTCCGCCGCTAGTGACGTCTAAACTCATCACCGAGTTATCACAGACCAATGCCAGGCAAGTGCCATCGGGATGCCAACTAAAGGCCGACTGAATATCCGATTCAGCATGG
>CAWUIY010000153.1:0-10882 GCA_963922555.1 uncultured Serratia sp. | reverse complement strand
ATTGGCGGCATGGTGTTAATCATCGCCGGTGTGCTGATGATTAACCTGCTATCAAAAACTGCCGGTCATTAGTTACCGGCTGATTCAGTCAACAAAACCCGATCCACGTGCTCGATAAACAGTTTTACGCTCTGATTTTTAATCGGTTTTCGCCAGCAGAGTGTCAGTTCGGTGACCGCTTCTGGGTCATCCATTTCCCGGAATACCACGTCTTTAATCAATAAAGATCGCTGCGAGTCAGGAACGATGGCAATCCCCATTCCCATTGCCACCAGTGCAGTTGCCACATTGACCTCTTTGGTCAGATGCGTACTGTGTGGCACCAGGCCTTTGCGCTGAAACAGGTTTGCCACCGCCCCCCCCAAGCCGACCCCGGTCGGATCATCATGCAATATCAGAGACTCGTCCGCTAAATCCTCAACGGTGATACGCTTTTTACTGGCCAGTGGATGATTGGCCGGTAACACCGCATTTAGCTTGTTACACACCAGGTCTTTTTGCGCCAGCTCGCGATAAAGAGGCAATGGTCTGCGCACCAGAGCCAGATCCAACTCCCCCTGCTGCAACAGCAGAAGTTGGCGGTTAACGTCACTTTCAACCGGGATAATATCGATTTCCTGATACTGACGCTTAAACTGGCGGATCAGGTTCATGATTGTCGGGTCAAGCACTGACGTTCCCACATACCCTAATCGTAAAACGCCCTTATAGCCGCTGGACAGGCGCTTTGCCGTTTCTTGCAGGTTTTCAAGCTGGTTGACGGCACGCCGCACGTCTTCCAGCACGGCCAATCCTTCCAACGTCAGGCTCACATGCCGCTGATTACGTTCAAACAGCCTGATATCCAACTCATTCTCTAACCCTTTGATGTGATTGGTCAGTGCGGGCTGAGTGAGGTTGACCCGCGCCGCGGCTTTCGCGAAATGCAGAGTATCTGCCAGCACCACAAAGGACTTAAGCTTTTTAAGGTCCATAACAATCTCAGTGATAAGGTTTCGTTATCAATAAAGGCATTTTCTTGATTAGAATTTTATTATAGCCATTTTATAATTAGCAAATAAATTAATTTGTTAGATGAAATTCACATTACGCGGCGGTTCAGCAGCGGCGGCAAAGTGAAGCGTTATCAAGGAGGACAAATGAGAATTATCGTAGGTATTACCGGGGCAACGGGCGCACCTTTGGCAATCAAGTTATTGCAGATGCTCAAATCTATTCCTGAAGTCGAGACTCATCTGATTATCTCTCGCTGGGGCAAGGCCACTATCGAGCTGGAAACGCCTTACAAGGCTCGAGACGTTATCGGTCTGGCCGACGTTTACCATAGCTCGGCCAATCAGGGCGCTACCATCTCTTCCGGCTCCTTCCTGACCGAAGGAATGATCATTATCCCATGCAGCATGAAAACGCTGGCGGGCATTCGCAGCGGTTATGCTGATGGCCTGATTGGCCGCGCCGCTGACGTCATTTTAAAAGAAAAACGCAAATTAATTCTGGTTCCGCGTGAAACGCCGTTAAGCACTATCCATCTTGAAAACATGCTGGAATTGTCAAAAATGGGCGCGAGCATTATTCCTCCCATGCCTGCCTGGTACAACCACCCTAAAGATTTAGAAGATGTTACCCATCACATCGCGTCTCGTATTTTGGATCAGTTTTCGCTGAAATTCTCAGAGACTAAACGATGGGAAGGATTAAAAGAAAATAGCCGCTAATTATTACGCTAGTTATCAAGCTTGAGTAAAATTAATAAACCGGAGTCTATCTATATGTCCGAAAAAAATGAAATTAATAATAACGTCGAAGTTTACGATCTGCGTTCAGCAATTGAATTACTGAAAACCTTCGACGATGAATATATCGAAACCGATGAGCCGGTCGATCCTTCCGCAGAACTTTCCGGCGTGTATCGCTATGTCGGTGCAGGCGGTACGGTAATGCGTCCGACCAGAACCGGGCCGGCGATGGTGTTCAATAAAATTAAAGGTTACGACGACGTTCGCGTTCTGATTGGCCTGCTGGCATCACGTCAGCGCGTTGCTCGCCTGCTGGGCGCGCCAAAAGAACGTTTGGGCCATTTGCTGCGTGATTCCGTAAAACACGCTATTCCTCCGGTGGTTATCGCCAACAGCAAAGCCTCTTGTCAGGAAGTGGTGCACCTCGCTACCGATGCTGACTTTGACCTGCGCCGCCTGCTTCCTGCTCCGACCAACACGCCAGAAGATGCCGGTCCCTACTTTACTATGGGGATGTGTTACGCGGCGGATCCGGAAACAGGCGAGCACGACGTCACCATCCATCGCCTGTGTGTACAGGGCAAAGACGAAATTTCGATGTATTTCGTACCGGGTCGCCATCTCGATCAGTTCCGTATCAAGGCGGAAGAGGCCGGTAAAGCGTTGCCTATTACCATTAGCATTGGCGTTGACCCGGCTATCGAGATTGGTGCCTGCTTTGAGCCGCCAACCACACCGCTGGGCTACGATGAACTGGCTATAGCCGGAGGCCTGCGCGGCAAGGCCGTAGAGCTGGTCGAGGGCGTTGCAGTCAAGGCGCGTGCAATTGCAAATGCCGAAATTGTGATTGAAGGCGAGCTGGTGCCTAATTACCGCGTGCAGGAAGATCAGCACACTAAAACCGGTAAAGCGATGCCAGAATTCCCAGGTTATACCGGTGAGGCAAAACAGGAAGTTCCGGTTATTAAAGTTAAGGCTATTACTCACCGCAAACACCCTATTCTGCAAACCTGTATTGGGCCGAGCGACGAGCACACCAATCTGGCAGGTATTCCGACCGAGGCGAGTATTCTCGATATGGTCGAACGCGCTATCCCAGGCCTGGTGAAAAACGTGCACTGCCCGTCTCCGGGTACCGGCAAATATGTCGCTTTCCTGCAAATAGGCAAACGCGGTCCTCAGGACGAAGGTCGCCATCGTCAGGCAGCACTGCTGGCATTCTCGGCCTTCTCAGAGTTGAAGCACGTATTCCTGGTGGATGATGATGTGGATATCTTTGATCTTTCAGACGTGATGTGGGCTATGACCACCCGTTATCAGGGCGATGTGGATACCATCTTCATTCCCGGCGTGCGCTGCCATCCACTGGACCCTTCACAGGACCCGGCCTTTAGCCCAAGCATTGCGGATCACGGGATCTCTTGCAAGACCATCTATGACTGCACGGTGCCTTATAAGCTGAAACATAACTTTGAGCGCTCGAAGTTTATGGAAGTAGACGTAACTCGTTTTATTCCAGACTTTAAAAGTTAATTTGGTAACGTGATTTGAAGGTTAAGCCACCCTGTTATGGGGTGGCTTTTTTTATGCTGATAGTGGTACCGGTACCAGAATGGCGGGACCCAATGACTATTTTAGCCTTAACGCTATCAGTCTAGAGATCGGCCAGCGCCTGACGCAGATTCACTTCGTTTCCAGATTGATCCTCAAGTTCAAGCTGGGCTTCCAATTCAACCAGATGTTCAATTAATACCGCGACTGCCTGCTCATTGTCGCCAGCTTCAAGCGCGGTAATAATCGCCTGATGTTCATCAGACTGACAGGAGGGAACATCGTTGCGTTGATAAAGCGCGACAATTAGAGAACTCCTCACCATCAGGTTAGCAAGCACCTCGCTCAGCACCTCGTTGCCGCAAATTTCTCCCAGCATGAGATGGAATTCGCTTAATTCCCGCACTATCGCGCGACGATCGGTAGAATCCGTTGCTTCTCTCTCATTGCGTAAATGGGTGGCAATGCGATTACGATGGCGACGAATTAATTCCGGCGTAATAGTTTCTACAATCGCCCTCTCAATGGCCCGACGCGCCACAAATATTTCGCGTGCTTCTTTGGCTGTAGGTTGTGACACCATGGCTCCACGGTTCGGCTCAATATTGACAATACGCTGCATCGCCAGACGCTGTAATGCCACCTGAACATGATTGCGGTTGGCATTTAGCGCTTCAACAATTTGCGCTTCAATAAGTCTCGCCCCCGGACGTAGCCGATGCTGGGCAATAGCTTTAGACAGAACATCTACGATGCGTTTTACTTCTAGTTGCTTGGCCGTAGTCGTATTATTGCTCATTACATCCCCAATTTGTGTTACGTCCTACAATAGCCGATTCTATGTTCAGCATCGTGTTTCTTGCAAGCTTTGGTGAATGTTAACGCCAGCCCAATACGCTGCTTCGCACACTTTGTTCAGTATTAAATCTTTTCAGTAGTGATTTAGAACGATATTTTTTATTTACCCAGTAAGACGGCGCAAAATTCAATAATAAGGCGCGTAAACCTTTTTTCGTTGCTTATGACGCACTTATTAATTAATTATATTCATCAGACTACGCATTTTATTTATCGAACTGCCGAAAACCCTTTTACTCGCATCAATGCAGATCATCAGTCCACTAGCTCAATACCCAGACTTTCCAGCAATGCAAGAGCTTCAAGACGCGAGAATTTTGCCTGAGCAACGCGGTTGTGCATGACATCGATGTTGAAGTCCCAGGAATCGGTAAAGTCTGCGCCACGCAAGTCGGTATTATGAAACAGGCTACCCGCCAGATCGCAGCCAATAATCCCCGCCCCGGCAAGATCGCACTCTCTGAAATCCACCTCGTGCAAAATACACTCGTCCATTTTTATCCCTTGCAGCGTGAGACCGAAAAAGGCGGCGTTTGTCAGCAAACATTTGCTAAAACGCAGTTCGGGATCGAGATTAAAAGTCGGCCACTGCGCGCGAGTCCAGTCCACCCCGCTCAGCTTGCACTCGTTGAAATCAACTTCATAGAATCGCGTGCCGACGATCTCTGCCACGCTAAAATTGCAGTGATTAAAAGTGCAGTGGGTGAATTTACAGTGTGAAAGCCGAGCAGAGGTGAAATTGCAGTGATTGAAGGCACATTCTTCAAAGTTGGCGTGTTCGGTAAATGAGGATGAAAGATCGAGCTTGTTGAAGGTTTTCTCAAAATATTCTGTATCGCTAACCCATTGTGTCATAAGGCACCTTGCTTACAGCGAGGCCTGCAAGCCTCGCCTCATCAGATATCGCGCCTTATTTTAGTAAGGCGATGGCTTTGGCGATACGCTTACCGGCCTCCTCCACGGTGGCATTATCGGTAGCAATCGACAAACGGAAGTACGGCGAAAGGCCATAAGTGCTGCCACCTACGCCGGATACGCCATTCTCCAGCAGATATTCCACCACATCGGCCTCGCTTGCCAACAATTTTCCATCCGGGCGCTGTTTACCCAACAGGCCTGCACACTGAGTAAAGACGAAGAATGAACCTTGCGGTGATGAGACTTTGAGTCCCTGAATTTTTGAAAGCGCGTCTACCAGCAGATCGCGTCGATGCTGATAGGCAGCGACCTGAGGCTTGATAAATTCTACACCGTCGTTGAATGCGACTGTTGCAGCAGCCTGGCTCACCGAACTGGCTCCAGAGGTGCTCTGTAGCTGGGCTAACGCCATCGGAACGGTGAGTTCCCTGGGTGCCGCACCGTAGCCAATACGCCAACCGGTCATGGCATAAGTCTTGGAAGCCCCGCCCACTAATAGTGAACGCCCTTTTAAATCAGGGGCAACGTTAAGCAGGCTGACGTGCTGGCGGCCGTCAAAAATCACGTGCTCGTAAAGTTCGGCGAGCAAGATCCACACCTGCGGATGGCGACGCAGG
The DNA here is from genome assembly GCA_963922555.1 of uncultured Serratia sp. Classification (GTDB taxonomy): domain Bacteria; phylum Pseudomonadota; class Gammaproteobacteria; order Enterobacterales; family Enterobacteriaceae; genus Rouxiella. The sequence goes on along the minus strand of CAWUIY010000153.1, from coordinate 5,202 downwards.
ACTTCTGCCAAAGCTTGCAACTCGGTAGCGTCATAGACCGCACCGCTGGGGTTGCTCGGGTTATTCAACACCAGCCAGCGCGTTTTTTCAGTAATGCTTTCTGCCAGCTGTTGCGGAGTGAGTTTAAAATCTTGTTCGATCGGGCAGTCGATAAACACCGATTTGCCGCCGTTGTAGTGCACATTTTCGGGAAAGCTAGGCCAGTATGGCACCGGGATCAGCACTTCGTCACAGTGGTTTAACGTAGCACTAAAAACGTTATAAATAATTTGCTTGGCACCGTTGGAAATGACAATTTCGTCGGCGTCGTAGTGCAGATTATTTTCACGCGCCAGTTTGCTTACCACCGCCTGACGCAGAGCTTTAACTCCTGCCGCCGAGGTGTATTTTGTTTCTCCGCGCTCAATCGCGGCATAGGCTGCCTGTTTAACATGCTCTGGGGTGTCGAAATCAGGTTCGCCAGTGGTTAAATCCAAAATATCGACCCCGGCCTCTTTCAGGCGATCGGTCAGCTCTTTAGCCTTGGCGATTCCGGAAACTTTAACACGCTGAATACGCTTGGATAATACCAGCGCAGGTTGTTCAGAACTCATGCTTATTCCTTGCTTATAATGATTCAGGTGAATTAATTGTTTAGGTGGCTAGCTGGTTTTAGTCAATTAATAGTGACGGCTTTCAGTTTGCTGCAGAGCGCTCAGCAGCGAGGATGGCGTCAAGACAAAAGGCAAGCGGGATTTATATTGGTCAGCAAAAATAACCTGTTGGGCAATCGACTGTAGCGTTTCGGCGCGATCCCCTTGCAGTTCCGGAAGCTTACGCGGCGCATCAAACTGTTGCAGCAGCGCCAATAGCTCAGCGTCGGGTTCTCCACCACTGTTTTGCAAAATAGATTGCAACAACAGCCCAAACCCCACTTTTTCGCCGTGCAGCCAGCCGTGGAGTTCAGGTTGGTGGGTGAAACGGTTGTGAATAGCGTGAGCAACCCCCGGCGCGGGATAATCATCTTGCATACTGTTGCACAGGCCAGCCAAAGCGATATTGGCATCAATCACCTTGGCGAGCGCAAGAGTCACCCGCTGATGCTGGTTGTCTTCAACCGCCTGAATCCCATATTGCTTAAATATATCAACGGCATAAGTCGCTACCGCCACCTTGAGGTTCAGGGCGAGAATATCTGGATTCTTTTGCTGATAAGGCTGGAATTCGTACCATTTTGCCAGCGCGTCCACGATGCCAGACTTGAGGTAGCGCACATCGCTGCGGGCAATAACCTCGGTATCAACCAACACCAGCACCGGCATTCTGACCAGTACCTGATGGCCGGTATGGCCGCCTTCGGCGTTATAAATAACGCTCACCGGTGACCAGGCAGCACAGGTAGCTGCGATGGTGGGGAAAGTGACCACATCGACAGCTTCCAGGCGGTTACCTGCGGCTTTAGCGGTATCCAAAACGCGGCCACCGCCAATCCCCAGGATCAGGCTTGCACCGGTTTGCTTAATTTGAGTCGTGTGGCTGGCAATAGCTTCTTCACTGCACTCTCCTTCCAAAAAGAAGATCTGATACTGAATGTTATTAGCCTGCAGGCTCTTTTCCAGTTCTGGGTTAACCGCCTTCCAGGCATTTGGCGAGGTAATAATCGCAATATTGTTACTCAGCGCGGCAATATATTTACCGGTTTCGGCGCGCAGGCCGGAATGATGATGAAATGTATCAGGAGATTTAATAGCAAGCACGATGACAACCCGTAAAGTTAGTTTCAAATCAACATAAAGAGATGATCTAAAAGGTTTAAATTTATGTTTTTTAAAACACACAAGTAAAGATAACAGGGGTGAATCAATTTAATAAAGCTATCACCATGCTACGATGAAAAATTAATTTAGCAATATTTTTACCACCATTTCTTATTCTAAAAATCACATTAGCTTAGTCTTTTTTTAAATGGATAAAATACAAAATTCGCTATTAAATTGAAAAAATATAAGGTTAATATTTTAATTAGAAAAAACTTTTATAAATCCAACTGGATCTCAACCGTTATATTTAATATCAGGAACAATATAAATGAGTCAAACACCCCGCTTCCCCGCAGCCTTGCTTCGCGAGCAAACTGAGATCATCCTTGCAGGTTGGGGCATGCCTGAAGAGACTGCCGCGCAAACCGCAGAGCTAATCGTTGAGACTGATCTGTTAGGCATCGATTCCCACGGCATCTCCATGCTTCCTCATTACCAGCGTTTGCTGTCAGAAGGGAAATGGTACCCTGCCGGTATCGCCAAAATAGTCAGTGAAACACCCGTTACCGCCGTAGTTGATGGCGGTAACTCTCTGGGTCATGCGACGTCACTTTTAGCAGTAAAAACCGCCATTGAAAAAGCGAAAAAACTGGGGCTGGCCGCGGTAACTGTCAGAAACTCCAACCATTTTGGTGCTGCCGGTTTGTACGCGCGCTATGCAGCGGCGCAGGGTCTGATTGCACTGGTCACCAGCACCACGCGGGGATCAATTCAGGTTCCGACAGGGGGTAAATCGCCGGTACTGGGCACCAACCCTATTGCCTTTTCAGCTCCAGCCAGCAAAAACGACGACTTTGTGCTGGATATGGCGACTACCACGGTCGCGGCCAATAAGGTCAAAGTGTATGACTTTTATGATAAACCGGTTCCAGCGGGCTGGGTGGTCGATGAAAATGGCCACCCGGTGACTGACACTAAAACGGCCATGGAGTATGTCTTTCAGCGCAAAGAAGGTGGCCTGACACCCGTGGGAGGCGCGCAGGAAACAGGCGGGCATAAGGGCTATGGTCTCGCCATGCTGGCACAAATTTTGGCTGGCCCGCTTGCCGCGGCGGGATTTGGTCCAAAACAATCCAGCGATAGCCTGCCCAATGTCGGGCATTTTTTCCTGGTGATCGATCCCAAAGCATTTCGTGCAGAAAGTGATTTTGAAAGCGACCTGGATGAGATTATTGATACTCTCCATGCCACACCGCCAACGGACAGCCGTCGTCCCGTATTAGCGGCAGGCGAACCTGAGAATCAAACTCACAGCCAGCGAAGCCGGGAAGGTATCCCCGTGCCCGTCGCGCTATTGCAGCAGCTCAGCGAGCTTTGCGTTCAGAACCGTTTCAGAAACGTTCTGGGCGAAAAACAGCAGTGGGTTTGAGACTCGCGCTCAGTGAAGCGAACTAAAACGGCCCATAATGGGCCGTTGAGGTGTAGCCAGATATTTATCTCATCTGTCACTGGTCACAAATGCAAACCCTCACTGGCTGACAGCGTCACGGATTGGCGTGTGGCCGCTGCGCAGCTCCCACTGTTTGCCAATCGACGATGTCGAGTCCAGCGTTGCGACCACCACCAGCGCCACGTCCTCACGCGGCACCTCGCCCCTGCCCGCATGTTCCGACAAGTTGACCAACCCGGTGGCAGCCTCGTTGGTCAACGGGCCTGGGCGGATAATCGTCCACTCTAGCCCACTTTTACGCAGGTAAATGTCGGCATCACGCTTGGCTTCAATGTAGGCTTTCCACACTGGCTCGGTGCCCGGTTTGACAGGCTCATCCACGCCAATCGCAGAAATTTGAATACAGCGCGCGATCCCCGCTTTTTTTGCCGCATCGGCCAACAGCACGGAACCGCCGTAATCTACCGTATGCTTGCGCTCAGCCGTAGAGCCACCACCGGCTCCGGCCGCAAACACCACGGCATCAACACCCTGCAGGCCAGTCGCCAGTTGGTCTACGGATGCGGATTCAATATCCAGCAACAGGCTTTCCGCGCCCAGCTTACGCATGCTCGGGATCTGCTCTTCTTTGCGCACGATACCCACGGCCTGATGCCCCTGAAGTTGCAAATGCTTGACAATAAACTGTCCAATTTGACCGTGAGCGCCCACGATTGCGACCTTAGCCATAAATTCTCCTTATGCATAATCTCGTTTACAGGTAATCCTTGCAGACTCACCGTTAGGATTAACTGTAGCACATGGGTTTTTTATGCTTCAGAAGGGCGTATTTTCAGGCACGCCAGGGCAAAATACCTTCAGGCAAACGGCGAGCAAACAGTGAAGTGATCAGCATAAACAGGAGTACTACCAGAATCATCAGACAGCCCACCGCCGCCGCAAGCGTTGAGGAATCCCCTTCATCCAGAAAAATAACCATCGGTCCTAGCGTTTGCGTGCTGGAAGTCACCAATAAAATAGAGACCTGAATTTCGTTAAGCGCGGTCAGAAATACCAGAATGGCGCCGGCCATCGCCGAAGGTGCCGCTAAAGGCAATAGAATATCCCGCATTCGGCGCATAAAGCCTGCTCCGGCAATTTGCGCGGCCTCATCCAGCGAACGATCTATTTGTGCGAACCCTGCCAGCGTAGGACGCAGCACCAGCGCCAGAAAATTCGATAAATAGGCGGCTAAAATAATCCAGAGGGTGCCGTAAATACTGACATTAATCAGTGGAAGCGGCTTAAGGAAAAACAGAATTGCCGCAATGCCGGTGACAATTCCCGGCAACGCGTAGGCCAGTTCGGTAGACATTTGCAATACGCTCACCAGGCGGCTGCGCTGCCAGCTCAAAAAATATGCCAAGAACAGGGACGCGACGGTCAAAATGATTACCGCCATCAGGGTAAGCCCAAGGCTGGTAAAAAATGCCTGATGAATTGCCGGATACTGCCATAACGCGCTGATATAGTTATCGAAAGTCAGCGTGTGCCAGTTTAGGGCTTGCCCATAGCCACGCGTCAACGAGGTAGTGATCAGCGCGGACAGCGGCAGCAGCAGCGTTAAGGCCACCCATATCCACGCCAACGTCTCGACCGGCAAACGCCACGCCCCCAAAGACTGATGCAGTTGCCTTGGCGAACCGGTAACGCGCACGTCACGGCGGCCACCAAGGTAACGACTGACGGCTAACCCACCAAAGGTAATCACAGCAATCAAAATAGAAAGCACGGCCATATCCGGCAAGGCAGAAGGCCCCACGCTGTTAAGACGCTGATAAACCAATGTGATTAAGGTCGGCACTCTCCCCGGTATGCCCAACATGGCCTGAATTCCAAAGTTACCGGCTGCGGCAACGAAGGACAGCGCTGCGCCGGCAAAAATGGCCGGGCGTGCCAGCGGCAGAATGACCGTTAATAGCACTCGCAGCGGTGATGCACCGGTGATGCGAGCTGCCTCGACCAAATCCGCAG
>CAWUIY010000152.1:0-10955 GCA_963922555.1 uncultured Serratia sp. | reverse complement strand
TGGGACGGCATGCTGGCTGCGCTAGAATCTAAGCGTATCGACGTGGCAATCAATCAGGTCACCATTTCTCCTGAGCGCGAGAAAAAATACGATTTCTCAACCCCATATACCGTATCTGGTATTCAGGTGCTGACCAAAAAAGGCAATGAAGGCAAATTCTCCACCCCTGATGACCTGAAAGGTAAGAAAGTGGGGGTTGGCCTGGGCAGTAACTACGAACAATGGCTGCGTCAAAACGAGCCGGGCGTAGACATTCGTACCTATGATGATGACCCAACCAAGTATCAGGATCTGCGCGTAGGCCGTATCGACGCAATTCTGGTTGACCGTCTTGCCGCGCTGGATCTGGTTAAAAAGACCGGTGATACCCTGGCCGTTGCAGGTAAGCCTTTCGCTCGTCAAGAGTCTGGTGTTGCCCTGCGTAAAAACAACCCGGAACTGCTGGCTGCGATCAACAAGGCGATTGCCGACATGCAGAAAGACGGTTCTCTGGCCAAGATCTCCGACAAGTGGTTTGGCACAGACGTTACCAAGTAAGGCTTACACCTGATGCAAGAAAGTCTCCAACTGGTGCTGGATTCAGCACCATTTTTATTGAAAGGCACCGTGTTTACCCTCGAGCTAAGCCTCGGGGGGATGGTGTTTGGTTTGCTGCTGGGCTTCCTGCTAGCAATGATGCGCCTGTCGCATCTGTGGCCGCTGTCGTGGTTCTCACGTTTTTATGTCTCTATTTTTCGTGGAACGCCGCTGATTGCCCAGCTGTTTATGATTTATTACGGCCTGCCGCAGTTTGGTATCGAGCTTGATCCTATCCCTTCGGCGATGATTGGCCTGTCGTTGAACACTGCAGCCTATACCTCTGAAACGCTACGCGCCGCCATCTCTTCAATCGAGAAAGGACAGTGGGAAGCGGCCGCCAGTATCGGCATGAATTCCTGGCAGACGCTGCGCCGTGTGATTCTGCCGCAGGCAGCACGTACCGCGTTGCCACCGCTGGGTAACAGTTTTATTGGTCTGGTGAAAGACACCTCGCTGGCGGCCACGATTCAGGTACCAGAATTGTTCCGTCAGGCACAGCTGGTCACCTCGCGCACGCTGGAAGTGTTTACCATGTACCTTGCTGCTTCAGTGATTTATTGGGTGCTCGCCACCGTGCTGTCATTCTTGCAAAATCGTCTGGAAGATCGCGTTAACCGTCAGGATCAGGAGCCAACATGAGTACCATCGACGTGAAAAAGCTGGTTAAAAAATTTCATGGTCAGACGGTGCTGCACGGTATCGATCTGCAGGTGAATGCCGGTGAAGTGGTGGCGATTATTGGCCCAAGCGGCTCGGGTAAAACCACACTTTTGCGCAGTATCAATCTGCTGGAAATCCCTGATGCCGGCACAATTACTGTTGGCAATATTGAAATCGATGCCAGCGTGCCTATCAGTAAGCAGAAAGAAAAGGTGCGCAAGTTGCGTCAGCAGGTCGGTTTTGTTTTCCAGAACTTCAACCTGTTTCCTCATCGCTCGGTGCTGGAAAATATCATTGAAGGCCCGGTGATTGTTAAAGGCGAGCCGCGTGCCGAGGCCGAAGCCAATGCACGTAAACTGTTGGCTAAAGTTGGATTAGCGGGCAAGGAGAGTGCGTATCCGCGTCGCCTGTCGGGGGGCCAACAGCAACGGGTTGCGATTGCTCGCGCTTTGGCGATGAACCCGGAAGTGATCCTGTTTGATGAACCGACTTCCGCGCTAGATCCGGAGCTGGTGGGAGAGGTCCTGAGCACCATCAAGGCGTTGGCGCTGGAACACCGAACTATGGTGATCGTGACCCACGAGATGAGTTTTGCCCGTGATGTCGCCGACCGCGCGATATTTATGGACCAGGGTAAAATTGTCGAGCAGGGTCCGGCCAAAGATCTATTCTCGGCACCCCAGCAGGAAAGAACCCGGCAATTTTTGGAAAAATTTCTGCAAAATTGATTTTTTCTTATTGCAGACGCGGCTGCGCGCTGGGCACGGCTCTACAGGCACCGGGAGGTTTTTGCGGAGCCTAGAGTTTTCCGGCGCTGCCGCAAATACGAATCTTGTCGGCCACTACGGCTTTCATCGCCAGTTTTCCGGGAGTAATGTATTTTCGCGGATCGTTGGCCTCAGGTTGTTGATGAAAATAGCCTTTCACTGCATCAGCAAAGGCTATTTTCAACTCTGTTGCGACGTTAACCTTGCATACGCCCAACGCAATCGCGCGAGTTATCATCGCCTCAGGGATGCCTGAGGCGCCGTGCAATACCAGTGGAATATCGACCTGATTGCGGATTTTTTCCAAACGCGTAAAGTCCAGCTTAGGCTCGCCCTGATATAATCCGTGAGCGGAACCAATCGCCACCGCCAGTGAGTCGATCCCGGTGGCGTCGACAAACTCTCGCGCAGCTAAAGGGTCAGTAAAAAAACTGTCGCCAGAGTCCACTATCAAATCATCCTCTTGTCCCCCGAGCCGCCCCAACTCGGCTTCAACGCTGGCGCCATAGCGATGGCAGAGCTTGACCGCCTGTAAAACAAGATCGATGTTTTGACGAAAAGGCAGGTGAGAGCCGTCGATCATCACTGAGCGAATTCCTTGATGCACCTTGCTTTCGATATCATCCATTTCTTCGTGATGATCAAGATGCAGTGCCAGCGGCAGATTGTAGCGACGCGCCGCTGCCTGACAGATCCCGACCAGATAATCAGTGCCCGCATAACTGAACGTCCCCGGCGTACCGGCCATAATCACTGGAGAAGACATTTCGGCAGCGGTTTCGGCGACAACTTGCACTGTCTCAAGATTATGAACGTTAAATGCAGGAACCGCATAACCTTCCCGCTGGGCTTTTTGCAACATTTCGCGGTTAGAAACCAAATACATAGAACCCCCTGATGTTGGCAGTGCTCTTGAAAAACCATAGAGCACTGTCAGCAAAATAATGAAGACTTCCCTTAGCTAAAGCGCAGAGGCATTAGCCGAGGCGACGGGTGTTGAATAATGATAAATAGTCACCCCTTTTACGACCCGGTTAACCTCTCCCGTAGGGCAAGGATTGTCTGGGGAGAAACCGTGAGCCAATGAGGTTTCCATGGCCAGCATCTGCGAAAAAAGCAAATAGGGGAACATCATCCATACGTCCTGCTGGTCATCATGCACGGTCTGTACTTCTTTGAAATCATTAGGCTCTCCGCTCAGCCCGACCATTTCTTGCACTAAACCATCACGCTTGAGTTCATGCCACAGGTCGACATCATATTGGCGCGCGTAGCTGTCGCCAGAAAACATCAACAGCACCAGCGTCTGGTTATCGACCATAAACTTCGGCCCGTGGCGTAGCCCCAGCGGCGAGTCGAAGCGGGTAACGATGCGCCCGGCAGTAAGTTCGAGCATTTTTAGCGAAGCCTCCTCTGCCAGGCCGGTAAAACAGCTGCCGCCAAGGGCGATGTAACGGGTAAAACCGCTATTTGCCAGTGATTTGACCTGAGGTTGCAGGCTTTCGCGCAGTTGGATACAGCGCTCTACCATCCTATTCAGCGGGGTGAACGCTTCTGCCAGGGTCTGAGCGCCCAGCAGCAGAGCGGCCGAAAGCATCATGCAGCTAAAGCTTGAGGTCATGGCAAAGCTTTGATCGTTGGAGCCTTGGGGCATTACCAGTGCGAGCACATTGCCACGCCCGGCGGCATAATTCGCCAATTGGCTGTCAGGGTTGCAAACCAGCATCAGATGAGAACATTCAGGCAATAGCTGGTCGGCGAGGGCGACACTGGCTACGCTTTCAGGGCTGTTGCCGGAACGGGCAAACGACACGAGCAAGGTAGGGCGCGTCGGGTCGAGATACTGGTGCGGATTAGCGACGATGTCTGTCGTGCCATAAGCCACTACGTCACGGCCGGTTTGCTGGCGCAGCCACGGAGCCAGCGCCCGACCGGCGAAGGCAGAACTGCCTGCGCCGCAAAGTACAATTTGCAGGCGTGGATTATCCAGCAGCGGTTGCAGAAAAGGCTGCCACCGAGTGCTTGCGTCGGTTAATTGCTGATGCAGCTGTCGCCATAAGTCTGGCTGTTGCCAAATCTCGCGCGCGGTATGCAGGGCGTTATGCTGTTTTAGCCAGTCGGTGCTGTAGGAAAAGTAATGGCTCATGATACGTGCTCCTTGGCAGCGGGCTGACAGGCATTGGCATAATCCGTCAGCACTTCACTGATTTTGTGCAAAACCCAATCCTGTGGATCGGAAGAAAGCGTGCCGGCATTTATTGCTCGCGCCTGTTCAGGCAGGAATTGGCTGAGCAGCGCCAGAGGAACGGGATTTTGGCGCAAATTTTCCAGCATACGTTCGACCGTTGCTGCTATCTCTGGCAACGGCCAGTAATAACGCACCCGGTCACTGAGGCTGTATTGGCGGTGCAGATGTTGCTGGTGCGGTTTGCCGGGATAATAACGACGCCATTGCTCGGGGCGTTCGCACATCACCTGTTCCAGCGTCAAACATAAATGGGAGGCCTGATGCTCTCCCAGCCATTCGCGCTCAATGTGATCGAGAGCGAAAAGGGCTTCGCGCAGGGCGAAGGTCAGTGCAGGCCCCACTTTCAGGATGGCAAAATGGTCGCGTACCAGCTGGTGATAGGCCAGCGGGGGTTGATAATCTGTGGAATGAGCCTCGTAAACCAGCGTTGGCCAGTTTTCGATAAATCGGGACAGCTGTTGTGCTCGCTCAGGTTGATAGCGCTCGACACTGTGGTTATCAAACTCCACACCCGGTTGAACAACCACAGCGATCACTCTTGACCAGACTGCCGCCAGACCCTGCGCCATCCACGCACTGCGATGCACGCCCAGCGTCGTCTCTACGGCATCTTGCGTAGTCACATGCATGCCTTCTTCCAACTCACCTTGTGCGCCGCCCGGCACAGGCACTTCGGTACCCACAACATAGACGGGAGCCTCGCCGCCGTGCAGCTGCCAGCTCTTCTCGGCGACGGCGCACAGGCGAGCTGCGCGTTTTGCCACTTCTTGATCACCGAGCGGGAAGGGATCGTCCGCACAGGACATAGAACAATCGAGGTGTATTTTGCGAAAGCCTGCGGCGACATAATCGGCAATCAGGGTGTCTGCCAGCGCCATTGCCTGTTCGGCGGTTTTATCCTGCCAGGCATTAGGACCGAGATGATCGCCGCCTAACCACACGCGTTCACGCGCCAGACCCAGCGCATCAGCTTGCTGCCAGACCCTATCGCGAAATTCGTGCGGCTGCATGCCGGTATAACCGCCAAACTGATTAACCTGATTGGATGTGGCCTCAATCAATACGCAGGTATCCCGCTGAATTGCCTGACGTAGCGCAGCCTCAATGACCCAGGGATGCGCTGAACAAACAGAAAACACGCCCACTGGCTCACCAGATTTATGGCGTTGGATCAGCGAAAGTAGTTGTTGCATGAAAACTCCTTAGCAGGTAATTCAATAGACGGCATAGTCAGATGCGCCTGGCTGTTGCATTTACCGGTCGGCGATGATCACCTCGACCCCAAAATCTTCTAGTGACCGGCGGTATTGATGCGGAATACCGCTGTCGGTGACTAATTTCTGAATCTGGCCGATCTCTCTAATCATGCAAAAACTGGTGCGCCCGAACTTACTGGCATCGGCTACGGCAATCACTTCACGCGCCACGTCACACATTGCGCGATTTAACTGGGCTTCTCCGGGATTCGGCGTCGTAATACCGCTGACCAAATCAAAACCATCAACGCCTAAAAACAGTTTGTCGAAACGATACTGACGGATATGCTGTTCGGCCGAGGGTCCATAAAGTGACCAGGATTTACCCCGGACGCTGCCGCCAATCACCATCAAATCCACCTGTTCGTTGCTGGCTAACTCAAAAGCAATGTTCAGAGCATTGGTCATGACAACCAGTTCCTGTTTGCCCTGAAGCTGCGGCACCATCTGGCTGATGGTGGAACCTGAATCAAGAATGATCGAGTCGCCGTCGTTAACCAGCGCCGCTGCCGCACAGGCAATGATGTATTTCACATCGCGGTTGATTCTGCCTTTGTCCTGCAGCGGCCGGTCAAAGACAAACTGTTTATTCAGCTTGGCCCCACCGTAGGCGCGTACCGCACAGCCGCTTTTTTCGAGATAACGCAAGTCGTTACGAATCGTCACGCTCGAAACGTCGTATTGCCCGCTGAGATCTTCAACCCGCACAGACCCTTCACGACACAGCTGGTCGATAATTAGTTCACGACGTTTAAGCGTATTTATCATTGACGTTTATTCTCCCGAAGCAGCGGGCACTATTCCGCTGATGTTGGCTTTTTGCTTTCGGTGTTTCGTCTTGATTACAGCAAACGGAACATCGAAAATCAACGTTATTTTTTAAATAAAACCTTTAATATCATTGGTTTAAGTTGTTGTTGACCTTTCGTTTGGCTCGAAATCGAAAGTCGGCCAGAGCGCTTTAAAAACTGTAAAGTTGTTATTTATCAGCGATTCTTTCACCTTGTTGCCTTAAGCTTTCATTCAACAATGAAAGGCAGCAAATAACGCCAGGCTTTTTATCTTTCATTTATTGCGACTCATTTTTTTTAATAGCATGGGTATTGAGGAACAAGCCTGGAAAAACTGTCGTTAATGTTGAAGCAGGGCCGCACCACGCACACCGCTGCTGTCGCCAAATACCGGCGGTAAAATAGCCGCAGGCCGACTGTGCGCGAAAAGCCATCCGCGCATTGCCTGAGGCAACAACTGATAAATCTCTGGTATGTTGGATAACCCGCCGCCAAACACGAAGGCGTCGACGTCCAGCATCAGTTGCAAACCGGCCAAAGCACTGGCGAGAATATCGATATAAATTTGCATCAGGTTTTGTGCCAGCGGACAACCCTGACGGTAGTGGAGTAACAGGTCAGGTACGCTGGTGGCCTGATGATTGAAATGCTGACTCAGTGCCATTAACCCACGGCCAGAAACATAGCGTTCGAAACAGCCCGTAAGCCCGCAGGTACAGTGAAACAGCGGAAGGTTATAGCGCTGCACCAACTGGGCTGAGATGGGCATATGACCCCATTCCCCCGCCAATCCGTTCTTGCCTTTATGTAAATGCCTGTTCAACACCAGCCCGCCGCCTGCACCAGTGCCAAGGATCACGCCAAACACTATGTCATGCGAACGGGTTTGTTCGGTGCTGGCTTCGGAAAGGGCAAAGCAGCGACAGTCGTTTTCAATGACCACAGGCCGGTCAAGCGTTTGCACCAGATCGTCCTCGAGGCAGTGTCCGGACAGACAGGGCACATTCACCGATAGCTGCCTGTGGCTTATCGGGTCGGTGACGCCCGGCAAACCAATGCCAATGCTGCCACGGGTGTGCAGGCTAATATCAGCCTGCGCCACCAGTTTTTTGACGCAACCAAGAAACTGCTGGTAGTCAGAGGTAGGCGTGTTGACCCGTTGGCAAAAAACCTGATTTAGCCCATCGTCATAGGCAGCCATCTCGATTTTTGTTCCGCCTATATCAAATCCGTAGCGCATGATTTTCTCTCTCTGGCTTGGTTTAGGCCGAATGAACGGCGATGACTGCCCCTTCGCGACGGGCGCGCTCGGCGGCGAATACCATTAAATGGCTTTCCAGCGTTTCCTTAGGGCCAGAGAGGATCTGGCTAGCATCGTCGCGATGTATAGCGTCGATAAAGTGCGCCATCAGATAGTAATCGCCGCCACCGTGACCACTCATGGTGCTGCTCTGAGCTGGATCGACAGTTTGCAGGTCATCAACGTCATAGACAGTTTCACTGTCGTCGATAAATGAGGTGATACGAATAAAGCGCCCGTCGCCTTCCAGCGTTCCGTGACTGCCTAATAGCTGAGTTTTGCGGTCTTCATGGCGGGTAAAAGCGGTCATCGTGAATGAGGCAGTTTTGCCACCGCTAAACTGAATATTGACCACCTGATGATCGACCACATTATTGTCACAGCGATAAACGCAGCGGCCGTATTGACCCTTGCGCAGGGCGGCAAGCAAATTCTCCTGGCTGACTTCCGGAGTCAGGACTCGCAGAAAGCCTTGAGTGGATTTATGCTGGCCGCCTAGATAGATTTTTTTGGCGGAATAGGGGCATTGTGACTCGACGCCACAGTCCAGGCAGTTATCGGCCGCGCCAGCTGGTTGGTTTTCGGCACGAAAATGACGCAGGCCGCCAAATGAACTCACCTGTTCACAAGGGGTATCCATGATGTAACGGATCCAGTCAATATCATGGCAAGACTTCTGCAACAGCATGGAGGCCGACAGCTGGTCATTTCGCCAGTTACCGCGGACGAAAGAGTGCGCCTGATGCCAATATCCCACCGGTTCCAGATGTTGCATGCTGATCACATCACCAATGACGTTATCGCGCAGCAGCTGTTTGAGTTTTTGTGTATAGCGGGTGTAACGCAAAACATGTCCGACCGAAAAAATAACGCCTGCTCGCTGTACCGCCTCGATAATCGCTTTGCACTCCTGGCTGTCAGGCGATAGCGGCTTCTCCAGCAGCATGTGGTAGCCCTGTGCGGCGAAAGCCAGCGCCGGTTCGAGGTGCATGCTGTCTTGAGTGCAAATCAGTACGGCATCGGCCATCTTGCTAGCCGCCGCGGCGTCGCGCCAGTCCTTAAATATTCCTTGCGGCGCAATGCCATGTTGTTCGACAAACTGTTGACGATAAGCATCGCGCGGCTCGGCCACCGCCACCACGCGCATTAATTGCGGATGGGCGAGAGCATAGCGGGAGTAGATCTCTCCGCGCGCACCGGCACCGACGACCAACACGCTAACGGGTTTTGCGCACGATGACGCAGGGGCAGAGGTAAACGACATAGTGGTTCTCCACATTGCAGGCATTCAAAAAGGGTAGGCGTTTTAATGATGTTGTTTTAGATTTAGCCCGGTTTCTTTGTCGAACAGATGCGCGCGGCCAAGATCAAAATCCAGCCAGATTTTTTCACCCAGCAGCGGGTCCCAATCGTGGCGGGTGGCCACGCGGGTGATAAAGCGGTAGCGGCCGATATCGCAGTGCAATAACTCTTCGTTGCCCATACGTTCGACGGTGACGATGGTGGCTGCAATCGCGTTTTCATGGTCTGCATCCACCAGTCGCAGGTATTCAGGGCGAATACCCAGACACACTTCGCTGGCGTGATAGCCGTTTAACAACTCTTTAAGCAACGGCGGCAAGGGTAGTATTGTGTCCTCACCAAGACGCAGACTGAGGGTTGTTCCCTGACGGCTAACCGGCAAATCGTGCAGGTTCATTGACGGGCTGCCGATGAATTCGGCAACAAAACGGTTAGCTGGGGAGTGATACAGATTGACCGGTTTATCGACCTGCATGATCTGCCCGCGATTCAGAACGCAGATACGGTCACCCATGGTCATGGCTTCGACCTGATCGTGAGTGACGTAAATCATGGTGGCCCCCACGCCTTCCTGTTTGAGCTGGTTATGCAGGTTAATCAACTGTACGCGCATCGAAACGCGCAGCTTGGCGTCGAGGTTAGAAAGCGGTTCATCGAACAGGAAAACCTTGGGTTTGCGAACAATCGCCCGCCCAACGGCAACGCGCTGGCACTGGCCGCCGGACAGCTGACCAGGTTTGCGCTGCAACAAATTGGTTATTTCAAGTTTTTCGGCTGCTTCGCGCACCCGGCGGTCGATTTCCTGCTTGCTCTCTTTACCGATCAGGCTGAAAGCCATGTTTTTATAGACTGTCATGTGCGGATATAGCGCGTAGTTTTGAAACACCATTGCGATGCCCCGGTCCTTGGGCATCGTGTCATTCACGCACTCATTCTGGATGACTATCTGCCCTTCGCTGACGCTTTCAAGCCCGGCAATCATGCGCAGCAGGGTCGATTTGGCACAGCCAGACGGGCCGACAAACACCATAAATTCACCGTCACGGATCTCAAGATCGATGCCGTGCAGTGCCTTAAATCCATTGGGATAAACTTTCTCGACGCTGTGCAGTTGGATTCCGCTCATACTAGGTTCCTTAATTCGGGTGTGAAACAAAGGGTCAGCCTTTAACGCCTGAACTGGCGATGCCCTGAATGAAGTAGCGCTGAAACAGAATAAACAGCATCAACATCGGAATAATGGCCATCAGCGCACCGGCCATTAGCATCGGATATTCCACGCCAGCCCGGCTCGAGAGCGACGCCAGACCTACCGGTAACGTGAGCTTGTTATTACTGGTATTAACAATCAGGGGCCACATCAGGTTATTCCAGCTCCACAGGCCGTTAATAATGATGCAGGCGATAATGCCGGGACGGACGAGCGGCAGCATGATGCGCCAGAAAATAGCGAAGTGACTGTATCCGTCCATCAGCGCGGCTTCTTCCATCTCTTTTGGTACTGCCATGAAAAACTGACGCAGCAAGAAAGTGGC
Source organism: uncultured Serratia sp. (assembly GCA_963922555.1). GTDB lineage: Bacteria > Pseudomonadota > Gammaproteobacteria > Enterobacterales > Enterobacteriaceae > Rouxiella. The sequence goes on along the minus strand of CAWUIY010000152.1, from coordinate 517 downwards.
ATAAATGCTGAAAATCCCCGGCAGGATCATGCCGGTTAGCGTATTAAGCAGCCCCAGTTTCTCGACGACTAAAAACTGCGGGATCAAAAATGCCTGCCCCGGCACCATCAAGATTGAGATGCACAAGATGAACACCACATTGCGTCCGCGAAAATGCAGGCGGGCAAAACTGTAGGCCGCCATCGTTGCTACCACCATTTGCAATGTGACGGTAAAGAACGTCGAGAGGATCGAGTTCAGATAAAACTGCATAAAAGGGATTTCATGCACAATGCGCCCGTAGGCTGAGAAGTCAGGGTGTGCAGGAAGCATTTGTAGCGGGATCTGAATACTTTCGGCCTGGGTTTTCAGCGAAGTAATCAGCATCCAGATAAACGGCGTCACCGAGGCCAGACTGGCAAGTAGCATAAACGCGTAGACCGCCAGTTTCTGCGTATCTATTTTTTTTGCCGCCTGCGAGATGCCCGGCAAGTCCTGAGATGTGGATGAGAATATCGACACGCTAGGCTCCTTTATG
>CAWUIY010000151.1:0-10956 GCA_963922555.1 uncultured Serratia sp. | reverse complement strand
AAGAAAGCTTTCGAAGCTGAGTGCGGCTGCGAGCTGAAGTATGTTCCTCTGGAAGACGGCGTTTCATTGCTTAACCGCTTAAGAATGGAAGGAAAAAACAGTCCTGCCGATGTGGTCGTCGGGCTGGATAACAACCTGTTGCAGGCCGCAGAGCAAACCGGCCTGTTTGTGAAGCCCGCAGTAGATACGGCAAAGCTTGATATCCCTGGTGGCTGGAAAGACAGCACCTTCGTGCCATACGACTACGGCTATTTCGCTTTCGTTTACAACAAAGACAAACTCAAAAACCCTCCGAAGAGCCTGGAAGAGCTGGTCGACAGTCCGCAGCCGTGGAAGATCATCTATGAAGATCCGCGTACCAGCACACCGGGACTGGGCCTGCTGCTGTGGGTCCAAAAGGTGTATGGCGATAAAGCCCCTGAAGCCTGGCAAAAACTGGCCAAGAAAACCGTCACGGTCACCAAAGGCTGGAGTGAAGCCTACGGCCTGTTCCTGAAAGGGGAAAGCGATCTGGTGCTGAGCTACACCACTTCTCCGGCGTACCATATTATTGAAGAGAAGAAAGATAATTACGCGGCGGCTAACTTCTCAGAAGGACATTATATGCAGGTTGAGGTTGCGGGTCAGCTAGCGGCCAGCAAGCATCCCGCACTGGCAGCCAAATTTATGCAATTTGTCACCAGCGCAGGATTCCAAAATGCTATTCCTACCGGCAACTGGATGTATCCTGTGGTGAAAATGCCGTTGCCCGCTGGCTATAACGCCCTGACCGTGCCGAGCATTTCGCTTCAATACAGCGCGAAAACCGTCGCTGAAAACCGCAGTCAATGGATCCAGGCATGGCAGACCGCCGTCAGCCATTAATCCCCAACTGGCTATGGCCCGGTGCCATAGCCTCCTTGCTTATTCTGCTTGTGGCCTTCCTGGCGCTCGGCTCGCTGCTGCGTCACGCTCCGGCGGTGGAGCTGAAGTCTGTCTGGCAGGATAGCTATCTGTGGCATGTAATTCGCTTTACTTTCTGGCAGGCGCTACTGTCGGCACTGTGCTCCGTACTGCCGGCTATTTTACTCGCCCGCAGCCTGTATCGGCGACGTTTCCCCGGCAGGCAATGGCTGCTTAGACTTTGCGCGATGACACTGGTGCTGCCGGTGCTGGTGGCGGTGTTCGGTATCCTCAGCGTTTATGGTCGCGAAGGGTGGCTTGCCGAGCTGTGCACTGCTCTGGGATTTCAGTATCGCTTTTCGCCCTATGGCTTGCAGGGTATTTTGCTGGCACACGTATTCTTTAATATGCCGCTCGCCACGCGATTATTGCTGCAATCTCTTGAGAATATTGCCATTGAGCAACGCCAGCTTGCGGCCCAGCTTGGTATGAACGGCTGGCAGAAGTTTAAATTCGTTGAATGGCCCGCGCTGAGACGCCAAATTCTTCCCGCCGCTGCGCTGATTTTTATGCTGTGTTTTGCCAGTTTCGCCACGGTGCTGTCACTGGGAGGCGGCCCAAAGGCGACTACGATAGAGCTGGCTATCTATCAGGCACTGAGCTACGACTATGATCTTGGACGCGCTGCACTTTTGGCGCTGATCCAGCTGTTTTGCTGCCTGGGATTGGTGCTGCTGAGCCAGAAACTCAGCCAGGCACTGCCGGTCGGTCACACACACGCCCAGAGCTGGCGTGACCCGGCCGACTCAATTCTCAGTCGTCTGAGCGATGGCGTGCTAATCCTGCTCGCTCTGCTGCTTATCTTGCCGCCGCTGGTGGCGGTGATCCTTGGCGGGCTGAACCCGTCGCTGCTTGCCGTGTTGCATCAGGATGCGCTGTGGCAATCGCTGTGGATGTCGGTCCGGCTGGCTATCGGCAGCGGTATGCTTTGCCTGTTGCTTGCCATGATGCTGCTGTGGAGCAGTCGGGAGCTTCGCCTGCGCCAGCGCAATAACTGGGGGCAAAGCCTTGAACTGTCCGGGATGCTGATTTTAGCCATGCCGGGCATCGTACTGGCTACAGGCTTTTTTTTAATCCTTAGCGACATGGGAGGTCTGCCGCAATCGCCGTGGGTGCTGGTGATCATGACCAATGCCCTGATGGCAATTCCCTACGCCCTGAAAGTACTGGAAAATCCGATGCGTGATGTTGCCGAGCGCTACTCTCAACTGTGCCTGTCGCTGGATATGAAAGGCTGGAACAGATTAAGATTGATTGAACTTAGCGCCCTGAAGCGGCCGATGACGCAGGCGCTGGCGTTTGCCTGTGTGCTGTCGCTGGGCGACTTTGGCGTGATTGCACTGTTTGGCAATGAGAATTTCCGTACGCTGCCGTTCTACCTTTACCAGCAAATGGGGTCGTATCGTAGCCAGCAAGGCGCGGTAACGGCAATGCTGCTGCTGATACTGTGCTTCCTGCTATTTACCCTTATCGAAAGATTACCGGGCCGTCATGCTGACTCTGAATAAAGTAACTTATCTGTACGAGCATCTGCCGATGCGCTTTGATCTGCATATTGCCGCCGGTGAGCGCGTAGCGATCCTCGGTCCGAGCGGGGCAGGAAAAAGTACGCTGCTGAGCCTGATTGCCGGTTTTCTTGCGCCGGGATTAGGCATTATCGAGCTGAATCATCAGGATCATACCCATACTCCACCAGCAAAACGTCCAGTATCGATGCTTTTTCAGGAGAATAACCTGTTTTCTCATCTGACCGTCCGTCAAAACATGGGGTTGGGCCTGCATCCTGGGTTAAAGCTGAGTGCCGATCAAAAACAAAAGCTTGTTCTGTTATCACAGCAAGTTGGGTTAGAAGAATGTTTAGATCGCCTGCCCTCGCAGCTTTCCGGTGGGCAGCGTCAGCGTGTGGCATTGGCTCGCTGCCTGTTGCGTAGCCAACCGATTCTCTTGCTGGATGAGCCGTTTTCGGCGTTGGATCCGGCGCTGCGCAGCGAGATGCTCAACCTGCTTGACGACGTTTGCCAACAGCAACAATTGACGTTGCTGATGGTTTCTCACAACCTCGATGATGCGGCACGGATTGCCGAAAGAACGTTGCTGGTAGTCGATGGTCGCGTCTATTACGACGGGCCGACCAATGCGCTGGTCGATGGCAGCGCCCCCGAGGCAGAGATACTGGGGATAATCCGTTAAAATTGCATCTCACTAACCCCGTGATGCCATAGCAAGGCACCACGGAAGAAGCAGATTAACGGGTGATGACCTTATATAACAGGTGTGCATAAATTGGCATTAATGGTTGCTTGCTCAACATATAGATACTGACCGCGGTCGCAACCAGACTGAGTAATGTCACGACACGCAGTCGAGCCAGCGGCAGCCACGATGAAATCGCGTCGGGTTTTGCTTTTCCAGAACGCGCCCAACGCCAAATCAACCAGGCAGTTAGCCACACCAGCACTACGGTAATAAACAGCGCCCATTTAAAGACCGAGCTGTCGTGACTGTGCGGAATATCGATCGCCACACCGGCTAAAATTCCCGGCAAAAAATAAACCGGCGGCCAGGTAATACAGCCAATAATATTCGGCGGGGCAAATTTAATAGGCGGCAGATTTAACATACCCGCAAGCAGCGGTACTAAAGGTCGAGTGGGTCCAATAAAGCGCCCAAGAATAACGGTAGCAAAACTATGCTGGTCAAGTGCATGACCCGTTTTATCTATAATTGACTGATAACGTTTTAGAAAAGACCAATTGTGCAGCGGTTCCTTAAAGGCACGTCCGATAAAATAAGACGCCCAGTCGCCGAAGAAACAGCCGAGTCCTGCGGCTAGCCACGCTTCGTAAAGACCTACCTGACCACTGCCGATCAGCGTACCCAATGTCGCCATCATTACGGTACCGGGCAACAACAGTCCCACTAACGCCATCGACTCGAAAAATGCCACCACAGAAACAATGATAAGTGCGAAACCCACTGACTGAGCGACCAAATGTTGTAGATAGGCTTCCATAAAATCCCAGAGTTAAGGTACGCATGACGCGTACAGCACGGCAAACCTTTATTTTTTATAAGGTTGAAAACTGTCGAAGCACAACAGACGAATGACTCTCTATGAGGCTAGCAAAAAGCTTAGTTCCAGAAACCAGGACTTCAAGGCCTCGCCACCACAGTGTAGCCATCACAGCTTAAGTGAAAATGAAAGAGGCTGAATTGTCGGTAAATGGTAAAGGCGAGTCAACCCAGTAATTGTATGCTCATTTAATGCCTCACTGCTTTGCCAAATGAGGCGGCTCAGTTTTTAACAGCAGGAACTGTATAAATAACCATGCTATATTTACTGCATACCGCATCGAATTCAGGCCCATTTTGAGCAATTTTTTGCCGCCTCTGCGCCAGAGATTGAGTGACCTAATACAGGGCTTCGGCGTTAATTCTTGAACCTTAAACCCACGACTACCGAGGCCTTTATCAACCAGGTTACTGCGCAACCTCATCAGCACACTCAGCCACGTCAGGGATTTGTACTCACCCGACACTGGCGCGATACGCCGCAGGGAACGGAGGTCGAATTCTGGTTGGCAACCGATGACGGGCCGCAAAAAGTACGCCTTCCCCCTCAGGAATCTGTGGCCTTTCTCCCCGTTGAACAACGAGAAAAAGCAGAACAACTCCTGGCTGGTGAAAAAGGTTACAGCCTGCGCCCTCTGCCGCTAAAGGATTTCAGACTTCGCCCGGTCGTTGGCCTTTACTGTAATGGGCATCGGCAACTGATGCGCATTGAAAAAACGCTGCGGGACGCTGGCCTGACCCTGTACGAGGCCGATATCCGCCCGCCGGAACGTTTTCTGATGGAACGTTTCATCACTGCCCCAGTATGGTTCACCGGCACGCCGAGCGGCCAAGGTATCCTGCTGAATACCAAAATGAAAGCCGCTGAAGATTATCGCCCAAGCCTCAAGTTATGTTCTCTGGATATTGAAACCAGCGGCAACGGGGAGCTTTACTGTATCGGCCTGGAAGGCTGCGGCCAGCGTGATGTTTATATGTTAGGTCCCGCCAATGGCACGCCCGGTAGCCATGGCGACTTTAATCTCGAATATGTAGACAGCCGCCCGCAGCTGCTACAAAAGCTCAACGATTGGCTCCAACGCAATGATCCCGATGCCATCATCGGCTGGAGCGTTATTCAGTTTGATTTGCGCGTTCTGCAGAAACACGCCGATCGTTATAAGATCCCGCTACTGTTTGGCCGCGACGGCAGCGCACTGGAGTGGCGGGAGCACGGTTTTAAACAAGGTCACTTTTTTGCCCAGGCTGCCGGCCGCCTCATCATCGACGGGATTGAAGCACTAAAATCGGCTACCTGGAACTTCCCGAGTTTCAGTCTGGAATACGTCTCGCAAACTTTGCTCGGCGAAGGCAAAGCGATTGACAATCCCTACCAGCGTCTGGCAGAAATTGAGCAACGTTTTCGCCAGGATAAACCTGCCCTGGCACGCTACAACCTCAAAGATTGCGAACTGGTCACGCGCATTTTTGCAAAAACCGAGCTGCTGTCGTTTCTGCTTGAACGCGCATCGGTAACAGGTTTGGTTGCGGATCGTACTGGCGGGTCGGTTGCGGCATTTACCCATCTTTATATGCCGCGCATGCACCGCATTGGTTTTGTAGCGCCTAACATGGGCGAACGGCCAGAAGAAAACAGCCCCGGCGGATTCGTGATGGATTCCCGCCCCGGTTTATACGATTCAGTGCTGGTACTGGATTACAAAAGCCTGTATCCGTCGATCATCCGTACCTTTCTGATCGATCCGGTGGGTTTGATTACCGGGCTGGATCAGCCGGACGATGCCCATTCTGTACCCGGCTTTCGCGAAGCGCGTTTTTCTCGTACTCATCATTGCTTGCCAGAAATCGTTCGTCAGATTTGGCAGGGGCGCGAGGCGGCAAAAAAGCAAAAAAATCAACCGCTCTCGCAGGCACTAAAAATTATTATGAATGCCCTGTATGGGGTGTTGGGTACTAGCAGCTGTCGCTTTTTTGATTCGCGCCTGGCCTCGTCGATCACCCTGCGCGGACACGCTATCATGCAGCAAACCCGGCAACTGATTGAGGAAGAAGGCTATCAGGTTATTTATGGTGACACCGATTCGACCTTTGTCTGGCTAAATCGTGCCCATGGATCAAACGAAGCAAACGAGATCGGTCAGCGGCTGGTGGCCAAGGTTAATCAATGGTGGAAGGCGCATCTTGAGGATCAATACGGCCTGCAAAGCGCGCTCGAGCTGGAGTTTGAAACGCATTATCAGCGCTTTTTGATGCCCACCATTCGCGGTTCGGAGTTGGGCAGCAAAAAACGTTATGCCGGCCTTGTCAAAGATGCTGACGGAGAGCATATGGTTTACAAGGGGTTGGAAACGGTGCGTACCGACTGGACCAGGCTGGCGCAGAAATTTCAACAGGCGCTGTATGAGCTTATTTTCCACGAGCAGCCCTATCAGGATTATATCCGTGAGTATGTCGCCAGCACACTCAACGGCGAGTTTGATGACCAGCTGGTCTATCGCAAACGACTGCGTCGCCGTTTGTCAGAGTACGAGCGTAACGTCCCGCCTCACGTTCGCGCCGCCCGTCTGGCAGACGAGTATAATTTAGCCAATGGCCGCCCGATGCAGTACCAGAATGGCGGATGGATTAGCTATGTGATGACCACCTCAGGGCCGGAACCCCTTGAAAACCGTCAGTCGCCTATCGACTACGATCACTACATCGAGAAGCAGCTCGAACCTGTGGCAGACGGCATTCTTCCGTTTCTGCACGACGATTTTGCTACACTAATAACGGGTCAAATGGGATTGTTTTAGCCATAAGGCGCAATGACAGGTGACGAACGGCCTACCTTCAATTAACATAGCGCCCTTTCCCATTTCTTATCTAACCTCACAAAATTAAAGACTCCACGCCTTCATTGGCGGGGAAAGAAAAGCTATTACATAAAGTTTGATAACTATCAGTTAAAGGGCACTACAGCCCAACAGACAGACACAAAGCACAGAGAGACAATATGCCCTTTACACTTGGTCAACGCTGGATCAGCGATACGGAAAGCGAATTAGGTTTAGGTACTGTGGTTGCGGTAGATACGCGCATGGTCACCCTGCTTTTCCCCGCTACTGGTGAAAACCGCCTGTATGCCAGAAGTGATTCCCCTATCACCCGCGTCATGTTCAACCCGGGCGATACCATCAGTTGTCATGAGGGATGGCAACTGAAAGTTGAAGAAGTCGTTGAGGACAAAGGTCTGCTCACTTATGTGGGAACGCGTCTGGACACCGAGGAAGAAGGTGTGGCTATGCGTGAAGTGCTGCTCGACAGCAAATTGACCTTCAGCAAGCCGCAGGATCGCCTGTTCGCCGGTCAGATTGACCGCATGGACCGTTTCGCTCTGCGTTTCCGTGCTCGTAAATACCAGCGTGAGCAGTTCCGCCTGGAGTTCGGCGGCCTGCGTGGTATGCGCGCCAGCCTGATCCCGCATCAGTTGCATATCGCTTATGAAGTGGGTCAACGCCATGCGCCGCGCGTTCTGCTAGCCGATGAAGTTGGTCTGGGCAAAACCATTGAAGCCGGGATGATCATCCACCAGCAGCTGCTGTCTGGACGTGCCGAGCGCGTGCTGATCGTGGTGCCTGAAACCCTGCAACACCAGTGGCTGGTCGAGATGCTGCGCCGCTTCAATCTGCGCTTCTCGCTGTTTGATGACGATCGCTATGCCGAATCACGCCACGACGCGACTAACCCGTTTGAGTCGGAGCAGCTGGTGATCTGCTCACTGGACTTTGTCCGTCGTAACAAACAGCGTCTGGAAGAACTGAATGACGCCGAATGGGACATGCTGGTCGTCGATGAAGCCCATCACCTGGTGTGGAGCGAAGACGCGCCAAGCCGTGAATACATGGTTATCGAGCAGCTTGCGCAGAACATTCCAAGCGTGCTTTTGCTGACTGCAACCCCTGAGCAACTGGGTCAGGAAAGCCACTTTGCTCGCCTGCGCCTGCTGGATCCGGATCGTTTCCACGATTACGAAGAATTTATTGAAGAACAGCAACAATATCAGCCCGTTGCCGATGCTGTGACGCTGTTGCTTAACAAGCAGCCTTTGACCCCGGAAGCGTTGGCCCTGCTGGGTGAAAGTGTGGGTAATGCCGATGTGGATACTCTGCTGACTGCCGCCAATAAAGGCGACGAAGACGCGGCGAAAAAACTGGTCGCGATGCTCATGGATCGTCACGGTACCAGCCGCGTACTGTTCCGTAACACCCGCAACGGCGTTAAAGGCTTCCCTGAGCGCCATTTACAAGCTATCAAGCTGCCGTTGCCGACCCAGTACCAAACCGCAATCAAAGTTTCTGGCATCATGGGCAGCAAAAAGTCCCAGGAAGCCCGCGCGCTGGACATGCTGTATCCGGAGCAGATTTATCAGGAATTTGAAGGCGATAACGCCACCTGGTGGAACTTCGACCCACGCGTCGAGTGGCTGCTTGGTTATCTGACCGCCAACCGCGATAAAAAAGTGCTGGTGATCTGCGCCAAAGCGGCGACTGCGCTGCAACTGGAACAGGTTCTGCGTGAACGTGAGGCTATCCGTGCTGCCGTGTTCCACGAAGGTCTGTCAATTATCGAACGCGATCGCGCGGCTGCCTATTTCGCCTCCGAAGAAGACGGCGCGCAGGTTCTGCTGTGTTCAGAAATCGGTTCTGAAGGTCGTAACTTCCAGTTCGCCAGCAATATGGTGATGTTCGATCTGCCGTTTAACCCGGATCTGCTTGAACAGCGTATTGGTCGTCTGGATCGTATTGGCCAGCAAAACGACATCGAAATCATGGTGCCTTATCTGGAGCAAACGGCTCAGGCTATCCTGCTGCGCTGGTTCCATGAAGGCCTGGATGCGTTTGAGCACACCTGCCCGACCGGCCGTACGATTTATGACGGCAGCTATCAGCAGCTTATCGGTTTCCTGGCTACGCCAGCGGAACAGGAAGGTCTCGACGCGTTTATCCTCACCTGTCGTGAACAGCATGACGCGTTGAAAGCACAGCTGGAACAGGGCCGTGACCGCCTGCTGGAGATGCACTCCAACGGTGGAGAACCGGCTCAGGCGCTGGCAACGGCCATTGCCGAGCAGGATGACGACGTTAATCTGGTAAACTTTGCGCTGAACCTGTTTGATATCGTGGGTATTAATCAGGAAGATCGCAGCGATAACCTGATTATCCTGACCCCTTCCGATCACATGCTGGTGCCGGATTTCCCAGGACTGCCGCAGGATGGTTGCACCGTGACCTTCGACCGCGAACAGGCGCTGTCTCGTGAAGACGCGCAGTTTATCAGTTGGGAACACCCGATTATCCGCAACGGTCTTGACCTTATCCTCTCAGGCGATACCGGCAGCTGTGCCGTTTCTCTGTTGAAAAACAAGGCGCTACCGGTCGGTACCTTGCTGGTAGAACTGCTTTACGTAGTTGAATGTCAGGCACCTAAGCATCTGCAATTAACTCGCTTCCTGCCGCCAACGCCGGTGCGCATGTTGATGGACCGCAAAGGCACCAACCTGGCCGCTCAGGTCGAGTTTGAAAGCTTTAATCGCCAGTTGAACGCAGTGAATCGCCACACCTCCAGCAAGCTGGTTAACGCCGTACAACAGGACGTCCACGCCATGCTGCAACAGGCCGAACCGCTGGTCGCGGTAGAAGCGCAGGCACTGATCGAAGCCGCCAAGCTTGAAGCTGACCAGCAGTTGACCCTTGAACTTGAGCGTCTGAAAGCGCTGAAAGAGGTTAATCCGAATATTCGTGACGACGAACTTGAAGCGATTGACTCTACTCGCAAGCAGGTGTTGAACAGTCTTAACGATGCGAGCTGGCGTCTTGATGCCATCCGCCTGGTCGTGGTGAGCCATCAATGATAACGCCACCACCGTCTAACATTCTGCCGCTTGAAAACTATCATCCGCCGACCGATCCCTGGTTGCGGGTGCTGTTCCAGGACGAACATCTGATGGTGGTGAACAAGCCGAGCGGGCTGCTGTCCGTTCCTGGCAAGGCTGCCGAGCATCATGACAGTCTGATGACGCGTATCCAGCGCGATTTTCCGATTGCCGAATCGGTGCATCGCCTGGATTTGTCCACCAGCGGCGTGATTGCCGTCGCGTTGACCAAGGAAGCCGAGCGCGAGCTAAAGCGTCAGTTCCGCGAGCGCGAAACCAAGAAAGCGTATGTTGCCAGAGTATGGGGACACATGGAGGAGGATTACGGCATTATCGATTTGCCGCTAATCTGTGACTATCCAAACCGTCCAAAGCAGAAGGTGTGTCATGAAACCGGCAAGAAAGCGCTAACCCAATATGAAGTGCTTTCCTGGGACGCCGATGGCACCACGCGGGTAAAACTGCGCCCAGTCACTGGCCGGTCGCATCAGCTTCGCGTTCACTTGCTGGCGCTGGGCCATCCGATTCTGGGCGACAAGTTTTACGCTCACCCGGAGGCGCTAGCCATGGCATCTCGTCTACAGCTGCATGCGCAGGAACTGTCGATCTATCATCCAATTACCGATGAGCCGATGACTTTTAGCTGCGAGCCGGATTTCTGATTCATTGCTTTAAGCCGCACAAAAAGAAAACGCCGTGAGCAGAACTCGCGGCGTTTTTATTTATCAAGACGAAAATTACGTTTATTTGAAACCTTTCTCGCGCTTGATCAAATCATAAGCAGACTGAATCGACTGCGCCTTTTGCTTGGCCATCTCCATCATTTCTGGCGGCAGACCTTTGGCAACCAGCTTGTCAGGGTGATGTTCACTCATTAACTTGCGATAGGCTCGTTTAATGGTGGCCGCATCGTCTGTTGCAGCGACGCCCAGTACTTTACAGGCATCGGCCAGCGTAGGCCCCTGAGAAGCGCGCTGGTAGCCCCCCTGCGAGTACTGACCCTGATGATTGCCGCCAAACTGCTGTCC
>CAWUIY010000150.1:0-10988 GCA_963922555.1 uncultured Serratia sp. | reverse complement strand
GCGAGGATCTCCTTGCCTGGCAGTAGTGAAAGCCGATCAGCGCTCTGTTGGGTCAGGGCGGCACGGATGCGCGTCTTGCCATCAGCGAGCAGCATATTAATGTGCTGCTGCACCTCTTCATGATCGCGTTCGATCACCGTACCAAAAAGCTGATTGCGTGCGCTGGTTTGCAGGGAAAATCGCGAGATAGCGGCCAGCAGGCTGTCAAGCGGCAGTCCGTCATCTTTCAAAACATCGAAAGCTTTTTGTTGAATTTGTGCCAATAAATCAAATAGCTGAATCAGACGCTCGCCATAGCGGGTGAGGATAGCGCCGCCGCCGCCCTTGCCACCGGTGCTGCGCTCAACCAGCGTCTGATCGGCCAGTTGATTCATCTCATTGATGGCATCCCAGGCGCTCTTGTAGCTAATCCCGGCCAGTTTTGCCCCTTGGCTTATCGAACCGGTAATTTTTACCTGTTTGAGCAATTCGATACGGCGCGGATCGGCGAACACGCGCTGTTGCAGTTTCAGGGTTAACAGGATTTCAGCTTGCATAAATGAGGGTCCAGCCTTGGCGTCAGCAAAAGTTATGATTTGCGGCATAACTTGATAATAGGGCATTGTCGCCGATTGCTGGAAGTTCTTAAAGAGTTGTTGAAAAGCTAAAGTAAAAGCGCCAAAAGGCTGTTAAGATTGGTTACAAATTTTTGCATTTGCCAGTGCGGCGAATGTTGCCAGCGGAGAGAGGCTATCATGTTGGAATTATTAGAGAGTTTGCTGTTTGCAATAATCATGGTGCCTATATTTATCGCCGTGATCCTCGGGCTAATCTACGGTTTGGGTGAGCTGTTTAATCTGATTTCCAATGTCGGCCACCCAAAAGAGACACGCAGCGAACCCAAAAGCTAAGCCATATTTGCCAGGAGGAAATTGCCGATTAAGGATGGCAAGTGAGGGCAATATGGCCGCCAGTAAGTGAATAGCCCGCAATACCTCACGGGCTTTAATTTATTAAAGCACTCGCGTGCGGATCACTTCCGCGATGCCCGGTTGTTCGTTGTCGGCGATGACCAGTCCGGCACGGGCTTTGATCTCGTCAACCGCATTGCCCATCGCTACGCCAAGCCCGACGTTTTCCAGCATGCTCAGGTCGTTGAAGTTATCCCCAAAAGCAATGACCTCACTCATGCTGATCCCCTGAGATTCCACCCACTGCTGCAGGCGTTTGCCCTTGCTGTTGCCGCCTTTGGCGACATCGACCTGATCGTGCCATGACCATTCGCACGCCAGCCCCAGCTCTTTTTCGGCCTGTTGTGCAAAGGCTTGCAGCGCGTCCAGATCGTGATGCGAGGTTGCGAATTTCCAGATCGACTGTGCCTCATCTGCGGCTTCACGCAGGCTGTTGACCTGAAGAATGGTCGGCTGCTGGCCCTCAGGTAACGTTTTTCCCCAGGCAATAGAACGCTCAACGTGTCCACTGGTTTCGTGGTAGAGCATCGCGTCATCAACGTATAGCAGGCCATGGATCCCGTAATAGTCCAGCAAATCTACGACCTTTTTGGCTTTTATTTTATCCAGCGGATCGGCGGCTAAAACTTTTTGTTCCTGAAAATCATAGAGGTAGGTACCGTTGCAGCAAATCGCCGGGGTATCCAATTCTAAAGTTTTATAGAACGAGCGGATGGCCACGTGGTGACGTCCCGTGACGATGATGACATTGACTCCAGCAGCGCGTGCATCAGCCAAAGCAGCCAGTGATTCAGGAAGAATACGTTTTTGACGGTCAAGCAGCGTGCCGTCGAGATCGAGCGCGATAACGCGATAAGTCATGAGCGGTTCCAGCAGATTGTCAGTGTCTAAAATTAAGGCTAACGATGTTACACCTTAAATCTATATGTTAAAACCTCGCATCAGAGGCTAATGCTTTGCCAAAGTGTTAAGCTATGCTGAAACACTGTACCTCTAAAAATAGCCCCGATTGCCGATTTAATAAGGAGATATGATGAAACAAGTCGTTTATGTAGCCAGTCCGGACAGTCAGCAGATCCACGCATTTAACCTGCATGAAGACGGGAAACTGTCACTGTTGCAGGTTGTTGAAGTTCCGGGACAGGTTCAGCCGATGGTCGCTTCTCCAGACTCACGCCAGCTGTATGTGGGCGTTCGCCCAGAATTTGCCATCGTGACCTATGACATTGGTCACGATGGCAAGTTAGAACTTGCCGGACAGGCTCCACTTCCAGGTAGCCCGACGCATCTTGGCATCGATTTACAGGGGCGTTTCGTGTTCAGCGCTTCTTACAGCTACAACAATGTCAGCATTCACAAAATTGGTGACGACGGCGTGGCGCTGGCTCCACATCAGGTGCTCGAAAACCTGCAGGCGCCTCATTCAGCCAATATCAATCCGACTAACCAGCTGCTGATGATCCCGGCTCTGAAAGAAGATCACATTCGCCTGTTTGATTTCAACATTCAGGGTGAAGCAACGCCGCACCAGCCAGTGCAGCTTTCCACCGCCGCAGGCGCGGGCCCACGTCATATGGCGTTCCACCCGAACCAGCATTTCGCTTATTGCGTCAATGAGCTGAACGGCACGGTAGACGCGTATCAGAAAGACGTGACCAGCGGCGAATATCAGAATGTGCAAACTCTGGATATCTTGCCAACCGATTTCAGCGGCGAGCGCTGGTCCGCAGACCTGCATATCACGCCGGACGGGCAGTATCTCTATGCCTCAGACCGCACCGCGAGTACGCTGTCAGTGATCAAGGTTTCTGCCGATGGCAGCGAGCTGACGCTGGTAGGGCATCATCCAACACAGACTCAACCACGCGGTTTTAACATCGATCACTATGGAAAATATGTGATTACTGCCGGTCAGAAATCACCGGAAATTGAAGTGGCGAAAATCGATCAGGCGACGGGCAAGCTGACGCGTCTTGACACCTATCCGGTAGGCAAGGGCGCGATGTGGGTGACCATCATCGAGCTGCACCATTAAGCTAAACGTCCAGAAAGGTTGAAAAAAAACGCCAGGCGATTAAGTCTGGCGTTTTTGTTTTTACCATCTTGCAATCGCTGTTATTTCACCATCGGAACGGTGTTATTGAACTGCCACAGGCGGTTGAAGCCGGCATCGTTCAGATTGCGGTTAGGCGCGATATTGCCGTTGAACGGGCGCTGGGAGTACAGCGCTTCGCCCCAAGGCTGCTGCAGGTTGTAGCTGCTCGGGTCGATCTGGCTGTCGCGGATCACCAGTTGGCCGTTTGGCGTTGAACCAGCAGTGTAACCGCCCTGATCCGCCCCCAAATCGACAGAACGGCCCAGCAGTGCTTTCGAAGCTGCGCCCTGACCATTGAAGCCTTTATCGGCAGTCAAATTGCTGTCGATGACCAGATAGCCGTAAGAGATGTTAGCCGGGGTAATCGGTGCAAAGACGCTTGCCTGCTTGACGCCACGGCTTGAAAGAGTATGGAATTCAACGTGGTCGAATACAGCGTTAGCCATACCTGTCACATAATCCACGTCACCTTCGATCAGGCTGTTATGCACGTAAACGCGGCTGTAACGGCTGGTCACCGGCTTGTTGTTGATGTCGGCGGTGTTGACCAGCAGGGTATTTTCGCGGCCCAGCAGGTGTACGTTTTCCAGCAACGTCTGGTCGCCGTCTACGTGCAGAGCAACCGCAGGATGTTCACCGGCATCGGTGCTGTCTTGCAGACTGTTGGCGATAGTCAGGTTCTGTAGCTGCAGGCCATTACCTTGTGACCACAGCGTCGCGCTGCAACTTGCGCCAATGGTTTGATTCTGCGGATTGGCACACAGGTTGTACATATACCATGCACGATCGCCCGGCAGGAATTCACCGTTCGGATTGACGGCCTTGCGGTAATCCGCAGGAGCTACGCCAGCTTCCAGACCAAGCTGCAACACCACCTGGTCAGGGCTGTTTCCGGCACCAAACAGGCTGATAGGCGCTGAACCAGCCGGGATATACACCGCACCGGTGTAAGTGCCTGGCAGGACTTTAATGTATTCACGTTCGCCGTGATTATGATCGGCCAGAGCCGCTTCGACAGCCTGTTGAACGGAGGTGTACTCTGCGCCGTCGGTGCCTTTCTTAGGACCGACAACATAGACGTTTTTTACGTCGGTATTAGCCAGAACCGGCGTCCACCCCTGTTGTTGCACCTGAACCGAGGGGCCACCGAAGGCCAGATAGGATTTCGCCGTGTAGTTGGCCGCTTCATCCGCGCTCAGGACCGGCAGTGTTGCGGTTCCCGGTGCTATCTGAGTGGATACGTTTTCCGGGCCATGGCTACAGGCAGCCAAAACCAATGTGGCAGAAAAGACAGCGCTGGCACGCGACAGGGTGGAAATTTTCACTGTGTCTGACTCCTTGATGCACAAAAAAAGCGGCCAGCGCGGCTGACCACTTATCATTTCGAATGCGGGTTTGTTTTACTCGCTAGGCTGCAGCTTACAAACATCCCAGACAAAAACATTGTTGTTTTGTATCACAAACCGGATTTTATCATTAGGAAATATTTATTGTGCAAACAAAAAGCATCGATCTTAGCTATAAATCACCGTCAGAGACGCTTTACCCAGCGAATTGAAGTGAATATTAAAGCCGAGATAGGCGCCGCTCGACTCTTCGCTTAATTCCAGCTGGTCAACGCCGAGCGCGTACACGGTGAAGATATAGCGATGATGCTCACCTTGCGGAGGAGCCGCGCCGCCGTAGCCCGCTTTGCCAAAATCTGTGCGGGTTTGCACGGCACCCGCAGGCAGGCCGCCTTTGCCAGAACCCGCACCGGTTGGCAGTTCACGCAGGTCCGCAGGCAAGTTCGCCACGCCCCAGTGCCACCAGCCGGAGCCTGTCGGGGCGTCGGGGTCATAGCAGGTAATAGCAAAACTTTTGGTGCCTTCAGGAACACCGTCCCAGCTCAGATGTGGGGACAGGTTGTCGCCCGCATAACCCATACCATTAAATACCTGGCCGTTTGGCATCTTTTCGCCGTCTTTGAGATCGTTACTTTTAACAGTAAAAGCCATTTTATCCCCGCAATAGAGTTAATAAATAACTGGTTATCGATTATCAGACCGAGCCTAGCATTTTCAGCAATGCCTGAGCAACGCCCGCAGAAGAGGCCGGATTCTGACCGGTGATCAGTTTGCCATCGACCAGCACATAGGGACGCCAGTCAGCGGCTTTGCTGTACTCGCCACCGTTTTTCTTCAGCTCGTCTTCAACCAAGAAAGGCACAACCTCGGTGAGCTGCACGGCCTCTTCTTCGCTATTGCTAAAGCCCGTTACGTGCTTGTCTTTGACCAGCGGCACGTCGTCAATTTCAACGTGGCGAAAAACGCCAGGCGCGTGGCACACAGCAGCGACCGGTTTATCGGCACGCCAGAAGGCTTCGATTAACGCGATAGAATCGGCATCTTCTGCCAGATCCCACAATGGCCCGTGACCGCCGGGATAAAATATCGCGTCAAAGTCACTTTCATACACCTCTGATAACTTCCGAGTCGTTGCCAGAACTTTTTGCGCGTCTTTGTCGTTGCGAAATCTTTGTGTGGTGACGGTTTGCGCATCCGGCTCGTCACTTTTTGGATCCAGCGGCGGTTGGCCACCCTTTGGAGAGGCCAGGGTGATATCCGCACCAGCATCAAGAAATTCGTAATACGGCGAGGTAAATTCCTCGAGCCAGAACCCGGTTTTCTTACCGGTGTCGCCAAGCTGGTCGTGAGACGTTAATACAATAAGTAGTTTCATATTTCTATCTCCAGTGAATACAGTAACGTACCTGTAAAAGGTTAGGCTTCTTCCTGACCGACTTTAATGACCATCTTGCCGAAGTTTTTACCCAGCAGTACGTCATTTAATGACGCTGGCGCATTTTCCAGACCTTCAACGATTTGCTCACGGAATTTGATTTTGTCGGCGGAGAACCACTCGCTCATTTGTTCTGCAAACTCTGGGTAACGGTGTCCGTAGTCATCGAAAATAATGAAGCCTTCCACGCGCAGACGCTTCTTCAAAATCGTGTTGGTCAACAGGGTCAGAGGTTCACCCCCTTTTGCGTTATCGTCATTGTTGTATTGCGCGATAACGCCGCACACCGGCACGCGTGCCTTGGTATTCAACAGCGGCAATACCGCTTCGAAGACTGCACCACCGACATTTTCGTAGTAGACATCGATCCCGCGCGGACAGGCTTCTTTCAGGCGCTGACCGAGATTAGGCGCGCGGTGATCCAGGCATTCGTCAAAACCGAAATGTTCCACCGCGTAGCGGCATTTCTCTTCACCACCGGCAATACCCACGATTTTACAGCCTTTGAGTTTCGCGATTTGGCCCACCAATGAACCGACTGGGCCGGTTGCTGCGGCCACTACCACGGTTTCACCGGCTTTGGGCTGACCAATATCCAGCAGGCCCATATAGGCGGTGAAACCAGGCATGCCGAGTACGCCAAGCGCCAGTGAAGGATGCTCCAGCGCGGCGCCTTCAAGCTTTCTCGCCAGTTTGGCATCAACAACGGCGTAATCCTGCCAGCCGTTGGTCGCAACAACCCAGTCACCGGCTTTGAAATTGGCGTCTTTTGATTCCACCACGCGGGATACCGCACCGCCGGTCATGACGTCATCGATTTCAACCGGTGGCGCGTAAGAAGGGCCTGCGCTCATGCGGCCGCGCATGTAAGGGTCAAGTGACAGATACACCGTGCGCAGCAGCAGTTGGCCATCGGCGGGTTTTGGCAGCTCGGTTTCTTCCAGACGGAAGTTTTCTGCAACCGGCAGACCGGTTGGACGAGAGGCAAGAACGAAGCGACGATTTACGGATGATTTCTGAGACATGCTGATTCCTTTGTATGTAAAAACTTCCACCAGGCATAAGTATAGAACGCACGGCGAAACGTGGAAGCGACACTACAGGGGACCAGCGACAAGGTACAGGGATTGGCGAGAGTAATTTGTTAATGAATAATAATAAAAGGTTTATTGGCGATAAGAAATTGTCTCCCGTAACCACCTTGCGATCGTTACGGGAGCGAAAGTGCAGAATTACTTGGCGCTGACGTCGAGGTCGCCAAAATATTTTTTCGCGAGCTGGGTAACTACGCCATCTTGCTTGACCTGGGCGATAGCTTTATCAAGACGTTCTTTGTTGGCGGTATCGCCTTTACGCACGCCGAACGCAATGCCGCTGCCGAGGATTTTATCATCGCGCACGGAATCGCCAACGAAGCCATAGCCTTTACCGTCCGGGCGATCCAGAAAGCCTTTTTGACCCGCCGGAGCCATCACCAACGTTCCGTCAAGACGACCCGAGGTGAGATCCAGATACACTTGATCCTGGTCCTGATACGACACAACATCGACCCCCTGCGGCGCCCAGTGCGCCTGCGCATAGGTCTCCTGAATCGAACCTTGCAATACGCCAATGTGTTTGCCTTTCAGCGAGGCGGCATCCGGCAGCAGCCCCGAACCCGTTTTGGCGATGAGTTTGGTGGGGATGCGATAGATAACGTCAGTGAAGTCAATGGCCTGGCGACGTTTGTCGGTGGCGTTCATTGCCGAATTGATGGCATCGAATTTACGCGCCTGCAAGGCGGGGATCAGGCCGTCAAACGAATTTTCACTCCATTCGCACTTGGCTTTGGCCGCTGCGCAGACAGCGTTGCCAACATCGATGTCAAAACCTTGTAGCTGACCGCTGGCAGATTTGGACTCAAAGGGAGGGTATAGCGCTTCGAGACCAAACTTGATCGTCGATTCGGCCGCCAGAGTGGAAAAAGAGGCCAGGGCACAACTCAACAGCAACAGGCTTTTCAATTTATGCATTTTAAGGGCTCCAGAAGTCATAGTTTAAACGCCGCTCAGACGGCGAGCGCCTTCAATTAACGTTTCGTCGTCTTTGGCAAAGCTAAGGCGAATCAGTCCAGTAGGCTTATTGCCAGTGTAAAATGCTGAAAGCGGAATACTGGAAACCTGATGATCGCGAATCAGGCTTAGCACAAACTCGTCGTCGCTCAGCGGGCTGAAATGGCTAAATCTGACCAGCATAAAGAAGCTACCGCGAGTCGGCAGCAGCTCGAAACGCGAATCCTGCAACGCGTTAACCAGTAAATCACGTTTTTGCTGATAAAAATCAGCCAGTCCCAAATAACTTTGCGGATTGGCCAGCGCTTCGGCAAAGGCATACTGCATTGGGGTATCGGCGGTAAACACCATAAACTGGTGGATCTTACGGATCTCGTCCATCAGCGCGGCAGGAGCCAGCGTATAACCGACGCGCCAGCCGGTGACGTGATAGGTTTTGCCAAACGAGGAAACTATTACACTGCGCTCGGCCAGTTCAGGGTGACGCGCCATGCTCTCGTGACGTTCGCCGTCGAACACCACGTGCTCGTAAACTTCATCGGAGAGGATCACAATATTGGTGTTGCGGGTCAGTGCGGTGAGGCGATCGATATCATGCTGAGTGAAGATAGCGCCAGTCGGATTGTGTGGACTGTTAATGATGATCATCCGCGTGCGGCTGTTGATCGCGCTGGAAACCTCGTCCCAGTTGATGCTGAAATCTTCCATCGACAGGGTGAGCGGCACCGGCGTTGCGCCCTGCAATCTGACGATCGGCGAATAGCTGTCAAAGGCCGGTTCGAAATAAATCACCTCGTCGCCAGGATGCACCAACGCGCTAATCGCCGAGTAGATCCCTTCGCTGGCGCTGGCGGTGATGGTGACTTCCTCGTCGGCATCGTAATGGCTGCCATAGAGCGCTTCGACCTTGGCAGACAACGCCTGACGCAGCGCCGCGACGCCGCTCATCGGCGCGTACTGGTTTTTGCCCGCGCGCATGGCGTTCGCCACGGCGTCAACCAGCGCCGGTTGGCATGAAAAGTTTGGCGCACCCTGAGACAGATTCAGTGCATTATGCTCGGCGCTCAGTTGACCAATAACGGTAAAAATGGTGGTGCCAACGTCGGGTAGTTTCGACTGCGGGGACATAGCGCTTTTCATGCGAACTCCTGTGGGCAGTAACGGATGGGCAGAACAGTGATGTTTGATTAAGCAATAGATTCGCTAGGTCCACAATAGAAAGTTTGTCATACTTGCCATGATCTGACGTCATGGCTGGAGCCAAACCGCAATGCGTTCAAACCCGACTTCCTCACCTCATGGTATGCCCAATGCGGCGCTTAATTTACCGCCGCTGAATCTGCTAAAGACCTTTGTCGTCGTTGCGCAGACCCTCAATTTGACCCGTGCCGCCGAACTCTTGCACATTACGCAAGGCGCGGTGAGCCGTCAGGTCACCGGTCTGGAGGGGCATCTCGGTTATCCGTTGTTTGTCAGGCAGGCGAGAGGATTAACCCTGACGCCACGCGGGGCGCAACTGTTGCCGCCGATCCAACTGGCGATGGCGCAAATGGGCGAGGCGCTGCAACGAGTGGCGAGCCATCCGGATACGGTCAGAATCAAGTGTCCGACCTGCTCGATGCGCTGGCTGTTACCGAGAGTGATTCAACTGCAAAACGATCGTCCGGATATGCAGATTGAGTTGACCGCCTCGGTGGCGCATGGGGTCGATTTCAGCAGTGAACATTTTGATGCCGCCGTGGTGTTTGGGCGACCGGTTGAAAACGCCGCCAATGCGCTGCACCTGTTCGATGAAGTGCTGACGCCAGTCTGCGTGCCGGATCTTTTAGCTGCTCGGCCGGGGGAAATCGAACCTGGCGATCTTGCAGATCAAACGCTGTTACATCCGACGCGCGATCGCCGTGACTGGCTGTTGTGGCTGAAAACCGCTGGCGTACAGGCACTGCCTTCCAGCAAATCCCAGCATTTCGACACCCTGGATCTGGCAATCAACTCGGCGTTGCAGGGTTATGGCGTGGCGATAGGCGATCTCACGCTGATCGAAGATGATTTACAGGCGCATCGGGTGATTGCTCCCTTTACGTTGTGCGTTGCCAGCGGGGCAAGCTATCAGCTGCTTTACCCCGATAATCCCAGCCCGGCGCTGCGGGTGGCGATTGATTTTCTTAATCAACAGGCGGCTCAAAGTCGGGCAAGGCTGGACACGCTGCTGGCAGTCTCGCGCCAGCTGGTGCGTGCCGGAGCCAAGGCTTAATAGAGCCGATGCAGGGCGCTGGCAATCGAGAGGGTTAACTGACTGAGCTGTTGCGGGCTGATCACATAAGGTGGCATCAAATAAATCAGTTTGTTAAACGGGCGGATCCACACGCCTTGCGCCACAAAATGCTGTTGCAGCCGCGCCATGTTGACCGGCTGCTTCATCTCTACCACGCCAATTGCCCCTAATACCCGCACATCAGCCACTGCGGAATGCGTCCGCAATGGCATAAGTTCGGCGTTAAGCTGTTCCTCTATCGCAGCGACCTGTTGCGGCCAGCGGTTCTCCGCCAGTAATGACAGGCTGGCGCTAGCGACTGCGCAGGCCAGCGGATTACCCATAAATGTCGGGCCGTGCATAAAGCAGCCCGCCTCGCCGTTGCTGATCACATTGGCGACCGCGCGGGTGGTCAGCGTGGCCGATAACGTCATATAACCGCCGGTCAGCGCCTTGCCCAGGCAGAGGATATCCGGCGTGATCCCGGCATGATCGCAGGCGAACATCTTGCCGGTGCGTCCAAAGCCGGTGGCAATCTCGTCGGCAATCAGCAGAATGCCTGTGTCATCACACAGTTTGCGGACCTGACGCAGATACTCCGGGTGATAAATTCGCATCCCGCCTGCACCCTGAACCACCGGCTCGAGGATCACCGCCGCGATCTCTTTTTCATGGGCTTGCAACAGCGCGGCAAACGGGGCGATATCATCAGCCTGCCATTCACCATCAAAACGGCTCTGCGGCGCATCGGCAAACAGATGCTCGGGCAAATATCCCTGATACAGGCTGTGCATCGAGTTTTGTGGGTCACAGAACGCCATCGCACCAAAAGTATCGCCGTGATAGACTTGACGTAA
>CAWUIY010000149.1:0-11039 GCA_963922555.1 uncultured Serratia sp. | reverse complement strand
AGTCTCAATTAATGCCGCTTCGGTGCGGCCACAAACGGCAATCACTGCCCCTTCTGCGGCCAGCGACAGCGCCATTGCGCGCCCTAATCCTCCCCCGGCACCGCTCACCAGCGCTACGCGGCCTGTAATTCCAAAATCCATCACATACCTCTGTTGTCGTTTGATTTACTGACTTTATTTAGAACCATTTGATACGCTGACTGCAGATGCTTTCTCATCATTTCGGCCGCCTCAGCCATGCGTTCTTCCAGCACCGCATCAATAATGGCGACATGTTCCTGACACCACTCGCGTACCCGCTGCTTATTGGTGTAGGAGCCGAATTCAAGCAGTCGACGCAGGCGGTTTTGTTGTTGAATCGCTTGCAGGACAAAAATATTGCCGCTGAATTCAGCAAGCATTTCATGGAACGTCGCATCGGTTTCAAAGATCTGCCGGCTATCGACCGCGAGAATATCCGGGTGATTAATCAGATAGATATGCTGTAAACGCAGGCGTTTGAGCGCACTTTTATCGGCACGAAAATT
The DNA here is from genome assembly GCA_963922555.1 of uncultured Serratia sp. GTDB lineage: Bacteria > Pseudomonadota > Gammaproteobacteria > Enterobacterales > Enterobacteriaceae > Rouxiella. Next base: position 10,512 of record CAWUIY010000149.1, on the reverse strand, counting down.
GGGTGATACCAGCCCACCAGGCTCGATCATCAGGCGAAAACCGTAACCATTGCTCAGCGCAACATCGCTATTTAGCGTCGGCAAAAATGACCAACCGTGTCCTTTATTACGGGCGATAAGCCCATCTTCCGACAGTCGTAACAGCGTGCGTGACATCACTCCGCGATCGGCGTCATAGCGTTGAGCAATTTCAATTTGCGTTAATGAATCGGGCAGCTTGCCGGCAATCCTGTCTTTCACCAGTTGCTCATATAACTCCTGATCGCTGCTGGTCGGCACATCAATGCTTATGCGTTGCAGCTCGTCGTAAGCTTTCAGCAGGAAAAAGCCCTGATTGCGGCGCGCTTCGATAATACCCAACTCGCTGAGTAGCTTGAGCGCAGCGCGAACCGGGGTGCGCGATACTCCAGCCAAATCGGCCAATTGTTGCTCACGCAAATGATGGCCTGGCTCAAATTTTGCTTCACGAATAAGGTCGAGGATTTGATTGGCCAGACGCCTTCCGCTGGCGGTTGCAGTTGGGTTCATTAAAGCAGGCACCTAAAGTATTTATTGCGATAAATATACAATATCACAGCATTCACAAATGGTGAAGCCTGCGTAAAAAGCCCCCAAATCGTGCATTAATGCACCATAAAAGAGCCTTGACTCACGCTTTTAATTGTATTTAATGATACATAAAGAGCAATCCTGCTCGTGAGAAAATGGAGTCTGTCATGCTGAAAACTAATTTTTTGCGTCGATATACCGCCCTATCTCTGGCCGCAATGTGCCTGAGTTTTCCCCTGGTAAGCCAGGCGGCTACCCCGTCAATGGTTACTCAGGGTGAACTGACTTATGGTACCGCAGCCACATTTATGCCCTTCGAGTTTACCAAAGAGGGCAACCTTACCGGCTTCGATATCGATCTAATCACCGCGCTTGCGAAAAAACTGGCACTCAAGCCGACGCCTATGTCGATGGAGTTCAAAGGGCTTATTCCGGCTTTGCAGGGTAAGCGCCTGGATATCATCAACTCGGCGATGTACATCAATCCGACCCGCGCCCAGCAGGTTGACTTTGTGCCTTACCTAAAAATCGGTAGTCGGGTGATCGTTGCCAAAGGCAATCCAGAGAAAATTACCGGACGTGACCTGTCACTGTGTGGCAAAACCATCGCCGTGACCCTGGGTGGCATCGAAGAGAGCCAGGCTCGTGCCGATAATCAAAAATGCCTCGACGCAAAAAAAACCAGCCTTACTGTGCTGACCTTCCCGGCAGCAACAGATTCCGCCGTGGCCGTGGCACAAAAACGTGCCGATGCCGAATACCTTTCAACACCCGGTGCCGTGGCACTGCTGAGTGAAAAAGGCGATACCTTCCAGACCACTGGTCCGGAATTCGAGGCTGACACCCATATCGGCTTTGCAGTGCGCAAAGGCGACGGCGAAATGAAAACTCTGCTGGAAACCGGGCTGAAAGATCTGGTGGCAGACGGCAGCTATCAGAAACTTATCAAGAAATGGCAGTTCCCGGCTTCAGTCTCCATTTTTTAATGGTCGTTTCTTAACGCTTTTAATTTTGTATTTGTATTTCTTGCAGCACCGCAAATACCGGGTAAACGTTTTGCAGGTTTTGCTCCCTGACATCGAGGAAAAATCATGTCGCTTGATCTGGTCTGGCAATACCTATTGTCACCGGCGTTCTTTCAGGGCGCAGTAATGACGTTGCTGATCACAGTGTGTTCACTGTTTTTCGGCATCATGATGGGTTTGATTCTGGCTTTATTGCAGGAGTCCCGCTTTCGGGCGGGCCCTGTTCTGGCTTTCTTCTATTTATGGCTGTTTCGCGGTACTCCGGTGCTGTTTCAAATCATCTTTGTCTATAACGTCCTGCCGAGCTTTGGCCTGCGCTTTTCCGCCTTTACCTGTGCGGTGATGGCGCTGTCATTAAACGAAGGGGCGTACATGGCGGAAATCCTGCGATCTGGCTTGCAGGCAGTGAGAAGCGGCCAGCGCACCGCCGGCATGGCGCTGGGCATGACCCAGGGGCAGATTATGCGCAAGATTGTTTTGCCGCAGGCGGCGCGTATCGTTTTGCCTCCGATGGGCAACCAGATGATCAGCATGCTGAAGTCCAGCGCTCTGGTGTCAGTGATTGCCGTTCAGGAACTGTTGTTGATCGCCAACCAGACTGCCAGCGCCAGCTTCCGCTACTTTGAAGCACTCTGCGCAGCCGGGATTTACTACCTGGTACTCACCACTATTTTCATGATTGGCCAGGCCTGGCTGGAACGCGCGCTGGATCCGAAAAAGCGTAAAAAACCGGCGCTGTCATTAACCGAACGTCTGCTGCGCAGCAGCGCATCCAACTAGGGGCTAGCCGATGAAAAATGAAAAACCTTTGCTGGAAATCATCGGGGTCGATAAACACTTCGGCAGCCAGCACGTGTTGAAAAACTGTTCCCTAAGCGTAAAACAGGGAGAAACCGTGGTGCTTATCGGACCTTCCGGATCGGGAAAATCAACCCTGTTGCGCTGCGTCAATCTTCTGGAATCCATCGAGGGCGGCAGCATCTTTTTCCGCTCCGACGAGATAACCAAGTCTAACGTCGAGCCGCACCGCCTGCGTCAGGAAATCGGCATGGTATTCCAGAACTATGAGCTGTTTTCACATCTCACGGCGGCGGAAAACATCATGCTGGCACCGATGACCGTGCTGGGAGTGAGTCGCGCCGAGGCAGAAGCGCAGGCATTGGAGTTGCTGGGAAAAGTAAGGATCCCGGACAAGGCGGACAGCTTTCCCGACGAGCTTTCCGGTGGGCAACAGCAGCGGGTGGCGATTGCTCGTGCGCTGGCGATGAAACCCAAGCTGATGCTGTTTGATGAGCCGACCTCCGCGCTGGATCCGGAAATGATCCGCGAAGTGATCGACGTTATGGCCGATCTCAGCGCCGAGGGCATGACCAGCATCGTCGTCACGCATGAGATGGGCTTTGCGCGTCGCGCGGCCAATCACATCGTGTTTATGGAAAATGGCGAAATCATTGAGCATGCCACGGGCGAAAAATTCTTTGGGGGAGACGTTAGCCAGAGAGCACAACGCTTCCTCGACCAGATTTTACACTGAGTAAATTTTACTGTGCCTCACCAGGGCCAACTTCAGGAGACGTCGATGAACACTTCATCGCCAGACATCAACAGAATGAAACGTGACCTCGCCGCACTGGTGGCGATCAACACGGAAAACCCGCCGGGCCGCGAACGCGAAGCCGCTGAGCTCATCAGCGTCTGGCTGCAACAGGCAGGCTTTGATCTCACTCTCAGCGAGTACCAACCGGGTCGCACCAACGTAATTGCCCGGCTGGAAAACGGTGCAGGTCCCTGCTTCGCCTTCAATACTCATATCGACGTCGTGCCCGCGGGCGGCGGCTGGAGTCAGGATCCTTTCACTCTGACAGAGCGCGACGGCAAGCTGTTTGGCCGTGGTTCCTGCGATGCCAAAGGCCCATTGGTCGCTATGATTGAAGCCATGCGCATGCTCGCCAGCAATCCGCAAAGCTGGTCAGGTACGCTGATGGGAATTTTTGTGGCCGACGAAGAAGTCGCCAGCGAAGGCGCGAAATTCTACGTGCGTGAAGCCCCGGCAAAAATCGACTTTGCCGTGATTGGCGAACCCACCTCCAACACCACCTACTCTGCCCATAAAGGCAGCCTGCGGCCGCTGGTTCGCGTGCACGGCGTGACGGCGCATTCGGGGACTCCCGAGTTGGGTGAAAATGCAATTTTTCGCGCCGCACAGTTGCTGGGTCTGGTCGAACAGCAGCACGAGCACAGCGTGCGCTGCCGCTGCCATCCGCTGGTTGGTTCGGCCAGCCTGACAGTCACCCGCATTTCGGGAGGACACGCAGATAACGTGCTGCCTGACACCTGCGAACTGCTCCTCGACCGCCGCATGGTACCAGGAGAAGACGAAGAACAGGTCAAGCAGGAACTCCGTGATCTATTGGCTCTGGCTCATGAAAAGTTTGGCGTGCGCAGTGAAATAGTCACTTTCAAACCGACCACCGGCGGCGCGACCGAAACGGCTGTCGAGGAGGCTATTGTGCAAGCGGGCCTTGAGGCCTGTCGCGCTCAGGGACTGGACGAACCCGGCCCGTTTGGCTTCCAGGGCGGCTGCGATCTGGTGCATTTCCGCAGTCTCGGGACTAAGGGCATTGTTATCGGCCCCGGCTCGCTGTCGGTGGCGCATAAACCTGATGAATTTGTACCGCTGGACGAATTTATTGCCGCCGGTGAGATCTATCGCGATGTTGCCCTGAAAATGCTGACCCGAGGATAAGCCGGTGAAAGCCACGCTGTATCGCGCCGAGTTGCGCTATCCCCATCTGCAATTGTATACCGCCTCTTCGGGCAGTATTGCCATGCTCGAAGAGCTGTATTTGCTGCTTGAAGACAAGGCGATTTGTGGTGTGGGAGAGGTACGAATTAACGTTGCCTACCTCAACGGCTACAGTGCCGAGTTGGTGCTCGGTGACGTGATGAGAGCACTGCGCGCATTGGACTGGCAGCAGTCAGCCAGCACATTGTTGCTGTCGCTGGAAAGCCTGTTAGCGGACAGCCTGGCGCCAACTCGCATGCTGTTGGATATGGCGCTGCACGATTTGATTGCTCGCCAGAACGGCATCAGCGTCGCAAGGCTAATCGGTTCGGATTTTCCACAGCCAGTTTGTTATGCCACCAATCAGACGCTGTTCTGGTCTTCACAGGAACAGATGCTAAGCCAGGCGACAGCCTATATGGATCGCGGTTTCAGCCACCTCAAACTGCGCGTCGGTATTGGTTCCATCGACGATGATATTGACCGGCTCACCGCCCTGCGCCGCCGTTTTGGCAGCCAGGTGCATCTTTCTGCGGATGCCAACGGCCAATGGCAGCCCGAGCAGGCGCGTAGCCATTTGCTCGCCTTGCAGAAATTTGAGCTGAGCTATCTCGAACAACCGATTGCCGATGCCAACGCTCATCTATATCCGACGCTGGCCGCCAATAGTCCGATCCCGCTGATGCTTGATGAAAGCATGAGTTCCGAGGCCGACTTACAGCGCATTTTGGCGATGCAGGGCAAGGTTTGGGCACATATCAAACTGGTCAAGATGGGTGGAATTGCCCCGGCCATTCGCGCAGCTCAAAAGCTTAACAGCGCCGGGATCCCTTTTATGATCGGCCAAATGAATGAAGGCGCAGCGGCAACCGCAGCAGCGCTGCACGTGGCACACGCCTGCCAGCCGGCCCATGCCGAACTGTATGGTGCTGACGGCCTTGGCAACGATCCCGTGTCTGGATTGACCTACTTCCAGGGTTTGGTCAGTAGCAGCGAGATAACCGGTCTGGGTATCGAATTTGATCCATCACAGGCAGAACTTATTCAAACATTTTCTTCTTAAAAACCTGATTTATTTCTGAGAGCGAGACGTAATTATGCAAAAACCAGCATTGCCCGATCTTGGCCGGGTTGTCCCAGGGGCGGAATCCGCCTTTGCAGAGACCGAATACCAGCTGCGTATCGAGCGCGCACGTCAACTGCTGACCAAAGCAGGACTGGATCTGATGGTGATCACCAGTCCTGAAAACATCTTTTATCTTACTGGTCAGCAAACTCCGGGCTATTACACCTTCCAGACACTGGTCCTGCCGGTCGAGGGCGATCCGGTGTTTGTGATCCGCCAGCTGGAATACTTCAACTTTATTTCCAACACCTTTATCCGTGATGCGGCTATCTATACCGATGGCGACAACCCGGTGAATTTCCTGCTCGACGTGTTGAAAAACCGCGGCTGGACACAAAAACGTATCGGCATCGATAAACGCGGTTGGTTCCTGCCCATTGCCGTCTATGAAGCGTTGCAGGCCGAGTTAGGCACTATTCATGATGCAGCCGGAGTGATTGAACAGCTGCGCGCGGTGAAATCAGCCGCCGAGCTGGAAAAAATGGCCCATGCCGCACGCTATGTCGATGCAGGCATGCTGGCCGGTCGCAAAGCGATTGCCGCCGGTGCCACTGAAAACGACCTGGTGGCCGCGATGATGGGTGCGGCGATTGCTGCAGGTTCAGAATATATGGGCATGGAACCGCTGGTCTCATCCGGCCCTCGCACTGGCGTGCCTCACGGTACCTGGCGTCGTCGCAAGATTGCCGATGGCGATCCGATCTTCCTTGAAATGGCCGCCACCCATGACCGTTATCACGCCGCGCTCATGCGTTCGGCATGGCTGGGTAAACCGCCTGCCATCGCGCTTGAAATGGAAAAAACCTGTCAGGAAGCCTTGCAGGCAGCACTGGATGCAATTCGTCCGGGAGCGACCTGTGAAGCGCCGCACATTGCCTGCCAGAGGGTCATCGACCGCGCCGGTTATACCGATAACTTTAAGAAGCGCACCGGATATTCCATCGGCGTTTCCTTCGCACCCGACTGGGGCGAAGGCGCGATCCTCAGCCTTTACAGTGGCATTACCACCGAATTACAACCGGGCATGACCTTCCATATTCCCCCTGCTCTGCTCATTTATGGTGAGTTTACCGTTGGCGTAAGTGAAACCATCGTCGTTACCGAGACCGGTTACCGGGTTTTAGGCTCTGTGGAACGCCCACTAGTTTTACTTTAATTACGTTCGGATCCTGCAAGGAAAAGATTGATGAAAGATATCTATGAAAGTCAGGCGCGTTTACACGGTATTTTCAATATTACCGTGACGCCTTTTACCGCCAACGGTGATTTTGATTTTGCCGGTCTGGCGCGCAACATCGAGCGCGTAATCGAGCTGGGTTATGACGGGATTCTGATCGGGGGAACCTACGGCGAATTCCCGACCATGACGACCGAAGAACGTGCCACTTTATTCCGTAAAGTCATGGATGTGGTTGGCGATCGCGTGCCGGTAATGCTGTGCAGCGCGGGTTCCGATGCGCGTGTAGTGAGCGAACTGACCCAGCTGGCAGGCGATCTCGGCGGCCTGCCAATGGTGACACCGCCGTTTGTTTCCGAAGTCACCAACGCGCAAATCGTCAGCTTCTTCAAAAAAATGGCCCCGCTGTCACGTACCGGGATTCTGGTCTACAACGCGCCTGGCATCGGTATCACATTGCCACCCGCCGTACTTGAAGAGTTGGCCGATATCGAAGGCGTAGTCGGTATCAAACAAGGTGACCTTAACCCGACCGCTATAGACCAGATAGCCAATCGTCTGGGCGGCCGTTTGCGCCTGTTCTGCGCTTCTGATTTGGCCTTCCTCGGCCCGATGATGTGTGGCTTTGACGGTATCAGCACCACCAACAGCGGCGCGTTGCCGGAAATTATTCTGGCGACCTATCGTGCGCTGGAAAATGGCGATGCCAACACCGCCCGTGAGCTGCATCAGCTGTGGTATCCCTATCGCGCGCTGGCCCGCCGCCTTGGACAGCCGCAGGTTGTTAAGGCAGCAATGAACCTGCGTGGTTTTGATGGTCACCACGTGCGCTCGCCATTAATCGATCTTACTGCTCCTGAGATTGAAGCAGTAAAAGCCGAACTTGTGCGTCTTGCAGCCGACAGCCGTAGTGGCGTTACGCTTAAGCCATAAAGTTTGAAGGCCCCTCCAGACGGAGGGGCCTGCTGTCAACGCTTCAGGCTGGCTTGCAGAAAAGCGCTAAACAACGGATGGGGCTGCAACGCCGTTGAAGTGAGTTCGGGATGACCTTGCGCGCCCAAATAAAACGGATGCTCAGCGTATTCGATGGCGTCGGCAATCGTGCCACTCTGATCGGTACCTGAGACGGCCAGTCCATAGGCTTCAAGATCGTCAATAAACAGTGGATTAAGTTGGAAGCGATGGTTATAGCGCAGCGTGGCTTTATCGCCCAACACGGCTGCCATCTGCGAGCCTTTACGCAAACTCATAACCTTAGCGCCCAGACGATGCTCAGGGTGCGCTGCCGCCTCTGCCAGAGGCACAAAGGTTTTTACCGCGGCCAGCGGATCCGCCTCGGCAAGGTTGGCAAACAGGCTGCCGGTCATCTGCTGGATAACGGCTGTGGCCATAGTTTGCATCCCCAGACACAGACCCAGCGTGGGGATCTGCTGACGGAGACAATAATGAGCAACGCGGATCTGCCCCGCTACGTTTTGCATATCTGAACCGCCAGGCAAAATCACGCCGTCGATTTGTTGCATCACGCTGCGTAAAACGTGCTCTGGCGAGCGCGGAGGAATAAAGACTGTTTCAACGTGCAGACCTTGAGCATCGGCCGCATCCCCCAGGGCTGCAAGCGTTGCCGGATAGCTTTGGATCTGGTCCTGATAGGTTCCCAACAAGGCTATTTTGAGTCGCAGGGAACCAAGAGGTGCCGCAACACGAGGCCCAGAAGTCAAACGCCCGTAGTTATCGCGCCACCAGATTGTCTGCGCCTTGTCGATGATGCCATGGCTGCCGAACTGGAATCCTTGTTCACGGGGTTCAACATCGATGATCTGAAATTCAATCGCGTGCTGACGGGCTAAGGCCACCATTTGTGGTAAATCGGTTAATCCCGAGGGACTTAGCGGGATAATCCAGTCCTGACTGGGGTTCAGGCTAAGTAACTCACTGAGTGTTAATGCTTTTCCGGGAGATTTTCTATTACGTCGTTCGTGCCATAACAGGCCACTGGCAACCAGATTGCCTTCTGCGGTGACGTGCTGGCAGGCATCGGCAAAGCTGGAAATATCCCAGTTAGTCATCAGATGGGCTAAATCAGCCCCTGTTTGTTCAGCGAGGACAGAGGCCATAGCACCATAAAGTGCAGGCTCTGGAGTGTTATGAGCAACAAATGTCAAAGCCATAAATTAATTAACCTGGTGATAAATATTTAATTTAACAGCGGTTTTTTATGAAACCTCTGTCGCAGCGCTGAGGAAACTCTCAGCAAGAACTGAAGAAACTATGAGCAATGTCGAATAAGCCATGATAATTTAAATTGGTTTATTTGATACACATAATACAATTTTGCTTAATTCTTATAAAAGGGTAAAAGATGTCAGCTGAGTTTACTGCGCCAAGACTGCGACGTGTACGTCCTTCTCCAACGGCGGTTATTTCCGATCGAGTCCGCGCACTGTCTGAGGCAGGGGTCGATGTCATCAATCTCGGTGAAGGAGAACTGGACTTTGACACCCCTGACCATATCAAGCAGGCAGGCATCAATGCGATTGTACAAGGTGATACAAAATACACGGCAGTCTCAGGTACTAGTACACTAAAGAACGCTATTATTGATAAATTTTCAAAAGAAAACCACCTTTGTTATAAAGTAACAGAAGTTATCGCCGGAAGTGGCGCGAAGCAGCTGATTTTCAATGCGCTTTTAGCCACCGTCTCCAGCGGCAAAGAAGTGATCATTCCAGCACCTTACTGGGTTTCTTATCCCGATATGGTTTCATTAGCGGAGGGGGAGTCTAAGATTGTTCCCTGTCTGGAAGAAAATGGCTGGAAATTGCAGCCTGCCGACCTCGCCGCCGCTATCACCCCGGAAACGCGCTGGCTGATCCTTAACTCCCCAAACAATCCCACTGGCGCGGTCTATAGCGCCGACGAACTGCGTGCTTTGGCCGATGTGCTGCTCGAAGCCCCGCACGTGCTGATCATGGCTGATGATATCTACGAGCATATCTGCCACGCCCCGGCGCAGTTCGTGACTCTGGCGCAGATTGAACCAAAGCTTAGTGAGCGTATTTTGACCATCAACGGTGTCTCCAAAGGTTATTCGATGACCGGCTGGCGCATCGGTTATGCCGGTGGTCCCGCATGGCTGATTTCAGCGATGCAAATTCTGCAATCGCAGAGCACCTCGAATCCCAGCTCTATCTCGCAGGCCGCCGCCGTGGCAGCGCTGGAACAGGACAATGGATTTCTTGCCGAATGGCGCGAGATCCTGGACGTGCGCCGCCAGAAGATGATGGCCTGTATCAATGATATCAATGGGCTGAGTGCCGATCTGCCGCCAGGCGCATTTTATATATTTGCCAATTGCTCCGGAATGCTGGGGAAGACGACGCCAAAGGGTGTGGTTATCAAGACCGACATCGATTTTGTTGAATATCTGCTTGATGCAGCGCACGTCGCAACGCTGCAAGGCTCGGCCTTTGGCGCTTCACCTTACGTTCGTATCGCCTATGCGATTGACGATAAGCGACTCAATGAAGCGTGCCAGAGAATAATGAAGGCCTGTTCTGTGCTGAAATAGCCGGAGCTTACGGCGTGAATAACCCAAAAGTGAGGGTTGCAGGCTTTTACACTGAGGCAATCCTCACCAAAAAAGTCAGGGCTAATCTGCAGGGTTTAGTTTAAATGAGTGAAAAAACACTTATTTTGGCTCAATTCTCAACAACTTGAGCAAACTACCAGCAGTCGCACACAAATTTGCAGATGCCCTTTGACATGCACGACGGCAGTCGCTATTATTCGCCCCGTTCCAACGATTCCTCTGTAGTTCAGTCGGTAGAACGGCGGACTGTTAATCCGT
>CAWUIY010000148.1:0-11118 GCA_963922555.1 uncultured Serratia sp. | reverse complement strand
AATAGCCCCTGGAAACTGTCATTAATAGAAGACCTGCTCTGCATGGACATGTTGTCGCGCAGCGAACTGGCTTCTGTGGCAAACGGCGAGTTCAGCTGTGCCAACTGCTCGACGGTGGTGTCCAGTTCGCTGGTGAATAGCGAGGCACTGCTTTGCTGGCAATGTTGATAAAGGTAGAACTCTTTCGCCAGCTCCGGGGGAACCGGCGTATCGTGGATGCGTTGCTTTAGCCTAAAGCGCCACTCCGGCACATCCTTGGTAAGCGCTCGCCTGAGGCGCGGGAATTTCTCAAAGAAAGCCTGCAGCTGGGGTGCGGCCAAAAGCGCAACGATCAACTCGTCGATCAGCTCGGCTTCCTTTATAGCCAGCATGACGTCCAGCGTCTCGAGGCTAAACATATTTAGCTTTTACCAAACAGCTGTTGCTGCTGGATCAGTTGTTCATTCACGCGGATCAGGCTGGCTTCGATTTTTGTAGTCCACTCCACGGGCACAAACAGGCAAGGATGATGCTGATTAAACAGCTGCCGCTGTTGAGTAAGCGATTCACCGATATTGGCTAACGTCGTTTTCATCTCTTCGGGCACTGAAATATGTTCGCTGCCGGGCAAGGTCAAAAAACTTGGCTGACGGCTGACATCGAAAATGACTAACTGAAGTTTTTCATCGACTTCGACATCAATAACCTGCGCAAAACCTATGCCGTTGAGCTTGCCCTTGACCTGACCGCCTTTCATTAACCACTCAGCCAGCTGTTCGCGCTCCACCAGCACGTGAGTCACCTGGATGTCGTGCAGATGGAGTGGCTGTTGCAAAAGTAGCGTCAGGCTGGAGGAAGAAAGGGAATCAGGCAACTGGTACTGCGGTTTGCGGCTGAACATACCTGATTTTTTACTGACTTTAATCGCCTGACGATTGCTTTGCTGCTGTTGATACTGGTTCCACTGCTGGTTGAGTTGCTGAATTTTTAAACTTAAGGTTTGCTGCTGATAAGCCTGTTCGGTAATGCTTTGTTCTATCTGCGTTTGTAACAAATGATAAGAGCTCATGTCATGCCACAGGCAGTCTTTGAGCAGTACCAGATCGACGGGGGATACGGATTGGCGTCCACTGAAAAACGCGCAGGCCTGAAGTAATCTCAGGGCTTTCTTCCATCGACGGTCTGAAACATAGGGCGCATTTTCGAGTGCGGCAAGGCGCTGACGCAGCTGAAAAATCAGTTCGAAGCAGTGTTCGGTCAGATTGACTTTTTCGATCTCATGCTGCCATTGTTGGTATTCTTCATCGGTGATACTGAGACCTTCAGCCACTGGATGCGTGTTTTCCGAATGGCGGCTGGTAAGCAGGGAGCGGAAGTTCTGCTTGTCCTGAACGCGGTCAAGCCACAGGCGAATAAGCATGCGGTCATAGAGCGCTTCCAGGCCGCCATCGGCTTCGGGCAATTCGTTAGAGGCGCTGACCAGCAGGCGCATTGGGATAGCCGCCTCGCTATCGCCATTGCGAAAACGCCGTTCATTGATGGCCGTGAGCAGCGTATTGAGGATCGCCGGACCGGCCTTCCAGATTTCATCGAGAAAAACAATTTCAGCTTCAGGCAGATAGCCTTGGGTAAGTCGCTGATAGCGGCCCTGGTCTTTTAGAGCCTGAATGGAAAGCGGGCCAAACACTTCTTCCGGCGTGGAGAAGCGGGTCATCAGATATTCAAAGGCGCGCGCATCGCGGAAAGCGTATTTTAAACGTCTGGCGATAAGGCTCTTGGCGATACCCGGTGGCCCAAGCAGAAATACGCTTTCTCCGCAAAGCGCTGCCAGCAGGCAGAGACGAATCGCTTCTTGCCGCTCGTAAAGGCCGTTTTCCAGCGCATTCGCCAGTCGGGTGATTCGTTCTGCCAAAAGAGGTGATTGCGCCATAATGTATTTTAAACTGCCCCAAATAGTGACTTACGTGATGGAATAGTGGACTGCAAGCCGATAATAAACCATGATTTTTATTGGCGATATAGCTTGTTGATTCTTAAAATCTTTCCAGTCGCTGAAATGTGATCCGATCGGGTGAATTGTTTGCTTGTCTTTATATTAAAGGGTAGGCAATCTTATTTATTCGTGCATACTGTGCGCCTTTTGGTGGGTTTAAAGGAACTGCCAACCCACATAGCTTACGGATTTTAGGCAAAGAATTTTTTAGCCAAATACTCAAGTCAGCCAAATGACAAAGCATAAAAGAAACCAATTATGAGCACAGAACATAAACGGTCACTCCCGGCAATAACCCTGGCCGCCATCGGTGTGGTTTATGGTGACATCGGTACAAGCCCTCTTTATACATTGCGAGAGTGTTTTTCCGGCCACTACGGATTTAACGTCGAACCCAGCGTCGTATATGGTTTCCTCTCCCTGATTTTCTGGTTGTTGGTCATCGTCGTATCAGCCAAATACCTGTCTTTCGTTTTACGTGCGGATAACGCAGGTGAAGGTGGGATACTGACTCTGATGTCGCTGGCTGGAAGAAATACCTCGGCAAAAGCCACTGCCATATTAGTGATACTCGGCCTGATAGGCGGCAGCTTCTTCTATGGCGAGGTAGTCATCACACCTGCGATGTCGGTGCTTTCCGCGATGGAAGGTCTGGAAATTGCCGCTCCAAGTCTTGATTCCTATATCGTCCCGCTTTCTATTTTTGTCCTGACCTTGCTGTTTTTCATACAAAAACACGGTACCGGGCTGGTGGGTAAACTGTTTGCGCCGGTCATGCTGTTATGGTTCCTGGTGTTGGCAGTGCTTGGATTGAATAGCATCATTCAAAACCCTGAAGTGCTGCGCGCCATCAACCCGGTGTGGGCGTTCAACTTCTTTATCGAGCATAAAGGTTTTGCTTTCCTGGCTCTTGGCGCCGTTGTGCTGTCGATTACCGGGGTAGAAGCGCTGTATGCCGATATGGGCCACTTCGGCAAAATGCCCATCCGTCTCGCGTGGTTTAGCGTGGTGCTTCCTTCGCTGGTGTTGAACTACTTCGGTCAGGGCGCATTGCTGCTGAAAAACCCAGAAGCTATAAAGAACCCGTTCTTCCTGCTGGCACCTGAATGGGCGTTGTTGCCCATGCTAATCCTGGCGACGCTGGCGACTATCATCGCCTCTCAGGCCGTTATCTCCGGCGTGTTCTCCCTGACTCGTCAGGCGGTGCGTCTGGGTTATCTTCCGCCGATGCGCATCATTCACACCTCCGAAATGGAAGCTGGGCAGATTTACGTGCCGGTCATTAACTGGTTGCTCTATTTCGCGGTGGTGATTGTTATCCTCGGCTTTGAGCACTCAAGCAATCTGGCTGCGGCCTATGGTATCGCCGTAACCGGCACCATGGTGCTGACGACAATCCTGTCCTGTACCGTGGCTTTCAAAAACTGGCACTGGAAAGGTTTTATCGTTGCTGTGCTGGCCGCAGTACTGTTATTCATCGACGTGCCGCTGTTTGCTGCTAACGCCACAAAAATCCTGTCGGGTGGTTGGTTGCCGCTGGTACTGGCGCTGATGATGTTTATTGTCATGACGACCTGGAAGAGCGAGCGTTTCCGCCTTATGCGTCGTATGCATGAGCACGGAAATTCCCTTGAGGCGATGATTGCCTCACTGGAGAAATCGCCGCCGGTGCGTGTGCCTGGAACCGCGGTTTACATGTCACGCGCAATTAACGTCATCCCGTTTGCGTTGCTGCATAACCTCAAGCACAACAAAGTGTTACACGAGCGTGTCGTGTTGCTGACCCTGCGAACCGAAGATGCACCATTTGTGCATAACGTTCGCCGCGTCACCATTGAACAGATGTCGCCAACGTTCTGGCGCGTGGTCGCGAGCTACGGCTTCAAAGAAACGCCAAACGTGGAGGAAGTCTTCCACCGTTGCGGACTTGAAGGCCTGTCATGTCGCATGATGGAAACGTCGTTCTTTATGTCGCACGAATCGCTGATCCTGACCAAACGTCCGTGGTATCTCTACTTCCGCGGCAAGCTGTTTATCGCGCTGAGCCGCAACGCCCTGCGTGCCCCTGACCAGTTCGAGATCCCGCCTAACCGCGTGATTGAGCTGGGTACCCAGGTCGAGATATAAGCTTTCAGCAGTGAGTCATCAAAACGCCGTGGGAGAAATCCTGCGGCGTTTTTGCTTTTAGTCCCGTTCCCCTTCTCTTTTATTCTTCCCTCTTTTTCTGGCATTCGCCGGTAATCTCGTTTTATTCGGCTTAAGTTATTAGCCGTTGTTAATTCATCAGCGAAACGTTTCGACGGCGATCACAAATTCATCTTCTGCTCGTTGCCAGCGGCTGGCAATTTCCTAGAATCATCCGCAAGCGAAACGTTTCGCTGTAGGAGCTGATAATGAAGAAAGCCATGTTACTGAATGCCGAAGTCTCAAAATTGACTGCCAGTCTCGGCCACACTGATCGCATCGTGATTGCCGACGCCGGTTTGCCTGTCCCAGCCACGACGCAGCGTATCGACCTCGCCCTGACCCACGGCGTGCCGAGTTTTTTACAGGTTTTTTCGGTAGTCACCGATGAGATGCAGGTTGAGCATGCCGTTCTCGCAGAAGAAATAAAACAGCATAACCCCGCGCTCCATGAAACGCTGATCGGTCAGTTGAAACAGCTTGAGCAACACCAGGGAAAACCCATTACGTTGGAATATGTCAGCCATCAGGCTTTCAAACAACAGACTCAAACAACGCGTGCCGTCATCCGCAGCGGAGAATGTTCGGCCTACGCCAACATTATCCTGTGTGCTGGCGTCACGTTCTGAGGCCTTTATGCAACCTTTACTGCAACTCTCAGGGATTGATAAAGCCTTTCCGGGCGTGAAAGCGTTATCGGGTGCCGCGTTGAGCGTGTATCCAGGAAAAGTAATGGCGCTAGTAGGTGAAAACGGCGCGGGCAAATCAACCATGATGAAAGTGCTGACCGGTATCTATCAAAAAGATGCCGGTTCGGTGCATTTCCTCGGTAAGGAAGCCAGTTTTACCGGTCCAAAAGATTCCCAGGAAGCCGGGATCGGCATTATTCATCAGGAACTTAACCTGATCCCTGAATTGACCATCGCCGAGAACATTTTCCTCGGCCGTGAGTTTGTGAACGGCTTCGGGCGTATTCAGTGGAAAAAGATGTATGCCGAGGCCGACAAGCTGCTGGCGCGCTTGAATCTTCGCTACAGCAGCCATCGGCTGGTGGGCGATTTGTCGATTGGCGATCAGCAGATGGTAGAGATTGCCAAAGTGCTGAGTTTTGAATCGCGGGTCATCATCATGGATGAACCGACTGACGCGTTGACCGATACCGAAACTGCCTCTTTATTTAGCGTGATCAACGAGCTGAAAGCCGCCGGATGCGGCGTGGTGTATATCTCGCATCGCCTGAAAGAGATCTTTGAGATTTGCGACGACGTTACGGTGTTCCGCGATGGGCAGTTTATTGCCGAGCGCCCGGTCAGCGAACTGCAAGAGGACACGCTGATCGAGATGATGGTAGGCCGTCGTCTGGAAGAGCAGTATCCGCGTATTAATCACGATCGCGGTTTACTGCGCCTGTCGGTAAATGACGTTTCCGGGCCGGGCGTCAAAAACGTTAGCTTTAAACTATACGGCGGCGAGATCCTCGGCGTTTCCGGGCTAATGGGTGCCGGACGCACGGAATTAATGAAGATCCTTTACGGCGCGCGTAAAAAAACCGGCGGATCGATTTCTCTCGACGGCAAAGAGATCAACCCGCGCACTCCGCAAGACGGATTAGCCAACGGCATCGTTTATATCTCCGAAGACCGTAAACGTGATGGTCTGGTACTGGGGATGTCAGTTAAAGAAAACATGTCGCTGACCGCGCTGCGTTATTTCTCTCGTCTAGGCGGCGGATTAAAGCACGGCGAAGAGCAGCAGACGGTGGGCGATTTTATTCGCCTGTTCAATATCAAAACGCCGTCAATGATGCAGCCCATCGGCCTGCTCTCTGGCGGTAACCAGCAAAAGGTGGCAATTGCCCGCGGATTGATGACGCGTCCGAAGGTGTTGATCCTTGATGAGCCGACGCGCGGTGTCGATGTCGGCGCAAAGAAAGAGATCTATCAGTTAATCAACCAATTCAAGCGCGAAGGTCTGAGCATTATTTTGGTCTCCTCTGAAATGCCGGAAGTAATCGGCATGAGTGACCGTATTTTGGTGATGCACGAAGGCCACTTAAGCGGTGAGTTTCCTATAGAACAGGCGACGCAAGAAGCATTAATGGCTGCCGCAGTTGGCAAGCGATACGGCGTGACCCAGGAGTAAGCAACGATGAGTTCTCAAATTTTACCGGCCAATAAAAAGCGCTGGATCAGTAAAGAGTGGTTATTAGAGCAGAAGTCGCTGATTGCGCTGCTGGTGCTGATTGCGGTGGTCTCTTCAATGAGCCCTAACTTTTTCACCGTTAATAACCTGTTTAATATCCTTCAGCAAACCTCGGTCAACGCCATTATGGCGGTGGGGATGACGCTGGTGATCCTGACCTCAGGTATCGACCTGTCCGTGGGTTCACTGTTAGCGCTGACCGGCGCGGTCGCGGCGTCTGTCGTGGGGCATGAGTCCAGCGCATCGCTGGCGGTGATCGCCTCTCTGGCATTAGGCGCTGCTGTCGGTGGCATAACCGGCGCGATTGTCGCGAAAGGCAAGGTTCAGGCGTTTATCGCCACGCTGGTGATGATGTTACTGCTGCGCGGCGTGACCATGGTTTACACCGATGGCAGCCCAATCAGCACCGGTTTTAATGACGTCGCCGACGCCTTTGGCTGGTTTGGTATTGGCCGCCCACTGGGCATCCCGACGCCGGTATGGCTGATGGCGCTGGTGTTTATTGCCGCCTGGTACATGCTGCATCACACTCGCCTGGGTCGTTACATCTACGCGTTGGGTGGCAACGAAGCGGCAACTCGCCTGTCGGGGATTAGTGTCGATAAAGTCAAAATCATCGTTTATTCGCTGTGTGGCCTGCTTGCGGCACTGGCGGGGATCATCGAAGTTGCCCGCTTGTCTTCGGCGCAGCCAACCGCCGGTACCGGCTATGAGCTGGATGCCATCGCTGCGGTGGTGTTGGGCGGCACCAGCTTGTCCGGTGGTAAAGGACGGATCATCGGTACGCTGATTGGTGCACTAATCCTTGGCTTCCTAAATAACGGTTTAAATTTGTTAGGCGTTTCTTCTTATTTCCAGATGATTGTAAAAGCAGTGGTCATCCTGCTGGCAGTCCTGGTCGATAACAAAAGCAATAAATAACCTCCCCTACAGGAATGATTACTATGACGATTTCTATGAAGAAAGTGGCATTGTGGGTTTCGGCGGCAGCATTGACTGCCTCCTTCAGCGCTAACGTGCTGGCTAAGGACACCATTGCGCTAGTGGTCTCGACGCTCAATAACCCGTTTTTTGTTTCCATGAAAGAAGGCGCGCAGCAGGAAGCCGATAAACTGGGCTACAACCTGGTTGTGCTGGACTCACAGAACAATCCGGCTAAAGAGCTGGCTAACGTGCAGGACCTTACCGTGCGCGGCACCAAACTGTTGCTGATCAACCCAACAGATTCAGATGCCGTGGGTAATGCGGTCGCGATGGCCAATCAGGCTAAAATCCCGGTAATCACTCTGGACCGCCAGGCATCGAAAGGTCAGGTGGTGAGTCATGTCGCTTCTGATAATAAAGTCGGTGGTAAAATGGCCGGTGACTACATCGCTAAAAAACTGGGTGATAAAGCCAAGGTGATTGAGCTGGAGGGCATTGCAGGAACATCGGTAGCCCGTGAACGTGGTGCCGGATTTAAAGAAGCGGTTGATGAACATCATTTCAACGTGCTGGCAAGCCAACCGGCCGATTTCGACCGTACCAAAGGCCTTAACGTGATGCAGAACCTGCTGACCGCACATCCAGACGTGCAGGCCGTATTTGCTCAGAATGATGAAATGGCGCTGGGTGCCCTGCGTGCCTTGCAGACCGCAGGTAAAACTGACGTGCTGGTGGTGGGCTTCGATGGCACCGAAGACGGTTTAAAAGCTGTTAAAAGTGGAAAACTGGGCGCGACCGTTGCTCAACGTCCCGATCAAATTGGTATCATTGGTGTTGAGACGGCAGATAAAGTGCTGAAAGGTCAGGCCGTACCGGCGATTAACCCGGTTGCACTGAATCTGGTTACCCAACCTTAATGAATACGGCGCCACCCTGACCGGTGGCGCGTCAAATGCAGGAATAAAGGCAATGGATAAAGGTAAGCTGGTGGTTCTGGGCAGCATTAACGCTGACCACGTCCTGAATGTCAGGCAATTTCCTCAGCCAGGCGAAACGGTTTTAGGCTCGCAGTATAATGTGGCCTTCGGCGGTAAAGGAGCCAATCAGGCGGTAGCTGCAGGAAGAAGCGGAGCCGATATTTCATTTATTGCCTGTGTAGGAAGTGACGATATTGGTGAGCAGGTTCGCAAGCAGCTGGCTAGCGATAACATCGATACCCGCCCGATAGAAGCCATCGAAAATACCACGACGGGTGTTGCCCTTATTTTTGTTAATGCTGAGGGTGAAAATGTCATTGGTATTGATGCCGGAGCCAACAACGCCCTGACACCAGAATACCTGCAACGTTATCAGCAGCATATTGTTGAAGCCTCTGCTTTGTTAATGCAGCTTGAGTCGCCGCTGGAATCGGTGATCGCCGCTGCGCGTATCGCTCATGAAAACGCAACACAGGTAATTTTGAACCCAGCACCAGCCTGTGAACTGCCAGACGAGCTGCTTTCGCTGGTGGATATGATCACGCCCAACGAAACGGAAGCTGAAAAGCTGACCGGCGTGAAGGTGTCTAACGCCGATGATGCCGCACGTGCTGCGCAGGTGTTACATAATAAAGGCATCGCGACGGTGATTATCACTCTTGGCAGCAAGGGCGTTTGGCTGAGCCAGCAGGGTGAAGGTCGTATCGTTCCTGGCTTTAAGGTGAAGGCTGTCGATACTATCGCTGCCGGAGATACCTTCAACGGTGCAATGCTTACCGGACTGCTCGAAGGAAAACCGATGGACCAGGCCGTGCGTTTTGCCCATGCAGCGGCGGCTATTGCCGTGACACGCGCCGGGGCCCAGCCCTCTGTGCCGTGGCGCAATGAGATTGACGATTTCCTCGCGCGTCAGGAGTCTTAGTTGCCGACCATGAAAGATGTCGCCCGTCTGGCGGGCGTCTCCACCTCGACGGTCTCTCACGTGATTAACAATAATCGTTTCGTGAGTGAGACTATCCGTGAAAAAGTCAATGCCGCCATCGGCCAGTTGAACTATGCGCCCTCCGCGCTCGCTCGCAGCCTGAAGCTCAATCAGACCCATACTATCGGCATGTTAATCACCTCAAGCAGCAACCCTTTTTATTCAGAAGTTGTGCAAGGCGTTGAGCGAAGCTGCTATGAGCGTGGCTACAGTTTGATTCTGTGCAATACCGACGGCGACGAGGAGCGGATGAATCGCAGCATCGAAACGCTGATGCAAAAGCGCGTTGACGGGCTGATCATGATGTTCACCGAAAATCACTGCCCATCGCAGGAAACGCTGAGTCGCTACCCCACAGTGCCGGTAGTAATGATGGATTGGGCGCCGTTTGCCGGTGTGAATGACATTATTCAAGAAAATGCATTTATCGGCGGCAAGATGGCTACCGACTATCTTGTTGCGCAGGGGTATCAGCGCATCGCCTGTATAACCGGTCCGCTGGATAAAACCACTTCTCAGCAGCGCCTCGATGGCTACAGGCAAGCAATAAAGGATGCAAACCTTACATTACGCCCAGATTTTGAAGTGACGGGGGATTTCGAATTTGCTGGCGGTCTTGCGGCGATGCAAAAATTGCTGGCGCTGCCCCAACCGCCGGATGCCGTTTTTGCCGGAAACGATGCCATGGCGGTTGGCGTATATCAGGCTGTTTATCAACAAGGCTTACGCGTTCCGCAAGATATCGCCGTGATGGGTTACGATGATATTCAGCTAGCGCAATATATGACGCCGCCTTTAACGACTATTCATCAGCCAAAAGATGAGTTGGGCGAGCTGGCGATCGATACTTTGTTGCATCGCCTGAAAGAACCGGAAGCCGAAGCGCAGGTTCTGGTATTAACACCCGAGCTGGTGGTCCGTGGTTCAGTCTGCAAAAAACACTAGTCTCTTCTATATATAGGTTTCTATATATAGAAGGGAAATTTACGCCGGGTCTTTCAGTAAAGTCACACAGGCTTCAAGTGCGGCATTGGCATCACTTGCCAGAATCGCATCGACGATACGCTGATGGTGTTCTAGCTTAATCACTTTATTGTCAGTGATGGCGCGAAAATAACTTTGATACACCGAGCTAAACAAATTGGCGAACGAGGTGAGGAAAGGATTTTTCCCTGCTTCATAGATAAGCTGATGAAACTGGGCATCAACGTTTATCCAGCGCTCGCGGTCAAAGTTGTCATGCAGCTCACGCATTTCCGACATATATAAAGAGAGCTGCTGCTTCTGTTCACTGGTTGCCTCAATGGCGGCCAATGAACAGGCCTGTGGTTCCAGCGCCTTGCGCAGTAAAACGAAATGCGACATCACCTGATCAAAGTTATCGCGCGTCATCCACCAGGTCAGCAATTCCTGATCGAGAAAGTTCCAGTTACTTTGCGGCATGACCCTGGTGCCAATCCTTGGGCGAGGTAAAAGCATCCCTTTCGCAGTTAATGTTTTAACCGCTTCACGTACGGCAGTGCGACTTACCCCGAATATTTCCCCTAATTCAATCTCGCCCGGCAAGATACTTCCTTCCGCATACTCGCCAGACAACACGCGTTGGGCAATATTCTCCGCCAATAAGTAAGAAAGGTTGCGTTGAGCGGCTTGTTGTTGGGCGTTTAATGACATGAATTGCATCCTATGCGAGTTAAGTTCTCGTGATTCATTCCAGTTTACTCCACAAAAATCGAAGTAAAGGGGGATATTATGGCTAAAAGCGGTGTTTTATTGTGCGTTCATAGCGGAATTGTAGAAAAAAGAGTCGGTTAGAAAGTTTTTTTAAATAAACGCTTGCGGCTCCTCAGAAACTCCCTATAATGCCGCTCCATCGA
>CAWUIY010000147.1:0-11135 GCA_963922555.1 uncultured Serratia sp. | reverse complement strand
CATTACCGGGCAGGCGCGATGGCACTTCTCCGGGATAAACGGTCAGCGGCTGGCCGTCTTCAAGCCGATGGCCCTTGACCGCAGGAATAGGCTGCCCCTGATAGTCAACAATTCCGCTCTCGGTTGCCTGCACAGAGGCCAGCCCGGCACAGTCCATGCTAATGCCTTCGAATGCCGCATTCTGCCAGGCCTCTTGCACCAGTTGCTGAAGCAAAGACACCAGGTTGGCGTGTTGATCGCCAGTGATATGGTCGGCCTTGGTCGCGGCAAACATTAGCTTGTCGATGCACGGAGCAAACAGGCGGCGAAACAGCGTGCGCTTACCGTAGTGAAAACTTTGCATCAGCTGTGTTAGCGCCAGGCGCATATCGTTAAAGGCCTGAGGTCCGCTGTTTAAAGGCTGCAGGCAGTCAACCAACACAATTTGTCGATCAAAGCGAACAAAATGCTCTTTATAGAAACCTTTGACGATGCTGGAACAGTAATAGTTAAAGCGCTGTCGCAACATGCCTAAGTTGCTGTGTTTATCCGCCTGCGCCAACTGGGCATCGCTATACTGATGCAGCTCCGGCCAGGGGAAAAACTGTAATGCCGGCGCTCCCGCTAAATCACCAGGCAACACAAAACGACCCGGCTGAATAAAGTGCAGTCCTTCATCTTTACAACGCACCAGATAGTCGGTGTAAGCCCGGGCAATAGCGGCGAGCTGATTTTCATCGGCCGGTGCCAGCGGATCACACTGACGACACAGCATCAACCATGGCTGCGCCCATTCGGCACGTTGTCCCTGTAACAGGCCAGCCATCTGTCGCGACCAGCTCAGATAATCCTGCTCCAGCATCGGCAAATCAAGCAGCCATTCGCCAGGATAATCGACGATTTCCAGAAAGAGTGTCGAAGTATCTTTGAAATGGCGTAATAGGGAATCGTTAGAACGAAATCGTAGGGCGAGCCGGATTTCGCTAACGCCGCGGGTCGGGGTTGGCCAAGCCGGCGGCGCACCGTATAGCTGTGCGATACCTTCGTCATAGGTAAAACGGGACACGCCGAGGTCGCGCTGGGGAACGCGCTTAATACCCAATAGCCGCTCTTCACGAACGGCTGAAAAAAGCGGTAATCGCGAACCGCTATGAACGTGGAGCAATTGATTAACTAGCGAGGTAATAAAAGCCGTCTTGCCGCTGCGGCTAAGGCCGGTGACGGCAAGACGTAAATGTCGGTCTAACCCACGGTTGACCATGGAGTTAAATTCATTTTGGAATCTTTTCATTGCTCTCCCTGGCATAACGTCCGAACAGCGCGGTTAAAATCCTTCTTACTAACGGCTCCAGCACCAGCGCCAGAACATAGCGCAGCGGGCCTCGACCCAGAACGCCCAGCACTTTTGCTGCAACGCCGGCGGGTGCGAAAGTCAGCACCAGCATAATGATAAATTTGAAGGCCTTCTTCAACAGGCCACTTTTTGCCGAAGATGTTACGGCTGCTGCATAGCGCATCAAACTGCCCTCCTGAGTCCAACGTCAAACTCTCGTCGTGCCAAGTTTTGGCATGACTGAAAATAGATTAAGCGCCCGCAGGCGCTTGTAGGTAATCGAATATCACTCTCTATCAACCCCGTCATCTGTCATTGCGCTTAAAAAACCAGCTTTTTAAAATACGGTGACATCGGTTTGTTAATTCGAGCTTAAAGCTCTTTAAAACGACTGCGCACGCCGAAGGTTTCCGAGGTGACGTAACGTTCGAGCTGGCGCAATCTCTGCTCGCTGGCATGCAGTTCACGATCGGCCTGGGCCAAAAGTTCGTGGGAAGATAATGTATCTTCGCCTGCAAAACTCTGTGCCGGTGCTGGCTCTAGCAGCCAGGCCAGCAAAAAATAGGCCACCACGGTAAACATAAACAGGCCAAAGAACATCGATAACACAACGATGATGCGCAGCAGTTTCACTGGCACGCCGAGATAATGTGACAGACCGGCGCAAACGCCCTTAAACACACCCTCTTCAGGTACGCGATAAAGCTTTCTTTCTGATAAGGCGGTGCTCATTATGATTGCCTCCAACCCGGATGCTCGGCATCAAGGATTTCTTCCAGTGCCTGGATCCGCTCACGCATGCGCTGCGCTTCCCCCGTCAACTGCTGCAAATTTTGAAATTCGCTTTGGCTTAGCTGACCGCCGTTTTGCGACCGGCTGCTGTAATGTAGCCACAGCCAAATCGGCGCGACAAATAACACAAATATTGTCAGTGGAATGGCTAAAAAAAGAACGCTCATGTCTACTCCTTTAGTATTTTCTCAGGGCTTGCCCTGTTTGTACGGACAATCAGGCGTCCTTGTTAGCCTGCATCTTGGCTTTCAGCGCGGCAATCTGCTCGCTGATTTCATCATCGGCCTTTAATTCAGCAAACTGCTGGTCCAGTGATTTCTTTTTGCCAATACTCATCGATTCCGCTTCGGCCTCCATGCTGTCGATGCGGCGTTCGAAATGTTCGAAACGCGCCATAGCTTCGTCAATTTTGCCGCTATCCAGCTGACGACGTACGTCGCGAGAGGAGGAGGCTGCCTGATGACGTAGCGTCAACGCCTGCTGGCGAGCGCGAGTTTCAGTGAGTTTGCTTTCTAACTCACCGATTTCAGACTTCATACGATCCAATGTTTCCTGCACGGTGACGACTTCGTTTTTCAAAGTCGTCACCAGTTCGGCCAATTTTTGTTTTTCAATCAGTGCCGCACGCGCCAGATCGTCCTTGTCTTTACGCAGTGCCAATTCTGCTTTTTCCTGCCATTCTGCCTGCTGGGCTTCGCCCTGTTCGATACGGCGGTTAAGCTGTTTCTTCTCGGCCAGCGCACGTGCAGAAGTAGAACGGACCTCCACCAGCGTATCTTCCATTTCCTGAATCATTAAACGGACCAGCTTTTGCGGATCTTCGGCCTTGTCCAACAGGTTATTGATGTTGGCGTTTACGATATCGGCAAAACGAGAAAAAATACCCATAGTTCACATTCCTCTTTGACTTATTTTTGACCCAAAGGGATCGATGGTAAAAATTGTCATAACGGCTAGTGTTTTACCGTTAGCTTTCCTGCTTAGGTATTACAAGAGTCATGCCAACTTAAGAATTTTTTTATCGTTCTGAATAAAAACAATTTTTTGCTTTAAGCTTCTGCTAGGCTTATTTTTAAGATGATTAATTTAACTAAGGGTTGGTAAATTTCACCATGACCGCCACTATCGACAATTTGCTCGGCGAAGCCAATTCATTTATTGAAGTTTTGGAACAGGTCTCGCAACTTGCCCGCCTCAACAAGCCGGTTCTAGTTACCGGCGAGCGAGGAACAGGTAAGGAATTGATCGCCCACCGGTTACATTATCTTTCAGAGCGTTGGCAAGGGCCGTTTATCTCTCTTAACTGTGCCGCGCTTAATGAGAGTTTGCTCGATTCAGAGCTGTTTGGTCATGAAGCCGGTGCCTTCACCGGCGCACAGAGACGCCATCTCGGCCGCTTTGAACGAGCCGACGGCGGCACCTTGTTCCTCGATGAGCTTGCGACTGCGCCTATGCTGGTACAGGAAAAGCTGTTGCGGGTCATAGAATATGGCCATCTTGAACGTGTCGGCGGCAGCCAGCCTTTGCAGGTTGATGTGCGACTCGTTTGTGCGACCAATGATGACCTTCCCGCGCTGGCGGCTGGCGGAAAATTCCGCGCAGATCTGCTGGATCGGCTAGCGTTTGACGTGATCCAGCTACCCCCACTGCGGGAACGCCAGCAAGATATCATGCTGCTGGCCGAGCATTTTGCGATCCAAATGTGCCGTGAACTGTCGTTGCCGCTGTTTCCCGGTTTTACGCCACAGGCGCAGCAAACGTTGCTGGACTACGGCTGGCCAGGCAATGTCAGGGAGTTGAAAAATGTGGTAGAGCGGTCGATGTATCGTCACGGCACCAGCGAAACGCCACTGGGCAACATTGTCCTGAATCCCTTTAGTCGCCAGTCATCTCTTCTCGCACCGCCACTTTTGCAGCAAGGCAATGCGTTCGCTTTACCCACTTTACCTATTGATAGCAAAAACTGGTTAAACGCGGTTGAAAAATCATTGATTGATAAGGCCTTATCTCAGGCAAAATTTAATCAGCGTCGCGCGGCCGATCTGCTGGGACTGACTTATCATCAGCTGCGAGGGATGTTAAAAAAGCATGGAATACAGGTCAATGTGCAGGATAATGATGAAGGTCAGGCCTAACCGCAGACAAAAAAAAGCCAGCACCCGAGCTGGCTAAGTAATACTGGAAGCAATGTGAGCAATGTCGTACCTACTGTTTCGCGAACCAGGGCGATTCGTTTCGCAGTCGATATAAAGATGATAATAGTTATCAGTACCATCTGTAAAGCATTTTGTTGAGAATATTTCTCATTACCACACCCAGTTTGCGGCTACTCTACGGGTTAGTTTTACGCAATGGTTTGGGTGGCAGGCAGAGTAAGGTACACTTAGCGAATTGCTTACTTACATTTGAAGCCCTTATGCGTCGTTTAACCCATTGGATGCTTATTCTTGTCGGCCTTGTGTCGTCATGTTTTGCTGCCTCAACGTTTGCAGAAATACTCCCTGCTGCGCACTCGGCCAGTGAAAAAACGCCTTCAGCCTCCGTGCCTGCTCCAAAAAACGATATTCGCCAGAGCGGCTTCGTCTATTGCGTCAACGGCATCGTGAATAACTTTAATCCGCAGAAAGCCAGCAGCGGTTTGATTGTCGACACCCTCGCCGCTCAGCTTTATGATCGCCTGCTTGACGTCGATCCCTACACTTATCGACTCATCCCGGAGCTGGCACAAAGCTGGGAGGTGTTAGACAACGGCGCAACCTACCGTTTCCACCTGCGCAAAGACGTGCCATTTCAAACTACGCCGTGGTTCAAACCTACGCGGATGATGAACGCCGATGACGTCGTGTTCAGCACCGAACGGGTGATCGATGAAAATAATCATTATCACAGCGTAAACGGTAGCGATTACCCTTATTTTGACAGTCTGCAATTTTCTAAAACGGTCAAAAGCGTCAGCAAAATCGATAACTATACCGTTGAATTTAAATTAAATAATCCTGATGCCTCTTTCCTGTGGCATTTGGCAACTCACTACGCGCCCATACTTTCCGCGGAATACGCTGCCAAATTGCAAAAAAGTGGCAATGAAGAGCAAATTGATCGCCTCCCGGTAGGTACAGGCCCGTTCCAGCTGGCAGATTTCCGTGCCGGACAATACGTGCGCCTCGCCCGCAATGGCCAATACTGGAAAGGCGTTCCGCGCATGCAGCAGGTGGTCATCGACATGGGCGTTGGTGGCACCGGGCGTCTGTCAAAATTGCTAACCGGGGAGTGTGACGTGCTGGCCTATCCCGCAGCCAGCCAGCTGTCTATCCTGCGTGATGACCCACGATTGCGCCTGACGCTGCGTCCCGGCATGAACGTGGCTTATCTGGCATTCAATACTAGCAAGCCGCCGCTAGATGACGTCCGCGTTCGTGAGGCGGTCGCGTTGGCTATCAACAACCAGCGCCTGATGCAGTCTATTTATTACGGCACGGCTGAAACCGCGGCCTCGGTGCTGCCACGTGCATCATGGGCCTACGACAGCAATGCCAAGGTCACGGAATATAATCCTGATAAAGCCAGGCAAATTCTTGAAAGCCTTGGGAAAAAGAATCTGACCCTGCATCTTTGGGTGCCGATTGTTTCGCAGTCGTATAATCCCAGCCCATTGAAGACCGCTGAGCTTATTCAGGCCGACTTGGCGCAGGTCGGTATCAAGGTCATCATCGTGCCAGTTGAAGGCCGTTTTCAGGAAGCCCGCCTGATGGAAATGAATCATGACCTGACACTTTCAGGCTGGTCCACCGACAGCAACGATCCGGACAGTTTCTTCCGCCCGGTGCTGAGCTGCGCGGCAATTCATTCGCAGACCAACTATGCTCACTGGTGCAGCCCGGAGTTTGACGGGTTACTGCATCAGGCACTTCTTTCGCAACAGCTGTCGCAGCGCATTGATTATTACCAGCAGGCGCAGGCAATTCTCGAGAAACAACTGCCGGTGTTGCCGCTGGCATCGTCGCTGCGATTGCAGGCTTACCGCTATGATATCAAAGGGTTGGTTCTTAGCCCATTCGGTAACGCCTCATTTGCCGGCGTGTTTCGTGATACTTCTTCCGGCATGAATAATGATGCCAATATTCCCGTTCAGGCAGGAGACAAAACGCCGTGATTATCTTTATCTTGCGCCGCCTGCTTTTGTTTATCATCACGCTTTTTCTGCTCAGCCTGGTGGCGTTCAGCCTGAGCTATTTCACGCCCCATGCACCGCTGCAAGGTGCGTCACTGTGGGACGCTTACCGCTTCTTTTTTATTGGCCTGTGTCAGTTTGACTTTGGCGTCTCGAGCATCAACGGTGAGCCAATAAGCACCCAGCTGATTAGCGTTTTCCCCGCGACGATGGAGCTGTGTATCCTGGCTTTCTTTCTCGCGCTGCTGGTGGGGATCCCGCTGGGCCTGACTGCAGGAGCAATGCGCGGCAAATGGCCAGACGTAGCAATCAGCACTTTGGCGCTACTGGGTTTTTCAATTCCAATTTTCTGGCTGGCGCTACTGCTAATGCTGTTTTTCTCGTTGCAGCTGGGCTGGTTGCCGGTTTCCGGGCGTATCGACCTGCTGTATCAGCTCAAACCGGTGACGGGATTCACGCTAATCGACGCCTGGCTGTCTCATTCGCCCTATCGCCATGAGATGATTGTCAGCGCAGTGAAACATATGATTTTGCCGATTGCCGCACTGGCCGTTGCGCCAACCACTGAGGTGATTCGTCTGATGCGCATCAGTACCGATGAGGTGCTGTCAAAAAACTACGTCAAAGCTGCGGCGACGCGTGGGCTATCACGCTTCTCAATCATCCGTCGCCACGTTTTGCATAACGCGTTACCGCCGATTATCCCTCAACTCGGTTTACAGTTTTCAACCATGTTAACGCTGGCGATGATTACCGAAGTGGTCTTTAACTGGCCGGGTCTGGGACGCTGGATGGTGAACGCTATTCGCCAGCAGGACTACGCCGCGATTTCAGCCGGTGTGATGATGGTCGGTTCGCTGGTTATTCTGGTGAACGTGCTATCCGATATTGTGGGCGCTTTGTTGAATCCCTTGAAGCATAAGGAATGGTATGCCCTTAGATAGGGCATTGCTTAATTAAAAAAAACACTTTAAAATCATTGCGCTGTATTTTATTTTTGTAAGAATTTGGTTTTATTATACACTTTTTTGTACACAAAATTTTAGCGCTTTCATTTAACAAAAAAGACCAGGATAACCTGGTCTTTTCAATTGATGCATTTTTAAACTCATTTACAAAACGCTAATTCGAATAATCTTAAATAAAGGGTTTATAGGCCGAAAGCGTATTCCTCAAAATTACATGAATTTCTGCAGAAACGTCATCATAACTGTGAGGCACTGTGGACAAATTTTCAGTAAAATAATCATTAATAATCCTGTCTGTGACGGGAGAATCTTGCAGATATCCAAAAGCATCCTCTAAACTCTGCAACACAGGCTTCCCATCCACACCTCGCACGAAGTTTTCATTGATCATAGGTTTTTTTTCATAAGTTTGGTGGCTAATGCTAGCAAAGAAAAGAATTTCATTAATTTTTTCTAATGGAAGAGGTACCTTACTAGTAGAATCACTAATGTTTATCAAGCGGCGAGCCAAAGCAAAAGATGAAAACATTTTAACCTCGATAGTTGAGTTTGCTGTAAAAGTCTAAGGATATGTTAAAAATATCGGTTATTTTGCAACCCAATAATGATTAATTTTTAACCCACCCATTTAATAGCAGCCAACTTTCATTATCAAGATTCAATGAAATATTTTTTTACATCACCGGGCAGTCATCAAACTCCCCTGTCGTCGCATCATTAATGATGAACGTCACCACTCCCCAAATCATCGTTTCCTCTCCCTCAAGATCACCCCACTCAATCAACCTGACTTCATCCGGATTATCAAGAGACTCGAGGCAAGCGGTCGGGAAAAGTTTCAGGCGCTTAACCTCAAACTCTCCCGAGTCGATCGCAACTACCAGGCTACCGTCAACCGGCGATCTGGATTTGTCGATGATCAGGAAAGCGTCCTGTTTAATCCCTTCTCGCCAACTCGTATTATTCGCCCTGACCATGTAGTGCGCAGGATTCCCGCCCCAGCGACACACCTGGTCAGGTGACACGCGCGCTTCTACATAATCCGCCGCCGGTGATGGAAATCCCATATCAGCGCCCCCCATTAGGGTTGAACATGTAGAAGGTGCGAGCCTCTCCCTCTTGTGTTGAGATGTCGCTGAAATTATGCGTGTAGTGCTCGATCCACTCATTGGCCTGTTTCAGAGACCAATCCCAGTTAACGACTTTAAGTTCACTCACGAAATCGACCGTGGTGATTGTGCGCTTACCTTTTGGGTCCATCTTCACCGCTCTTTCGAATGCGGTCTCTATGTCATCTCGACGTGCCATTATCACACCCCCACAAATACTGTATATGCATACAGTATAATCATGAATGAGAGATGATGGGAAGCACACCTTTTAGGGTTTTTGATATCCCACTGAGGATCAGAGGAATTAACTTGCCACGGGTTCCTCTGTGACGATGCTCATTCTTTGCGCATAATTCAGCTGGAATCTCTCCAGCGCGCGAAGTTCGCGGTCCTCATCCGTTTCATCGGCAATCACAGGGAGCAAGACACCGGAAATGCTGAAGATGTTATTGAGATTGCTTGCATCCGAGAAGACGTCAAATTGCATGGTGTAGAATATCGGGTACTGGGCATCGACGGCTATTTTTGTCAGATAGGCATAGCAGCCTTCCTGCATGTGGGCTGTTGCCAGCCCATCCTCATTTAGTTCCGCATCCTTCACAGAGTAGCTACCCGCTAAATAGTTAGACATGTGTTACCTCTTTGTTATGTGAGCCGTTAGGATAGCGTCTGTACCGGACGTTACCGCCGTGATCTGCAATGGGTTATTGGGGTCTACCGCAAAGCCGAGTGCCCCGGTGTTACCCGCTGCTATCCTGCACATTGTTGTCGTCACGGTTACCATTGCCCACCCCTCTGTTCCCGGCTGGCTACCTGCTACGAAGATTTCATAGACATCTGGGATTAGGTCGCTCGCAGCTCCACCGAAGCCCGCAATCACTATAGGTGTCCCATTGACAGCGTTTGCTTGGTTGACGTAACCGTTGATCTGCTGGCCAGCCATTTTGTGCGGCAGGTTCCACGTAATACCGTCTGCCCTAACAGCTGCGAACGGCACATAGCCCAATATATTTTTCACATACAGCGCCATCGTGGTGTAGTCGGTGGCGATACCCAGCCCTTTGATATTGACTGCTTCAACCGTCGTCGTGGAATTGTTCGTTAATGAGACGCTCGAATGCAGGTTATGCCCGTGTATGCCACCTGCATAGCTCGGCATGATGGTTGCCTTAGAGAAATCCCCTGAGCGGTTGTCCACGACGATATCGAAGTAGATGAACGGCTCTTTGTCCGTACAGACCTGGATGCCGGATATTTTAGCTGACCATCCATTACAGGTAACGGTTTGGCCCACAGC
Source organism: uncultured Serratia sp. (assembly GCA_963922555.1). Taxonomy (GTDB): domain Bacteria; phylum Pseudomonadota; class Gammaproteobacteria; order Enterobacterales; family Enterobacteriaceae; genus Rouxiella. Next base: position 1,483 of record CAWUIY010000147.1, on the reverse strand, counting down.
AAAATCTGAGCTGCCGTTCATGATATTGGACCATTCAGCAATGAATATGCACTTCTCCCCGGTTCCGCCAATTGCGGTACCCTGGTCATTCATCACCGATGACATCGCATAGTGCATGCTGGTGCCGTTGGACAGGGCATCACCGAATTCTATTTCAGTTCCGGTATCCGCCGAAATATCGGTTAACGTCAGTCGTGACATCCATTTGCCGTTAAAGTCGTAAGTCCCGCCTTTGATATGCGAGTACTGCGTGCGGTCCTGCAGGCTGACGCCCCAGAATCTATGCTCGGCGAACCACTGAACGTCTACGTTGTGGCACTCAGAGTTCATCCCGCCTTCACCGGAGCCTAAATGAACACCGATGTATCCCTTATGCCAGTACCGGCCGCGGATATAGCTCATCGTACCTTGAGATGTTACCGGCCCCCAGTTGCGATAGCCAATGACGTGGTTGCTCATCAGCCCGACGTAAAAATCGGTTGTGCTACAGCTCTTATTCTTCGTGCTGTAGCAGGTGGCTTTGCCGCCCCCGTCAAATTCCTCTATCCGGATGTGAGCGTTCTCCAGATTATCTGCTGGTGCAAACGCCGGGGTCGCTTCCCACCATTTATCGGGGACGGCATCCCACGCGGCGGCGTTTACGATCACAATGTTCAGGTCAAGATAGAAGCCAAAACGGGAGTCCCCACCGTTCGGGCTGGCTTTAAGCCCTGCCGGGATTGTGACGCCGGAGTTCATCAGGTAGGTACCGCTGCCCACAACCTTGTTAAACCCGTAGTCCCGCGCGGCGTTCATGGCCACCTGCAGCCTCGGCGCCGCATCATGGGTGGAGTAACCATCCGCCCCGAACATCTCAGGAGTGAGGTGGCCTTGCACCACGCGCTGCCAGTACCAGTTTTCGTTAACCACGGCCTTCGTGCCGTTGTCATCTGTCGCAGCTCCGTTTAGCGCAACAAACTCACCGCCCCCCTGTGGGAACTGAGACTGTGCCGCCCACCCGTCGTAATAAGCTCTCAAAAGAATGGATTGGCCTGCGATTTGAGGAACAATCAGTTTCAAATCAGCGTAGGATGCTACTTGCCCTATGCGCCCAAAACCCGTTGTTAATGCCATTTCCGATCTTAACGCTGCATCGCCGATATTTGCCCACACACCGTTAGTGTTTGCAGATGACCAGACGCCACCATCATTCGTAGGCGAGTTTCCGGTAATCGTATGTGGCAGCACACCAAGATATTTGTACCAGTTGCCGCCGTAATAAATGATGTCCGCCCTGGCATCCATGGTTATGCCGGTTGCCCAATCACCCAGCTCCTGCCAGCCGATATTTTTAATCGCTTCTTCTGCTGAGACTTCGATACCGTGATAGGTTTTTCGACCTACTCCCAGTCGGTCAGGATAAAACGCTAACTGTTGTTGATTTAAAAGCTCATCGAGATTCTGGGCGTTGTCGTATAAATCTTTTGCAGCAGTAGACCCCAGC
>CAWUIY010000146.1:0-11190 GCA_963922555.1 uncultured Serratia sp. | reverse complement strand
TGTTCCCGGTCAGTGGAGGCGCATTATAGGGAGTTCTCAGAAGGCCGCAACCCCTATTTTTAAAAAACTTTTCTGACCGCTGAATCTTTAATCAAACGATGTTTAAAGCGGCAATTCATGGATACTTTTGAAGCCATATGACTGCAAAACAGGCAGCAACTCCAGGGCTTGTTTATCGAGCTTCATACAATAGGCGATACTTTCTATTTCTGTTTCGGCTTTTCTTTCTGGAATAGATGTAAAAGAAGTCTCAATTAACCAATGTGCACGGCGTGCAATGGCCGATCCAGAGTCAATCATGCGTGTTCCATCGGGCAGAACCTGCGATAACTCTTCGCTCAGCAGTGGAAAATGGGTGCATCCCAATACAACCGTGTCTGGCGGCTCGCGTAATTTGAGCCACGGATGCAGGATTTTCTTTAATAGAGGAAGAGAAACCTCTTCGCCATGCAGTTTAGCTTCCGCCAGTTCCACCAGCTCTGCCGATCCCAGCATCAGAATTTTGCAGTCAGTGGCAAAACGAGCAATCAGATCGTGCGTATAAGGACGCTGAACTGTCGCGCGCGTTGCCAGCAATCCAACGATTCCATTGCGGGTCAGTTTCGCGGCGGGCTTAATGGCGGGAACTACACCCACGACCGGACAGTTGAACTTAGCGCGCAGTGCGGGAAGCGAAACGGTGCTCGCGGTATTACAGGCGATGATAATAATAGAAAGAGGATGACGCTTCGCCACCGCGCTGACAATTTCAAGCACGCGCTCGACGATGAACTCTTCCGACTTCTCCCCATAGGGAAACGCCACGTTGTCGAAAGCATATATATAGTGCAGGTCCGGCAACAGCTGCCGGACCTCATGATAAACCGATAACCCGCCGACGCCAGAGTCAAACACCAGCGCCGTCGGGCGAGCCGGTACTATGGCATGATCAGAAGGTATAGCTTCCAGAGAGGAAATACTCACGTCCTGCTGTAGCGTAGCCATAAACCGTCTCATAATCTTTATCAAAGAGGTTGGCAATTCTAGCACGAACAGTCAGATGGTCAGTAACAGGATAAGAAGCGGCGAGATCCCAAAGGCTCACGCCGCCAAGCTTCACCGTGTTGCCACTATTATAGTCTTCGTCATAACGCTGGCCGAGATAATGATAGGTAACCGCCCAATCAATTTGTTCTACCTGCCAGTCCAGCTCATATTTAATCTGCTGCTTGGCGCGGCGCAACAGAGGTTCGTTGGTGACGGCATCGCGGGCATCAACGTAGTCATAGGAAAGCTGATGGCTGAAAGGACCGGTATCAAAGGATGCTGTCGCTTCAACACCTTTAATCACTGCCTGGCCGATGTTGTAATAGCTACTCGTCGCATCATTGTAATCAATCAGATTACTGATTTCGTTCTTGTATCCATCAATACGCCAGGTAACAGGGCCGGTTAACCCTTCGAAAGCCCCGTCCCACTGTTTGCTTTCTTCCGGTCTCAGATTTTCATTACCGTAATACTCGCTGTAGACCTGTCCCAAATTCGGTGCTTTAAAAGCAGTGCCGTAAGAAGCAATAAAGCGATAGCCGTCGAGGAATTCCCAGGCCGCGCTGCTCTGCCAGGTAGTGTGCTGACCAAACTGAGAGTTATTGTCGCTGCGAACGGCGCCTTCAACGGTTACCGGACCAAACAATTGTTGAGTTGTTGCATATACGCCGGTATCACGCTGCTCATGGCCATCACTAAGATAATCAGTACCTGGAGTGGTCGTTTGCTTCTGCCAATCAAGTCCCCCGCTCACTGTTCCATGCCATGCCTGCAAGGTATTACCCCATTGCACATTATATTGCTGCACGTCATCCAGCGTTGCCGAGGAATTGTACATTCCATAGCGCGGGTCGTAGTTATAAGTTTTGGAATGGGTATAGCTTCCAATAAGCTGAGTCGCATAAATACCTTCGTTATAGCGCAGGCCGGTATCCCAGGTCTGGCTATAAATCTTTTGAGTATCAATCAACGCATCATAAGGTGCCGTAGAACTATAATCGCCGTCGTACTGGGTACGGTTATCAAAACCGTAGCCGCGAATAAAACCACTGATATTGTCATTAAAATTGTGCAGCAATGAACCGTACAGTGTTTTGCTCTTAAAGCCGTCACGATCGGGCTGGCGTGGGTCGCCATAATTATCGGGCAGGTTTGCTACTACGTCATAGCCGCGGGTAGAAGTATAGTTACCGGCAAAAGTTCCAACCGTATTAGCCCCCAGATTCTGCTGCGTTGAGGCATCGTATGACTGATAACCGTTTGAACCGATACCCGTGCTAATCGTGGTACCCATCTTGTCGCGAGTCGTAATAATGTTAACTACGCCGCCAATGGCATCGGAACCATAAACCGCAGAAGACGGGCCACGGATATATTCAATTCTCTGCACCAGAGAAATAGGGATTTGGCTTAAATCTGAAGAACCAGAAATTCCAGCCTGATTTAAACGGATACCATCAATCAGAATTAATACGTGGCTTGAATTGGTGCCGCGAATAAACATCGAGCTGGTCTGACCCAAGCCGCCATTCTGGGCAATATCAACGCCCGGCAGTCGGCGCATAACGTCAACCAGCGATTTGGATTGCCATCTGTCTATTTCATCACGCGTTACCACCGTGGTCGGTGCTAATACCGTGGAAACCGGCTGCGGGAAACGATTAGCCGTGACGACGACTTCATTACTATTGTTATCTGTCTGAGGATTGCTATCTTGCGCCCAGCCGGAAAAAGCCGTGACGGAAAGCACCGTCAGCAGCGCATGGTTTTTAATTGTCATGTAAACGCGCATCCGAGATAAATAAAGGATGCCGCATAAATCATTGGCATTTTCGCGATGACAATGAATATTGCGACGGAATTCAGGCAGGTCTTCGGGCTTAGGATTTGTTATTTACGGATAAATAACACCGGGCGATAACTTCCCATCCTTATTAAGGACAGTGTTTGCATTGTTGTTTTGAAGATTAAGAATAATGCTTTCGCCTTGCTTTCCCCATACCGCTGCGCGACAGCTCCGGATTCACACCGGATTCCCTTTTAACTCAATACTGGAGGCCTGGGAGGAATCCTACGATCAACCCTTTTGGAAATCTAGACTCCCATCGTATGGAACCAAACTAAATACGACAAAACTGGACATCATCCCTGCATTCCCTACAATCAGCGGTCAAAACGCACCATAATCCGTAATGTTCGCCCTTTGATTAGCCGTAAACGAGAAACCAGATGACGCCTGAAAACCTGCCCATTGAACAATATGACGACCAACTGGCGGAAAAGACCGCCCGTCTCACGGCGCTGATGTCGCCATTTAATGCGCCGGCGGCCGAAGTTTTCCGTTCACCTGTCAGCCATTACCGCATGCGTGCCGAGTTCCGCGTCTGGCATGACGAAGGCGATTTGTATCACATCATGTTCGATCAGCAGACCAAGGCCCGCATCCGCGTTGATCAGTTCCCCGCTGCCAGCGAATTAATTAATCGCCTGATGCCAGTACTGCTCGACGCGGTCAAGGCCGAGCCAGCACTGCGCCACAAACTGTTCCAGATTGATTATCTATCGACCCGCAGCGGTAAGCTTATCGCCTCCCTGCTTTATCACCGTAAACTCGACGACGTTTGGCAGCAGGCGGCAACTATCTTGCGCGATAAACTGCGACAGGACGGTTTCGATATCCAGTTGATTGGCCGCGCGGCAAAAACAAAAATCATGCTGGATCAGGATTATGTCGATGAGGTTCTGCCTGTGGCTGGACGCGAGATGATCTATCGTCAGGTTGAAAACAGCTTTACTCAGCCAAATGCCGCTATGAACATTCATATGCTGGAATGGGCGCTGGGTGTGACAGAAGGTTCAAAAGGGGATTTGCTCGAGCTGTATTGCGGCAACGGTAATTTCTCGCTGGCTCTGGCACGTAACTTTAACCGCGTTCTGGCGACCGAGATTGCCAAACCCTCTGTTGCTGCCGCGCAGTTTAATATCGCAGCTAATGGTGTTGATAACGTGCAGATTATTCGCATGGCTGCCGAAGACTTTACTCAGGCGATGAAGGGTGTACGAGAATTCCGTCGTCTGGAAGGCGTGGACTTAAAGGGTTATCAGTGTGAAACCATTTTTGTCGATCCGCCGCGCAGTGGTCTGGATGATGAAACGGTAAAAATGGTTCAGGGTTATTCACGCATCCTCTATATATCCTGTAATCCAGAGACACTGTGCGCGAATCTCGAAACCCTCCAGCAGACTCACCGAGTCACTCGTCTGGCCCTGTTTGACCAATTCCCGTATACCCACCATATGGAATGCGGCGTTCTGTTGGAACGCATTAGCGACTAAATAAAAAGGGCAGCTCAATGGCTGCCCTTTCACTATGCGAAAAAACTTAAACGTTATTTTGCTGTTTGCGTTTCTTCATTCGATAAGCGATCCAGAATACCAGCACCACGCAAATCACTGACTGGATAAAGTTGGATCCCATCTGTGGATGTTCAGCGCGAACAATAGTGCTATATAACAATAATCCCAACACGAAACACGCGGCAGCCAGCTTAGGTACACCAAATGGCATTTCGCTTTTCTGATAACGCACGTTCAGGCAGTAAACCGCCAGCACCAGCGCAATAATTGGGAAAATTGAGAAAGGTACTACTGAGCTGAATAAGGCGTCAAAGGTGCCGCTAATCGATAATCCGGCAATCAGAGCCAAAACCAGGGTGCCATTCTCCTGGCGTGGTTGTTCTGTCATCTTCTAATCCTCTTTTATCCTTTTTGACGTTAAGCCGCAGCCCACAAAGCCGCATTTATTGAACTCATACCTTGCCACAAATTTAATCATTTTGGATGACCTCATCGTTAACTGATGTGTCAGCCGTGCGTTCTTGTTGGCGGCGATACCAATAATAAGCGCCTTTGGAAATCATACGCAACTGAAGAACCAACCGCTCTTCAAGCTGGCGACGCTGGGCAACATCGACATCCAGCGCTTCTGCCCCGGCGTTAAAAACAATGATGACCATGGCTTCTGCCTGCGCTTCGGTAAAGCTGCGCGGCATATGATTTTCGAGCTGTAGATAGTCAGCAAGTTCGGCGATAAAGTGCTGAATTTCGCGCGCTACTGCGGCACGGAAGGCCGCTGAGGTTCCCGATCTTTCACGCAAGAGCAGACGAAATGCATTGGGATTATTGCCGATAAATTCCATGAAAGTTGAAACCGAGGTGCGAATGACGCTGCCCCCCTTAGCGATACGCTGGCGTGCCTGGCGCATTAGCTGACGCAACATTAAACCACTTTCATCGACCATGGTCAGACCCAGCTCATCCACATCGCGGAAGTGCCGGTAAAAAGACGTAGGAGCGATCCCCGCTTCGCGAGAAACCTCACGCAGGCTCAAACTGGCGAAACTGCGTTCCGCGCTTAATTGGCTAAAGGCCGCCTCAATAAGCGAGCGGCGTGTACGCTCTTTTTGTTGTGCTCTTACGCCCATGACCTTCATCCGATAGTGCCTACTTACTCATTCGCCTGAATTCACTTCACTATACCAAATTTTTCTACAACGACCGTTATACTAAGTAGAGCATAAGTTCTTCCGAATGTTGCCACATTCCCACGAATAGATAATCGTGCGTTTGGGAATTAGGTCTATGATGTTACATTCTCGTTATGAATTTGTAGAAAAATAGGTCCCTTATCCATGTCACAGAACTATCATTTCGATGCCATCATAATTGGCTCCGGCCCTGGCGGTGAAGGTGCTGCCATGGGTCTGGTTAAACAAGGCTCCAGAGTTGCAGTCATCGAACGTTATAACAACGTCGGTGGTGGCTGTACTCACTGGGGAACCATTCCATCAAAAGCGTTAAGGCACGCAGTCAGCAGAATTATCGAGTTTAACCAGAATCCGCTTTATAGCGACGGTTCTCGTGCAATGAGCTCGACATTTCCACAAATCTTACGCCATGCCGATTCGGTGATTAATCAACAAACCCGCATGCGCGAAAGCTTTTATGAGCGCAATCAATGCAAACTGTTTGCCGGTGATGCCAGCTTTGTTGATGCTAACACTATTTCAGTCACCTATGCCGATGGTTCTCAGGACTTTGTGTCGGCAGAGCATATCATCATCGCCTGTGGTTCACGTCCATACCGCCCTGCGGGCGTCGACTTTACGCACCCACGCATTTACGACAGCGATTTGATCCTCGGCCTAGAGCACGAACCGCGGCACGTGATTATCTATGGTGCGGGCGTCATTGGCTGTGAGTACGCCTCCATTTTCCGCGGGCTGAATGTAAAGGTTGACCTGATCAACACCCGCGACCGACTGCTGGCTTTCCTCGATCAGGAAATGTCGGATGCGCTCTCCTACCACTTCTGGAATAACGGTGTTGTTATTCGTCACAACGAAGAGTTTGAGAAAATTGAAGGTGTTGATGACGGCGTCATCATGCACCTCAAATCCGGCAAGAAAATCAAAGCCGACGCGCTGCTTTATGCGAACGGTCGTACCGGTAATACGGATTCGTTGAAGCTGGAAAACACGGGCCTTGAAGCGGATAGCCGTGGACTGTTGAAAGTAAACAGCATGTACCAGACAGCTCAGCCGCATATTTACGCGGTGGGTGACGTTGTGGGTTATCCAAGTCTGGCGTCTGCTGCCTACGATCAGGGGCGTATTGCTGCACAGGCGATTATTCAGGGCGAAACCAAGGTCCATCTAATTGAAAATATTCCTACCGGGATTTATACCATTCCGGAGATAAGCTCTGTGGGTAAAACCGAGCAGGAATTAACCGCGATGAAAGTGCCTTACGAAGTGGGCCGTGCGCAATTTAAGCACCTCGCGCGTGCTCAGATCGTAGGTATGAATGTCGGGAGCCTCAAGCTGCTGTTCCACAGAGATACCAAGCAAATTCTTGGTATTCACTGCTTTGGTGAACGCGCAGCCGAGATCATTCATATCGGACAGGCCATTATGGAACAGGAAGGGGCGGGAAATACCATCGAGTATTTCGTTAATACCACCTTTAACTATCCGACGATGGCGGAAGCCTATCGAGTGGCGGCATTAAACGGCTTAAACCGCCTTTTTTAACGCCAACTTGTCCATGTAAGGTTGCATGTGCTCTTTAATGGCTTCGGCCAGCTGTTCATAGCGACCGCGCAGCGGGGAACCGGGGCGATACACCAGAGCAATGGTGCGCTTCGGTTCCGGCTTGTCACATTTCAGATAGGTCACACCGTCGCGGCTGCGCTCCTGAGGCACGGCGAGTGACGGCAGCAGGGTAATTCCACTCCCGGCGGCGACCATATTACGCAAGGTTTCAAGACTGGTGGCGCGAAAATGCGTGTCTTCGTCTGCCCCGGCCTGGAAACAAAAGCCCAGCGCCTGATCGCGCAGGCAGTGCCCATCTTCCAGCATCAGCAATTTCTCGCCCGAAAGATCCGCCATCGCCACTCTGTCGCGCGCAGCCCAGGCGTGATCGTCATAAACCGCTAGCTTCATAGGTTCGTCAAACAGCGGAACTTCGATAAATGCTTCACTTTCTTTAACCAATGCCAGGATGGCGCAATCCAGCTTACCGCTGTCAAGTTGCGCCAGAAGCTGCTGAGTTTGCGCCTCGTGCAGATACATTTCCAGCTTGGGGAACGTTTTATGCAGTGACGGGATAATCTGCGGCAGGAGGTAAGGCCCTACGGTCGGGATCAGCCCGATATGCAGCGGGCCAGACATCGCCTCACCCTGCTGGCTGGCCATCTCTTTCAATACCTTCACTTCTCGCAACACGGTACGTGCCTGATCAACCAGCAATAAACCGGCCTGCGTGAATAAAACCTTGCGGCTGGTTCTTTCCAGCAACATGACGCCTAATTCATCTTCGAGCTTACGGATTTGGCCGCTCAGCGTAGGTTGACTGACGTGGCAGGAATCCGCAGCGCGGCGAAAATGCCGGAACTCAGCCAGCGCCACCAGATATTCTAAATCACGTATGTTCATAAATTCTCCCTTAACGACTCGCAAAGGCGATAGTCAGTAGCGATAGATAAGATAGCAATCAACGATTATATCTATCAAGAGTATTCGTTAATAATGTTTCACATCGAAGGGCAACACCTAAAAGTGAATTGTTTTTAATCTAAGCCAAGAGGTTATGCATGTTTTCTAGCCGTGAAGGAAAGACCGTACCACAAGTTACATTCCACACTCGTCAGGGCGATCAGTGGATTGATACCACCAGCGATGACCTGTTTAAAAATAAAACTGTGATCGTGTTTTCTCTGCCAGGCGCGTTTACACCAACCTGTTCTTCTAGCCATCTGCCACGCTATAACGAGCTGTCGAGCGTATTCCGCCAGCACGGCGTTGACAGTATTCTCTGCGTATCGGTTAACGACACCTTCGTCATGAATGCGTGGAAGGCTGAGCAAAATGCTGCAAACATTACCTTTATTCCCGACGGTAATGGCGAGTTCACCCAAGGCATGGACATGCTGGTCGAGAAAGCCGAATTGGGTTTTGGTCCGCGTTCATGGCGTTACTCCATGCTGGTACGTAACGGCGTAGTAGAAAAAATGTTCGTCGAACCCAACAAGCCGGGCGACCCGTTTGAAGTGTCAGATGCAGACACTATGCTTAAATACCTGGCCCCGGAATATAAAGTGCAGGAATCAGTTTCGGTATTTACCAAACCAGGCTGTCCTTTCTGTGCCAAAGCAAAGCAAATGCTGCAAGAGCGCGGTATTCAGTACGAAGAAGTGGTACTTGGAAAAGATGCAACAACTGTGAGTCTGCGGGCGGTCAGCGGCCGTGCAACGGTTCCACAAGTGTTCATCGGTGGTCGCCACATCGGGGGAAGCGACGATCTGGAACAGTACTTTGCGGCCTGATCAGTATCAGGGCTAATAAGCATCAGAACGTCTTATTAGAAAGAAAGTAGTGTATAAACGTTTAGCGGGCCTTTTGGCCCGCTTTTTTATGCCAGCTATTCAGCAGGCAACAATCAGATCTGTCTCTTATGCCAGACGCGCTTTTGCTTCGCGGATTGCCAGTGCAACCTGCTCAGGTGCTACGCCACCCTTGGCATTACGCTTGTCGAGGCAAGACTGCAGCGCCAGAATCGGATAAACGTCATCGGCGATAATGCTGCTGAATTTTTGCAAATCGGCCAACGGCAAGGCTTCCAGCGCTTTACCCTGACGGATCGCTTCTACCACGGCTTCACCCACAATATGGTGCGCTTCGCGGAACGGCACGCCCTTGGAGACCAGATAATCAGCCAGTTCGGTAGAGTTTGCATAACCTTGTTCAGCGGCTTCTTTGCAGCGTGGGCGTTTAACCTGAATACCGTCGAGTACCAGCGCAGCCATTTGCAGACAGTCCATCCAGGTATCGAGCGCGTCAAACAGCCCTTCTTTATCTTCCTGCATGTCTTTGTTATAGGCCAGTGGCAGGCCTTTCAGGGTCATCATCATACCGGTCAGTGCACCCTGCACACGGCCACATTTGCCGCGGATCAGCTCCAGCGCATCTGGGTTTTTCTTCTGTGGCATCAGTGAAGAGCCGGAAGTTACGCGATCAGACAGATCAACAAAGCCCGCTTCGCCAGTGTTGAAGAAGATCAGATCTTCTGCAAAACGTGACAGGTGGACCATGCTGATTGAGGCATTCGACAGCAATTCCAGAATGTGGTCACGGTCGGAAACGCTGTCGAGGCTGTTGCGGGTTGCTGAAGCAAATCCCAACCATCCTGCCAGCTGTTCACGATCGATCGGATAGGCAGTCCCGGCCAGCGCGCCGCTGCCCAGTGGGCTAACGTCGAGACGGTTAAAGGTATCTTGCAAACGGCTTTCATCACGAGCCAGCATTTCTACATAAGCCAGGCACCAGTGGGCGAAAGTCACTGGCTGCGCGCGTTGAAGATGGGTGTAACCCGGCATCACGGCGTCCTGATTGGCCTCGGCAGTCTCTACCAACGCCTGTTGCAGCTGTTTAACTGCCAGTTGCAGTTCAACAACCTGAGTCTTACACCACAGTTTGATGTCAGTCGCGACCTGGTCGTTACGGCTACGCCCGGTGTGCAGCTTTTTACCGAGGTTACCGACTTTGTCGATCAGCTTCTGCTCAACCCAGCTGTGAATATCTTCAGCATCACTTTCAAGGATGGCGCGAGGATTAGCACGAACCTCTTCCAGCAGCACGTTAAGTGCGCCTTCAAGCTGCACCTGCTCGTCTGCGGTCAATACATTAACGGTGACCAGCGCTTTCGACCAGGCAACCGAGCCCACGATATCTTGCTCTGCCAATCGATAGTCAAACCGCAGTGAATCATTCAGTTCTTTAAAACGCTGATCTGCTGCCTGACTAAAGCGTCCGCCCCATAATGCCATGATAATGCTCCCGACTTTGCTTGCTGAAGAAGTGATATTTGAAGTGATAATTCAGGCGTGCGAGCTACCCCGCACGCCTGATGTAACCGATGTAAACTGAGGCTTACTTTTTAGCAGCGTTCAGTGCACGGATACGTGAAGAGAGTGAGAACAGACGAATGAAGCCGCCAGCGTGGCTGTGGTCATACACTTCATCTTCGCCGAAGGTCGCAAACTCTTCTGAGTACATGCTGTTCGGAGATTTTTTCTGGATAGCGGTCGCAGTACCTTTGTAAAGCTTAACAACCACTTCACCGTTAACGTCCTGTGCCAGAGAATCAGCAGCGGCCTGGATAGACTCACGCAGTGGAGCAAACCAGCGACCGTCGTAAACCACGTAGGACATTTCCTGACCCAGCTGCTCACGCCATTTGAAGCTGTCACGGTCCAGAACCAGCTGCTCTACGCCACGCAGTGCAGCCATCATGATGGTGCCGCCCGGGGTTTCGTAGCAACCACGAGACTTGATACCGACCAGGCGGTTTTCAACGATGTCGATACGGCCAACACCGTGTTTCACACCCAGAACGTTCAGCGCTTCAAGGCAACCGAATGGAGTCAATGCTTTGCCGTTAACAGCAACAACTTCGCCTTTTTCAACTTTCAGGGTCACCAGCTCGGCTTCGTTTGGCGCGTCTTCAGGAGCAACGGTCCAGGCCCAGCAATCTTTGTTTGGCGCATTCCAAGGGCTTTCCAGCACGCCGCCTTCGGTGGAGATGTGCCATGCGTTTTCATCACGG
>CAWUIY010000145.1:0-11243 GCA_963922555.1 uncultured Serratia sp. | reverse complement strand
GCGGTGTCACCAGTCCCTGAATAACGCCAAACTCGTTGCTCACTACCACCAGACGGCCTTTCGCCCGGCGTAATACCGCCAGCAGTTTGATTACGTCCATGGTTTCTGGCACCACGATCGGCGGCGTCTTTGCCGCAAAGGCCACGATATCTTTGCCATCTTCCAGCGCCACCAACAGGTCTTTGGCCCGCACCACGCCAATCACGTCATCCAGCGATTGGCGGCAAATCGGAAACAGGCTGTGCGGGGTGTCCAGCAGTTGCATGCGGATGTCATCTGCCGAGCGCTCGCAGTCTACCCACGAAATATCGTTGCGCGGAGTCATGATGCTGCGCAGCGAACGCGAAGCCAGCGTTAGTACGCCGCTAATCATAAAGCGCTCTTCCTCAGCAAAGGTTTCTTCCTTCGGCGAGTCAGCATCGTGATGCTCTTCTTCATGGCGATCGCTGTCGCGTTTGCCGCCCATCAGCCGATGAATTGCCTCGGCGGTGCGTTCACGCATAGGCCGATGCGACTGACTTTTCAGGAAATTACGGCGGGCGATCTGGTTAAACAGCTCGATCAGTACCGAGAAGCCGATAGCCGCGTACAGATACCCTTTTGGAATATGGAAACCAAAACCTTCAGCAATCAGGCTCAGGCCTATCATCAGCAGGAAGCTGAGGCACAGCACAACCACCGTTGGATGCGCGTTGACAAAGCGGGTCAACGCTTTTGACGCCAGCAGCATGACTCCCATCGCGATAACCACGGCGGTCATCATAATGGCCAGATTATTGACCATGCCGACGGCGGTAATCACTGCGTCGAGCGAGAATACGGCGTCTAACACGACTATTTGAGCCACCACGGCCCAAAAGCCTGAATAGCCTCGATTATTTCCACCCAGACCGTGATGTCCTTCCAGCCTTTCGTGCAGCTCGCTGGTCGCTTTAAACAGCAGGAAAAGTCCTCCTACCAGCAAGATCAGGTCCCGACCAGAGAAGGTGAACTGCGCGATGCTGAACAGCGGCGAGGTTAGTTTCACCATCCATGAGATTAGCGACAACAACCCAAGGCGCATCACCAGCGCCAGCGATAAACCAATGATTCGCGCCTTGTCTCGCTGCTTTGGCGGCAGTTTGTCGGCAAGAATAGCGATAAACACCAGGTTATCGATACCCAGCACGATTTCCAGAACGATAAGCGTCAGCAGTCCGATCCAAACTGAGGGATCCATTAAAAATTCCATATCAGACTCCGCAAACAGCGGCGCGAGGGCCATGCATCAAGGTGTGGGGCTTTCTGGGGGATCAAAATTGTAGCGGAATAAGGCGTAATAAAGCGTCGTCGGTGACAGTCCATAGGGTGGGCTGAGGCCCGGCACTCCTGTGTAATAATTGGAAATATAATGTAACAGCTATGATTGTTTAAGCAAAGCCTCTTTTAAGGCGCTTATTCAATTGTCAGCCTAAGCTCTAGGTTGTTTTTTGCTGGAAATCATTGAAACACTCAAAACAGCACGCGCTGATTAAAATGCGACTCTGAATAGCAGACAGTCGTCACAAAATTTATTTTTTCACACACTAAAATAAATCCAGTCGATAAATTCGGCCAGTATTTACCCTGTTTGGTTATTGATTTTTCAGAAACAAAAGGAAGAAAGAGTTTTTTCAACTCAAAAATAATGTAGGGAACACAGCATTTGTTCAGGGACCCTGCTGACGAATTATAAAAGCTTTATCAATTAAGTGCTGAACCCGCCTGACGGGTCATAACAGGAGGTAGCGAGTGAGTATTGCTATTATCATCGGCACTCATGGTTTAGCCGCAGAACAGCTGCTAAAAACGACGGAAATGTTAATAGGCGATCAGGACAACGTCGCCTTTATCGATTTCGTCCATGGGGAAAACGCCGAGACGTTGATCGAAAAATATAATGCAAGGCTGGAAAATCTCGATACGAGCAGTGGCGTGCTTTTTCTCGTCGACACCTGGGGCGGCAGCCCATTTAATGCCGCCAGCCGTATTGTGGTCGACAAAGAAAACTATGAGGTGGTCACCGGGGTTAACATTCCCATGCTGGTCGAGACCTTTATGGGCCGCGATGACAATCCAACTCTCACCGAGCTAACCGGCATTGCGCTGGAAACCGGCAGATTGGGTGTCAGAGCGTTGAAATTTGCTGAACCGGAGGACGAGAAGTCCGTTACTGCTCCCCCCGTTGCCGCTCCGGCTGCTCCGGCTGCTCCGGCCCGCGTGCTGGGTCCAAACGATCATATGAAAATCGGACTTGCACGTATCGATGACCGTTTGATTCACGGTCAGGTTGCTACCCGCTGGACCAAAGAAACTAACGTCAATCGTATCATTGTCGTCAGCGATGAAGTCGCGGCCGATACCGTGCGTAAAACCCTGCTCACTCAGGTTGCTCCTCCCGGCGTGTCTGCCCACGTAGTTGACGTGGCAAAAGCCATTCGCGTTTATGACAATCCCAAATACGCTAATGACCGCGTGATGCTGCTGTTCACCAACCCTACCGATGTGGTTCGGGTGGTTGAAGGTGGCGTCAAGATCCCATCGGTTAATATCGGCGGTATGGCGTTTAAACAAGGCAAAACTCAGGTCACCAATGCCGTCTCCGTTGATCAGAAAGATATTGACGCGTTTAAGAAATTAAACAGTCAGGGTATCGAACTTGAAGTGCGCAAAGTGTCTTCCGACAGCCGTCTGAAGATGATGGATTTGATTAACAAGATGAATTAATAGAGCCAGCGCAGAGAGTCCGGCCGATAACAAGGCAAAGGACTGTTCAGGTCGGCATTATTTTACTCAGCTTCCTTGGTATAGGAGAAGGTCAATGGAGATCACCACACTACAAATTGTGCTGATATTTATTGTCGCATGTATTGCAGGGATGGAATCCATCCTGGATGAGTTTCAGTTTCACCGTCCGTTAGTGGCCTGTACGCTAATCGGTCTCGTTCTCGGCGATATGAAAACCGGGATTATCATCGGCGGGACTCTTGAAATGATCGCCCTGGGCTGGATGAACATTGGTGCCGCCGTGGCGCCCGATGCCGCCCTCGCCTCAATAATTTCGACCATTCTGGTTATCGCCGGCGGGCAGTCTATTGGTGCCGGTATCGCGCTGGCTATTCCGCTAGCCGCTGCGGGCCAGGTTCTGACCATCATCGTTCGTACCATTACCGTCGCCTTCCAGCACGCTGCGGATAAGGCTGCCGAAAAAGGCAATCTGACGGCCATCTCGTGGATCCACGTTTCGGCCCTGATATTGCAGGCAATGCGTATTGCTATCCCCGCGGCGATTGTCGCTGTTTCTGTGGGTACCAGTGTCGTGCAAAGCATGCTTAGCTCCATCCCGGAAGTTGTCACCAGCGGTCTTAACATCGCCGGCGGCATGATCGTGGTAGTAGGTTACGCAATGGTTATTAACATGATGCGTGCAGGCTATCTGATGCCGTTCTTCTATCTGGGCTTCGTGACTGCCGCGTTCACCAACTTTAACCTGGTTGCCCTGGGTGTGATTGGTGTGGTGATGGCAGTGCTGTACATCCAGCTGAGTCCAAAATACAACAAGTCTGCACAGGCTGCCGGACCAGCTCATGGCGTTAATGACCTCGACAACGAATTGGACTAAGGGTGAGAGAAATGGTTGATCAAACTCAAGTAAAAAAACTCACACCCGGCGATATCCGTGGTGTATTCCTGCGCTCCAACCTGTTTCAGGGTTCATGGAACTTTGAACGTATGCAGGCACTGGGTTTCTGTTTCTGCATGGTGCCGGTGATCCGTCGCCTGTATCCAGAAAACAATGATGATCGTAAACAGGCGATTAAACGTCACCTGGAGTTCTTTAACACCCATCCCTACGTTGCGGCTCCGGTATTAGGCGTTACGCTGGCGATGGAAGAACAGCGCGCGAATGGCGCACCTATCGACGACGCGGCCATCAACGGCCTGAAAGTCGGTCTGATGGGGCCGTTAGCCGGTGTCGGTGACCCAATCTTCTGGGGAACAGTACGTCCGGTATTTGCGGCACTGGGTGCAGGTATCGCGATGAGCGGCAGCCTGCTGGGTCCATTATTGTTCTTCGTGCTGTTCAACCTGGTCCGACTGCTGAACCGTTATTACGGTGTAGCCTACGGCTATAAGAAAGGCGTTGATATCGTTGGCGATATGGGCGGCGGCTTCTTGCAAAAACTGACCGAGGGGGCGTCTATTCTCGGCCTCTTTGTCATGGGGGCGCTGGTTAACAAGTGGACCCACGTCAACATTCCGCTCGTAGTTTCCAAAATCACCGATAATACCGGCCATACTACGGTCACTACGGTGCAAGGAATTCTGGACCAGCTGATGCCGGGACTGGTTCCACTGCTCCTGACCTTTGGCTGTATGTGGCTACTGCGCAAAAAGGTCAATGCGCTGTGGATCATCATGGGCTTCTTCGTACTGGGTATTTTCGGATACTGGATTGGCCTGTTAGGTCGTTAAAGGTTAACGTTCAACCGGGAGCGTCGTCGCTCCCGGTTTTTTATTGGAGGGAAACTCGGCATGACGGTTACGGACATCGCCTTGATTATTTTTATTTTTCTGCTGTTGGCCTACGCCGTTTACGACGAAATTATCATGGGTCAAACCCGTGGCAAGACGCTGCTCAGCGTTAACCTGCAAAGAAGAAACAAGCTGGATGCGGTAATTTTTATCGGCCTGCTAGCGATTCTGCTCTACAACAATATCTATGCACAAGGCAGTCACCTTACCACCTATCTGTTGGTCAGCCTGGCGCTGATTGCTTTCTATATCTCGTTTGTTCGCTTGCCGAAAATGCTGTTTAAAACGTCGGGATTCTATTACGCCAATATCTTCATTACATATGATCGGATTAAAGCGATGAATCTTTCGGAGGATGGCATTCTGGTGATCCAGCTCGAGCAGAAAAGACTGCTGGTGCGGGTAAAAGAAATGGACGATCTCGAGAATATTTATAAATTTATGGTTAATTATCAGTAGATAACCACAAAGTTAAAACTCAGGCGGTCTTGCCGCCTGAAGGTTCTTATTATTCAATACGACGAAACAGGCTGATAGTAAAATCAGTTTCGCAGCTAAAGCTCTCACGTTGCGCCAAGTCCTGCATCACCGCCTCGGTCGCGCGCCAGGCAAATGGCGTCATCTGCAGCAGATCAAAAGCCTGTTTACCGTTGAGCGCCATTTCATAACGTAATGACTCCGTGCTTACTCGCTCAAACCCTTCGAGACTTTCTTCAACGTCGCTATGTAATTGCACCTCGTCATAAATCAGCCCTTTAAGCTGATAGAGATGTCTTGGCCCAGGCGCCACGGTTAATACCAGGCCAGAGGATTTCAAGGCGCGATGCAATTCTGGAGCCTTGCAAGGGGCATAAATTCGTACAATGGCATCCAGAGAATGATCCGCAAACGGCAGACGATGGCTTGATGCCACGCAAAACTCGACCTTGCCATAACGTTTGGCGGCATAGCGAATCGCCACCTTGGCAACGTCAAGGCCGTAAACCTGCATTTTGCGGCGGGCATTTAGGCCCTGTTCAATGGCCGAGGTGTAATACCCCTCACCACAGCCAATATCCAGCAACGATTCCGCCTCAACGGGTAAATGCCGGTCTAACAAGGTAATGAGGAGATCGCGCAATGGCTGGTAATGGCCGCCCTCGAGAAAGGTGCGTCGCGAGATCATCATCTCCGCGCTGTCACCTGGCTCTTTAGAGCGCTTGTGTTGCACCGGCAGCAGGTTTACATATCCCTCTTTGGCGTTATCAAACTGATGGTTGTTACCACAGCGCCACTGTTTGTCGAGGCGTTGCAGGGGTTGATGGCAAAGAGGACATTGATAGGTCATGCATATTTCCAGAAAGGTGAAGCTGCCGAGGATTTTCGGGCGTCTTACGAGTAGACGGGCTAAGTCTAAAGAAGCCGATTGCAGGTTGCAACTTTTGCCCGGCACACAGCGATATTTCAAGCGTTGGACAAGCATTACCTGATTAGCCGATGAAAAAGCAGGCTACACTGGAATTGACTCGCTCGATTAAATCTATTCTATTAATCTCTTAACTCAACCGTGCCGTTTAACGATAAGTGATGCCATGAGTGATATTTCTACCCTGCTGAGCCAAATCCCCTCCGTGAGGCATGGGTTCGGTTCCAAACAAGCCCTGTTGCCTGAACTGCTGCAACCCTATAGCGCTAGCCTGCCAGAAAAGAAGCAGGTTCATGGAACGCGGATTGTTGACGTCGTCTCTCCACAACAGGCTTGCGGTGAGGCTGATGGCTTCTATACCGAGCAACCGGGCATTCTGCTCAGCGTGTTTACCGCCGACTGTCTGCCGGTGATATTTAGTCATAAGCAAGGGCGTGCCGTGGCGGTGGTACATGCTGGCTGGCGTGGTCTGAGACACGGTATCCTTGAGCAAATGGCGCAGCGCATCAATCTCACAGGATCAACCCAGGAGTGGGTGGTATCAATCGGTCCTGCGGCGGGCGCATGCTGCTATGAAGTCAGTCAGGAGCTTGTCGATGAGTTTCAACAGGGACTGGATTTATCTCCAGCGCTGATCTCCCCGTCTTATCGTCACCTTGATCTGCCTGCTATTGCTTACGCCAAACTGACTCATGCGGGCTTCTCTGCCGTAGATTTTGCAGGGAGCTGCACGATTTGCACCCATGCGTCTTCTTTAAGAGAGAGCAAACCAGCGCATCCTGCTGAATCGCATCCGGCCTCTCAATACAAGTACACCAGCTTTCGCCGTAACAGCCTCAAGCGCGCGCAAGACCCTTCTGTTCCGGGAATTAGCGGGCGTAACCAGCAGTCGGGGATTATTATTCTGCGAGACTAAAACTTCCGCTTGCCTCAAAATTTAAAAACAAAAAAACCCGCAACCAGGCGGGTTTTTTTTTACAGCTAACGCTGCTTAGATTGCAGTTACGTTAACTGCAGATGGGCCTTTCTGGCCATCTTGGATTTCGAACTCAACGTTCTGGCCTTCAGCCAGGGTTTTGAAGCCGTTACCCTGGATTGCAGAGAAGTGTACGAACACGTCTTTGCTGCCGTCAGCTGGAGTGATGAAACCGAAACCTTTAGACTCGTTGAACCACTTAACTTGACCTTTGATCTTTGCCATTTTGAGTATTTCCTTTGGATTGTTTAAACCGCCCTTCGGCGTTACACAGACAAACTTGAGTCGTTACTGCTTGAGGCACTAAGATAAAAATCGGCAAGGAAGCGGTATTCAACGATAACGTCTTTACTCAAAACTTCTTTACTGAAAATGCCACACATATACAGAACTGTACCTCGTTTTACCCAGATGCGTTATCACATACTCTGAATTTAATGGCAAGCCATTTTTAATCAGCGATGGACTTGTCGCACATATTTGAGCCGGTTAAAGGCACTTACTGTCAAGTGAGGCCAAAATAGGTTGATAGGACTACTATTTTCTGCTTGGAACTCAGCAGGGCCTAACAATCAAATCAATAACGACTCACTTCCGATTATTGATCAATAAACGCCTGACAGTAAGACTTAAAATCAATTTTTAATGAATTATTATCGTATTTGATATAACACAAATGAGATTAGCGCAAGTTTTTCATCATTTCTGCTAGTCAAATTTTAACCCACTCTGTTTGCGCTGCCCTCAGTCATAGCAGGGTTCTTTGAGATTTCCACAGGACAAAACGCCACCTAATACGTCTTAAAGTATGCATTAACCTATCTGTACAAACATTGCGCCAGGACAAAGTATTCACTAACTGTTTATGCACTATTCAAAGCAGGCAAATGAGTACTAATGTGGTGCAATAATTTTGCCATTGTTATTACACTGCACCTTTAGCGTGCGCAATAATCTGGAGTGAAATAAAGTTTTTAATAATAGCCATCAATGATAACAGGTGAGTTTTTGTGCAGGAAATAATTAAGTCATTGCTAAGGATAACCCTGGCAGCTGGTTACTTTACAATTAGATGAACTTTATATTAAACAGACTGAATAAATTTCAAACAATATATGCCAATAGCAGCATTGCATATTCAAAATTTTAATGAAGAATAATTGTGATCAGGTTGGCATTTTTATTAATTATTATTTCGAGCGAGGATTTTTGTCCGCATCAGTCACTATCAGAGTGGCATCAGTTTGTTAACATTTTTGATACAAACCCAGTCAGGACGCCGCTTGCAGCCGCCAGTGGAATTACCTGAATGCAGACGGCGTTCAAGTGCCAATGTGCTCCCTAAAAAATCGATTTGTCTGCAAATGCTAAGCCAATATTGGGACCAGGTAGCTTTTTGTTCTGAATATTGGAACCCGTTCGCATTGTGATTTATAAAATTTAACGACGGTATTTAACGCTGACAAGCCTCAGACAGGGATAATAACCAGGCCTTAAAAGACCAATTTTCAATGATAAAAACGCCCATCTGGGCGTATTCGGGCGCTCATTATCGGTATCGAAAATAATGCGCCCACTTTGCTATAGAGAAATATGTTCACCAATTTTTAATGGCGCAAAATTTTCGGCACTCAAGCCTTGTTCTTCAATCGCAATGACTAATTCTTTAGGCGGTTCATCTAAAGACTCATCCGCTAATTCAAAAACGCCCCAGTGAATCGGTACTGCGCGCTGGCATTGCGTCTCCCTGAATACCTGAACTGCCTGCTGCGGGTCCATGTGATGTGAGTGCATGAACCATCTTGGTGCATAAGCGCCGATAGGAATTGCCGCGATATCAAATGGCCCCAAACGCTCCCCTATTTCAGCAAACTGATCGCTGTAAGCACTGTCGCCGGAAAAATAAAAGTTAAGGTCGCTGTGTTTAACTACCCAGCCACACCATAGGGAACGGTTTCGGTCCCACGGCGTACGCATGCTCCAGTGCCTGGCAGGGACGGCGTGGAAACTGACGCCCTCTAACACCAGCGCATCCCACCAGTCCATTTCTTCAATGTAATGAGCGCCCTGCCTTTCCAGCCACGGCTTCATGCCCAAAGGCACCAAAAAAATGGCCTGTGGAAAGCGTTCAACCAGTTTTCGAACGGTTGGCTTATCCAGATGATCGTAGTGATTATGTGAAATCATCACATAATCGATAATGGGCAAATCGGCAACGGTGACCGCTGCTGGCGTTTTGCGTTTCGGGCCATAAAAGCTGACAGGCGAAGCTCGTTCAGAGAGCGCCGGATCGGTCAAAACATAGCGCCCGGCAATCCGTAATAGCAAGCAAGCGTGGCCTAGAAACCACAGGCGATCTTCGGTACCACTGAAATCCGGGGTCTGGCACCATTCACGAATGAAATTATCGTAGCCGTTGCCAGGTGGACGGGGAAAGCCCTGGGCTTTGCGCTCTTTACGCCAGCGCTTTAAGTCGCCGTCTTGACGCGTTTCCGGCTCAGGATTGGTAAAACCTTGCGGGGTATGATGCGATTTAGCAGGATCATAGTAGGGATTTTTTTCGGCCATAATTTCCCTTATCGATTAATTTTTTTGCGAGCAATGTTGATACAAAACCAACGCCTATCTCTTAAGTAACATAAAGGTTCGATGCTTTTCACTACAAAAAGTGCAAAGGGGTATTTGCAAAGAGATGTCAATGTTGGTCAAGCTGGAACACTAACGACCTGTTCGGCGAGCTGACAAAAACAAAAAGCCCCGCCGGATAGTGAAAGCACCGGCAGGGCTTTTTGTTTTTACAGCCTGTAAATCTACATACTAAGACGTCTGTTACAAATCAGGTCGGTTTACTGTTTTCACTGTCAGCCAATACTCAGGCTGCCATCCCACAAAGCTTGGTCAGGTTTCGGGCTCCAATCATTAAAGTCGCAACATAAGACTGCCTGCGCGTGACAACTTCCACGGCAACACGCGTGTCTTTGTATTTGATCAGGTACGTAGAAGGCCAGCCCTGGCGTCGTTTGCCATAGGCTTTTTCGTGGCTGTCGATGGCTGCATGAGCCACGACCAGATGAGAGAGAGTTTTATCACCTTTAATGATGCGCTTCATAATGGACTCCGTCTTAGACAATACTGTCAAACTGAGGAAACATTAATCACTTGATACGCATCGCTTTAAGCGATGCTTATTCGAATCACTGCTTTGTTTGGATCTTGTAACAGAATGAGTATCTGTGCGCTTTTCGCTATGCGCAAGTTTTACTTAATAAAAAACAAATCATTGCCGCGCGAAGAGGCCTCTGGCTGGTCGCCTGCCACTTTCCCTCTGCGCTGGAAATATGCGCACACCAGGCTTTGCTGTCTGGTAATTCATTGAAATTAAGATTGATTTTGTTGGCGCAAATAATCGGCCACGCATCGGAGGGGTTGTTGCAGTAGTCTTTTCCTTTCACACCGCCGTAAGGATACCACTTGTCGGGATCTTCCCCTGTCAGTAAAGCGATGTTGTGATTCAATTCGTTATCGTGTTCTTCGGACCATTTAATCATCTGGCAATCATCCTGCTAAGTTGTTACGCAACACGCTACCGCAGAATTAAGACAATTTTATGAATTGAGGCATGAGCAGGAGAAACCGCCAGCACGGCGGTGATCCCACAGGTGGTGTGATTATCTTTCTGGAATGAAGCCGCGAAGGCCCGGAAGCGAGTCTTCTTCCTGGAAATCTGCAACGTCCTTACCCTGAGCCTTGACGAGCAGCTCCAGCAACTCGGTTTGACGACGCTGCTGATCGGCGATTTCGGTGAGCAGCTGTACCTGCCGATTCGCTTTGACACTGGCGCGGTTAACAGCAAACCACACCAGTAAAAATACCAAGGCAGACAGTGAATAGAGCACTAATGTAGCCAGATTTAACTGGCCTAAGGCTTGATCGAGCATTGACGCCCCTAACTGCGTAATGAACCGGATGTCTATCTTATCATTGTCAGAATTACAGGGAAGATATTCGCAAAAATACAGAAGCTTCTGACAGGCACAGGGCGCTACCAGGGAATAAATGAGGTGACTGAGCAAATTCCGAGATCGAAATTACCGCCCTGATCGCAATAACTATTCAGAGCCAATAGATAAAGCCCGATACAGAGCAGCAGGAAAACGACAAAGGCAGCGATTTTCCTGAAAGTCAGTAACGGCTTTTTCAGCTTGATGGCAGATCTCTTAGAATTCAGCACGCGTTTGTTGATGCCCAAAATCTGCGCCCGACACGTAATAAAACATTAACCTATCCTACTCCGCCTAAGTTAAACAA
>CAWUIY010000144.1:0-11399 GCA_963922555.1 uncultured Serratia sp. | reverse complement strand
AACGCGCCTGTAAAACTCCCTCCTGATACGATTTAACCAGATAAAACGTATTAGTAGAACGAGTGCTCGCCGCGCTGATGTTCAGTCAAATCGCGTACGCCCTTGAGTTCAGGGAATGACTTCAACAGCTCTTTTTCGATGCCGTCTTTCAGGGTGACATCGATCATTGAACAGCCGTTACAGCCGCCACCGAATTGCAGAACAGCGATTCCGTCGTCGGTGATTTCCATCAGCGAAACGCGACCGCCGTGGCTTGCAAGCTGTGGGTTAACCTGTGACTGCAGTTGATATTCAACACGTTCCATCAGTGGTGCGTCGTCAGACACTTTACGCATTTTTGCGTTCGGCGCTTTCAGCGTAAGCTGTGAGCCGAGCTGATCGGTAACAAAGTCGATCTCTGCTTCTTGCAGATAAGGAGCGCTAAGCTCATCAACGAAAGCAGAAAGCCTCTCGAATTTCAGTTCGGTATCCGTGGATTCCACAGCATCAGGTGGGCAGTAAGAAACACCACATTCAGCAGTTGGCGTACCTGGATTAATCACAAATACGCGGATCTGGGTGCCTTCTTCCTGGTTTGCCAAAAGCTTGGCAAAGTGCTCTTGGGCAGCATCGGTAATAATGATCATATCTTGGGCTCAATAGTTGACTACTCCAGTTGGTTATAATACGCCCTTTAACAGACTGACTACAAGGTGCGGCAAATGCACCAAACCTGTAACGAGGCAATATCCTCGTTATTCAGTAGCTTAGCAACTTCGCTAATTGTGCTGCCGGTGGTGACGACATCATCTATCAAGGCGATATGTTTTCCCGCCAGCCTTTGCTTGCAAGAAAAGGCGTGCTGAAGATTCCGTTTCCTCTCCCTTTCTGAAAGTTTCTGCTGCGATGGGGTAGCACGTTGTCTTTGCAGCGCTTCTGGAAAGTATTCACAGCCTAGCCAGCGGGCAAGCGGACGGGCAAGCAGATCTGCCTGATTGTAGCCGCGCTGACGATAGCGGCGCAGATGCAGCGGAATACTGAGTAAAATCTGCGGCCTGATCACGATGCCTTCGCGCCAGCGTTCCAGCCAGCGCAACAGCAACAGGCGGGCCAGCGGTGAAGCTAGCTCAGGAGCAGACATAAATTTTAAGCGCAGCAGCAGCGTGCTAACTGGCGGCTGATAAACCTGGGCAAAGACCATCGATTGCCAGCCCGGCGGCTTGAGCAGGCAGCGGCCGCAAACTTGATGCGAGTCGGCGTTGGGTAGCCCGCAACAAGGGCAGCAAGCCGGAGGAGCCGGTAACTGGCGAATGCACAGGCTGCATATCCCGTGTTTCGCAATCTTTAACGGCTGCTGGCAGAGCCAACAGCGGCTGGCAAGGGTAAACATTATTGGTAGACTATTCCTTTAGTAAACCGCTATGACGATCGCGTTATTACGCGGGCTGAAGAATATTAACTGACAGGGACATTACACTATGGATCGGCTCTATTGGCAGACTTTAGGTGAAGGTTCGCGCGATATTGTGCTGCTTCACGGATGGGGACTGAACGCAGAAGTATGGCGTTACATTGCCGAGCGATGGGCGCCGCATTTTCGCCTACATCTGGTGGACCTGCCTGGCTACGGGCGTAGCCGGGATTTTGGCGCATTAACGCTGCCTGAAATGACCGATGCGGTGCTGGCGCAGGCACCGGAAAAGGCCGTGTGGCTGGGATGGTCGCTCGGTGGCTTGGTCGCCAGTCAGGCGGCTCTCAGCGCGCCACAGCGGGTAGAGGCGCTCATCACTGTAGCCTCTTCTCCGTGCTTCGCCGCACAGGATGATGCCTGGCCGGGCATCCGTCCAGAAGTGTTGCACGGGTTTCAACAGCAGTTAAGTGAAGATTTTCAACGTACCGTTGAGCGTTTTTTAGCGTTGCAAACCTTGGGCAGCGAAAGCGCGCGCCAGGACGCCAAATTGCTGAAATCAATGGTGCTGGATTTGCCGATCCCGCCGGTTGCCGTCCTCAACGGCGGTCTGGAAATCCTCAATCATGATGATTTACGGATTGAGATGCAGAATCTGACCCTGCCGTTCCTGCGCATTTATGGCGCGCTCGATGGGTTAGTGCCGCGCAAGATTATCCCGCTGTTAGACGCGCTGTGGCCCCGTTCGCAGTCGATCAAGATAGAGAAAGCTTCACATGCGCCCTTTATCTCGCACCCAGACGTATTCTCCTGCGCGGTACTCGATTTCCTGCAACAGGAAAATTTGATGTAAGTGGCTTCTTAACTTGTTTAAAACAATGCGCTACGTCACATAATCGAGGTTAAGTGACGGGCGGTGATTTCTTTAATGGATAATTTCTACAGGTGATTAATAATCGATAGGTATCGCCGGAATTCGATCACTCTGTTTTACTGAGTTATCAACAATCTGTGTCTCTGGGAGAAGGTGCGGTATTTGAGCAGAAAGTTCATACCGGCTCAGATTGTCTGGCGTGAGTTGTCTTGACGGTTTTTAAAATAATCACTTAAAAAGAGAGAATGTCATGAACTACAAGAAAATGGTTGTTGCTGTTTTGCTGTTAGGTACTTTCTCTACCGGTGCAATGGCGGCCAAAGAAATCACCCGCGAAGAAGCACAGAAAAATAACTACACCAGCATAGGTACTGTCTCGATTGATAATGAGCAGACTGCGCCGATGGATGCCAAAAGAGCCATCAATAAACTGGTAGATGAAAAAGGCGGTAAATATTACGTCGTAATCGAAGCCAATACAGACAATAAAATCAGCGCAACAGCCGAAGTTTTTAAATAATAACAGCGGCAAATAGTCATTTCAGGCGAGCAGATTATGGCTCGCCTTTTTAATATCCTCGTTTCCTATAAAAGTGTTTCTGCATAAGAAATCAGTAATCGGCTTATTCTTAAATGTTCTGCGCTATCCCTCATTAGTAGAATATATAACCATCTATTTTTGTTTTTACTCTATTCTCATCGCATGCCACTCGCCCGAACATCCCAATATTTGTGCACCATTTCTCTTTTTAATTATTACAAGACACTGAAATTTATAGTCTTAATTTAACTATTACTCTAAGGCTAACGGTGAGCCATGCCCGTTGATTGATGGACCGAGGCGCGGTTTCTAAACTCCTTAAAGACCTAATATTTAATTCCAAAATAATCCTTTTTTAAAGTCACGCAAATGCAGCCATTCAATGGGTAAACCCAGAGGTTTTCAGGCATGAAGCAACATTCACAGACGAAGAGAGTCTGGGACACGCGCCGCAGTGACAAGCAACGGCGTATCGACAGTGTTCAGGCTGTGGTTCAAGGCAAAGTACTCCCTACAGACCAAATGACCGCGATACTGGAAACTCTGATTGCGCCCGGCGATCGCGTAGTCATGGAGGGGAATAATCAAAAGCAGGCCGATTTTCTTTCCCGCATGCTGGCTAAGGCCAATCCCGAGAAATTGCACGATTTACATATGATTATGCCCAGCGTCAGTCGCGCCGAACATCTCGACCTGTTCGAACGCGGTATTGCCCACAAGCTGGATTTTGCGTTTTCCGGCCCGCAAAGCCTGCGCATCGCACAATTGCTAGAAGACGGGCTGATGGAGATCGGCGCTATTCATACTTATATCGAGCTTTATGCCCGCCTGTTTGTCGATCTGGTCCCGAATATTGCCTTGATTGCCGGCTTTAAGGCCGATCGCAAGGGCAATCTCTATACCGGCCCGAGCACTGAAGATACGCCCGCGCTGGTGGAAGCCACGGCATTTAAAAATGGTCTGGTTATCGCGCAAGTCAACGAACTGGTCGACGATGAAACCGACCTGCCGCGTGTCGATATTCCCGGATCCTGGATTGATTTTATTGTCGTTGCCGACAAACCGTTCTTTATCGAACCGCTATTTACTCGCGATCCGCGATTGATCAAACCGGTTCATGTGCTGATGGGCATGATGGCGATCAAGGGGATTTATGCCAGGCATCAGGTGCAATCTCTGAATCACGGTATTGGTTTTAACACCGCCGCGATTGAGCTGCTGCTGCCCACTTACGGCGAACAGTTGGGGCTGAAAGGCAAAATTTGTAAACACTGGGCGCTGAACCCGCATCCGACGTTGATCCCGGCGATCGAAAGTGGCTGGGTCGATACGGTGCACTGTTTTGGTGGTGAGTTGGGGATGGAAGATTATATCGCCGCGCGCCCGGATGTGTTCTTTACCGGATCCGATGGATCGATGCGATCCAATCGCGCCTTCTGCCAACTTGCCGGGCAGTATGCAGTCGATATGTTTATCGGCTCAACGCTGCAGGTCGACGGGCTAGCCAACTCTTCAACGGTGACCAAAGGCCGTCTTGCCGGGTTCGGCGGCGCGCCCAACATGGGGCACGATCCGCACGGCCGCCGCCATGCTACTCCAGCCTGGCTGGACATGATTGAGGAGCCGGATCCTATGACCCCAGGCCGCAAGCTGGTGGTACAGATGGTCGAAACGTTCCAGTCTGGCGGAAAACCTACTTTTGTTGAAAAGCTTGAGGCTATCGAAGTCGGAAAACAATCGGGCATGCCGCTTGCGCCGGTGATGATTTACGGCGATGACGTCACTCATGTGCTTACCGAAGAGGGGATTGCCCATCTCCATCGTGCGCGCTCGCTGGAAGAACGCCGAGCGATGGTTGCAGCGGTGGCCGGTATTACCGACGTTGGATTGGGGGTGGACGCCAGGCGTGTCGCCGAACTGCGCAAACAGGAGTTGGTGGTTTTCCCGGAAGACATGGGTATCCGCCGCACCGATGCAACGCGATCGCTATTAGCGGCAACCAGCGTCAGTGAGCTGGTTGACTGGTCGGGAGGGCTTTATAAGCCGCCGGCCAAATTCAGGAGCTGGTAACGATGCCATTAACCTTAGCCGACGACGGGTATGGTGAAGTGTTTGCCGCTACGCTTGCCGACATGGCGACACAGGCTTTGATTGATGAAGCACGTCTCAGCCCTAAACCGGGCCTGGTTGATAGCAGAGGGTCTGGTGCGCACAGCGATCTCACCCTTGCACTGATGGAGCGTTCGGCCCATAGCCTGACTGCAACCTTTCATGATCTGGCCGCGCATTGTTGGCTGCGTTCACCGGAAATCGCGCTACGTCAGGAAATTGGGCGTTTGGGGCGCAAGGGCGAGCAGCAAATGCTGGCTGCAACCGGCGGCATTAACACTCACCGAGGCGCAATTTGGGCGCTGGGACTCTTGGTTTGCGCGATGGCAATGCGGCCCGCGGCCTGCGGGGTGCGACAGATTGCTCAACGCGCCGCCGAGCTTGCCGCAATGCCGGATGCTTTCAGCCCGAAAAATTTTAGCAAAGGGGCTTCTGCGGTCAGGCGTTATCAGCTACCGGGCGCGAAAGAAGAGGCGCAAAGCGGATTTCCCCACGTGATCCGCCTGGCATTGCCCGAGCTTTATCGTAGTCGCGAGGCGGGGGCAAAAGAGAGCGAGGCACAGATCAATGCGCTATTAGCGGTGATGAGCTCTTTGGCCGATACCTGCGTGTTGTCGCGTGGTGGTATGCCTGCGTTGATAGCAATGCATCAGGGCGCGGCACGAGTGCTTGAGGCAGGAGGCATGCAAACGCCGGTCGGATTCGAGCTATTAATGCAGCTTGAACAGCGCATGCTGGCGGATAACGTCTCACCGGGCGGAGCCGCAGATCTTTTGGCCGCTGCAATGTTCCTTGATCGCGTCGGCGCGCAAAGCCATCTCAACCACAATTTAACATCATGATTAATCCGAGGTGTTATGGAACGTTTTGAATTTACCTATCCGGCGTCACAAAGCTTGCCGAGCCACGCTCAGGCAGGCGTGGTGGGGTCTGGCGATCTCGAAGCGCTGTATGAGCCGAATGCGGGCGAGGCGCTGATTGTGCGCATTGCGACTTCGGTCGATGGCAGCCAGTCGCTGTGGCAACGCTTTTTCGATCATCTGACCGGCGTGCGGGAATTACCGGCCGGACAGCTGGAAATCCATGATTTTGGTGCGACGCCCGGCGTTGTCCGGTTGCGCATCGAACAAGTGTTTGAGGAGGCTGCCGATGTCCGTTGATCAAAGTTTTATTGAGCTTAACGCTCGCCAGCGGGCAAAAGCGCTGCTGGACGAAGGCAGTTTTCGCGAGCTGCTTGACCCGTTTCAACGCATTGCCTCACCCTGGCTTGAACGGCAAGGCATTGTGCCACAGGCCGACGACGGCATGGTGGTTGCGCGCGGGACAATCAATCGGCAATCGGCGGTGATTGTTGCCATTGAAGGGGCGTTTCAGGGCGGCAGTATGGGCGAAGTCTCAGGGGCGAAAATGGCCTCGGCGCTGGAATTGGCGGCTGAAGACAATCGCAATGGAACCCCTACTCTGGCGGTATTACTGCTGGAAACGGGCGGCGTGCGGTTACAGGAGGCCAACCTCGGGCTGGCGGCAATTGCCGATATTCATGCTGCGATCGTCGATCTTCGCCGCTACACGCCGGTAATTGGCATTATCGCCGGGACCGTTGGCTGCTTTGGCGGAATGTCTATCGCCGCCGCCCTTTGCAGCCGCCTGATTGTGACCCGCGAGGCGCGTCTGGGGTTGAATGGCCCACAGGTGATCGAGCAAGAAGCCGGGATAGCCGAGTATGACTCACGCGATCGGCCCTTTATCTGGAGTATGACCGGCGGCGAGGTACGCTATCACAGCGGTTTCGTTGATGCGCTGGTGGAGGATTCTCTTGGCGAGGTGAAAAACAGCCTGCTGTCATTTATTCATCAGGGCGTTCCATCGCAGCATCGTTCAGATAAATATGACTATTACCTGCCAAAGCTGGCCAATTTTGACACTTCGGTGCAGGCCAGCCGTGAAATAACGACCGCGTTGTTTAGCGACGCAGCCGAAAATCGGGAGGATAAGTGATGAGCATTTCTGCACAGACTTTTAGCCTGGGTAATTATTGGTTTAATCAGCTGGCTGCCGGGGCGCAAGAGGTGGGTGGGCTTTGTGATTCAGTCCGGGCTGCTGACGGCAAGCTGAACCAGCACGATGTGCGTTTTATCGCCGTGGTTCCCGACGCCAAAAACCGTTATCCGCGTGCGGCAGAAGGCGAGGTCGGTCTGCTTGAGGGCTGGACGCTGGCCAAAGTCGTCAGTCAGGCCATCGATGAAGACGCAGACAAGGCGGTGAAACGCGCGATTGTGGCGATTATCGATGTACCAAGCCAGGCATATGGCCGTCGTGAAGAGGCTTTTGGCATTCATCAGTCGCTGGCCGGTGCGGCGGGCGCTTACGCGAAAGCGCGCCTGGCGGGGCATCCTGTTGTGGGGCTTATTGTCGGCAAGGCGATGTCAGGAGCGTTTTTAGCTCACGGCTATCAGGCTAACAAGCTGATCGCCTTCAATAATCCCGGCGTAATGATCCATGCGATGGGTAAAGAGTCAGCCGCGCGTATTACTCTGCGATCGGTCGAAGCGCTGGAGAAACTGGCCGCCGACGTCCCGCCGATGGCCTATGACATTGAAAATTACGCCACGCTGGGACTGTTATCCCAACTGTTGGACATCAGTGATCCGAAAAATCCGCCGCAGGAGGACATTGCCAGGGTTAAATCAGTAATTGAGGAGGCAATAAATGAAATTGCATTGCAGGGCGTGACCCTGGTTAACCGATTAGGGGCCGATAATCGCACCAGCTCGAGCAAGGTGCGTGAACTGATGCGGCAGCAGTGGTAGCAAAGGCCTTTCCTTTTGTTTGACCGGTTCTGACCTGCAAACAGCATGAAGTCTCAGGCGCGTTAACCCGAGTATGACTGGACGTATATAAAAACATCGCAGCCGGTGGACCGAGGAATTTACAATAATTCTTACCTCAGGTACCCCACTATGACCTACGTGATTTTGCACGCGCTCGCGCCTATTTTCGTCATCATGATCCTGGGCTATTTCGCCGGGAAAGCGAAAATGGTTGATAACCAGAATGTCTCGCTGTTAAACGTGTTTGTAATGGATTTTGCGTTACCGGCAGCGCTGTTTACTGCCACGGTGCAGACGCCGTGGCGGGGGATCGTCGGCCAAAGCCCGCTTATTCTGCTGCTGGTGCTGACCATGTGGATAACCTACGGCGCACTGTATTTTCTATGCACCCGAATTTTTAAAAAATCACCGCAGGATGCGGCAGTGCTCACGCTGACTGTCGCCTTGCCGAACTATGCCGCGCTGGGTTTGCCGATCCTGGGTAGCGTGCTGGGTGAAGGGGCGGGCACCTCGCTATCGGTAGCCGTGTCGATTGCCTGTGGTTCAGTGTTGATGACGCCGTTTTGTTTGTTGATCCTCGAAAGAGAAAAAGCACGGGCCAGCGGTGAATCTCATGGCTCGGCATTGAAGATGCTGCCGATTCTTATGTGGCGTTCGATTAAAAAACCGATCGTCTGGGGACCGCTGCTTGGGGTGGTATTGTCGGCAATTGGCATCAAAATGCCGGATATTGTGCTGGCTTCAATTAAGCCTTTAGGATTAGCGGCCACCGCGTCGGCGCTGTTCCTCACCGGCGTGATCCTGTCGGCACGCAAGCTCAAAATCAACGCCCCGGTGCTGATATCTTGTGTGACCAAGAACCTGATCCAGCCGTTTATTGCCTGGGGTCTGGTAGTAGCCTTCGGCATCAGTGGTGAGGTCGCGGTGACGGCGATCCTGATGATTGCTTTGTCTGCGGGCTTCTTTGGTATCGTGTTCGGCAATCGTTTTGGCGTACAGTCGCCGGATGCCGAGGCCTCGCTGCTGATTAGTTCGATATTGGCTATCCTGACCTTGCCGCTGTTTATCTCACTGACGGCCGCAATGCATTAATGGTTTATTTTGATAAAAGGAAAAATAATGGATTTTCCTCGTCCTCATGATTTGGTCTGGAGCAGGCAGCATCCGGTGTCGGCTCCAGGGCAGGCGTTGCCTGAGTGGGTTAGCACCGGATGGCGGCCCCATTTGCCGCTGGTGGTGCGCCGCGATATGCAAGATGGACACCGGTTGCCGGTGGGGGTGCGCGGGATTAGCCGCAGTCAGCGCGCCGCCGCATGGGTGTCGATGGCCGACGTGAGTCGAGTGGTGACACCCGAATCGCTGGTGGCGGACGTCAACAGCCTGCTGCGATCGGGCTTTGTTTCCCAGCAGCCGGTGCAGGCGCTGATTACCCTTATTGGCCTGCAATTACCGTGGGTCTGGGGCGTGACGGGCAGTTGCGGTTATGCGCTGGCGACCGATATCCCGGTGATGCATGCTCGCAGCGATCTCGATTTACTGATCCGCAGCGACACGCCGTGCGTGCGTGAGGATTTTACCGATTTTTATCAGCGACTCACGCGCTTGCCGTGTCGTGTCGATGTGCAGATCAACACCCCACAGGGCGGGTTCGCGTTAAGTGAATGGCTGCGCGGCGGTGACGTGATGCTCAAAACCGATCGCGGGCCGCGTCTGGTTGCTAACCCGTGGCTACCGATGCCTTTTGGAGAGTCATGAAAATTCTGTTCAGCTTTCCCGGTCAGGGACCACAGTTTCCCGGCATGCTGCATCAGCTACCAGCAACTTCACTGACCACAAGCCTTATTGAGCAAGCCAGCGCAGCGATAGGGCAAGATGTGTTGACTCTCGACAGTGCCGAGGCTCTGCGTGCAACACGCGAGGTACAACTGTGCCTGCTGATAAGCGGCGTGATTTGGGCTGAGCATCTGCGCAAGGCAGGTGTGCATCCCGACTTTGTTAGCGGGCTGTCGATTGGCGCATTTCCCGCTGCGGTTATTTGCGGGGCGCTGGAGTTTGAGCAGGCGGTTAAGCTGGTCGCGCTGCGCGGTGAACTCATGCAGGAGGCTTATCCGCAAGGTTTTGGACTTTCGGCGATTGTCGGACTGCGTCAGCCGCAGTTAGAGGCTTTGCTCGAAAAGGTTCATTCGCCGCAGATGCCGGTATATTTGGCGAATATCAATGCAGAAGACCAGCTGGTGATTGCCGGTAGCCATGAGGCGATGCATCAGGTTTGTGTGCTTGCAGAACAACAGGGGGCGCACAAAACGCACGCTCTGGCGGTCAGCGTCCCGTCTCATTGTGAACTGCTCGATAAGCCGGCGGCTAAATTGGCCGAGGCAATTAGCGCCGTCACCTTCAGGCGGCCCTTCTGTGGTTATCTCAGCGGCAGCAGCGCGCGTGTTTATTGGCAGCAGGAAAAAATTGCCGACGATCTGGCCTTTAATATGGCGCGCAGAGTGAACTGGTTTGACGCGATGGTCGCCGCCTACCAACGTGAAGTGCGACTGGCGGTGGAAATGCCTCCCGGATCGGTTCTGAGCGGTCTGACCCAACGCGTGATGAGCGAGGGCATTGCGCTTTCGTTGAGTCAGACGACAATTGACGAAGTGTACACGATGGCGTCAAGGCTTGAGCAACGCTAAAAAGTTCGTGTTTGTCATGAATTTGAATACTGGCCTGAGGAATTATCTTTTTTGCAGCGGATGACTTAGGGCATACATTCGGCTTTCGGCAGCGAGCGCCAGCAGATTGGGATCGTGCTCCCGAGCGCGGGAAAACACCAGAGACAGGGTTTGTCGCATCTGGTATGGCTCAGCAAGGGGCATAAGTTTGACGGTATCAGCGTAAACACCTTTCATGCGCCCTGGGATCAGCGTAAAGCCCACACCCGCCTGCACCAGACTGAGCATAGAGAAAATGTCGTTGACGCGAGTGACAATGTCCGGCTCAAAATCTGCAATCTGAAAAGCTTCCTGAAAGCCGTGATAAGTGGCGAATCCTTCGGCCAGAGAAACAAATTTCTGCTGTCGAAAATCGCGCAAATCTACCGGGCCTTCAACATTTAACGATGAGCCAGCCGGAGCCGCCAGATAGATATCATCTTCAAACAGCGGCAGCGTCTCGTAAAGGTGTTGATCAATAATCGAATCGCTGGTGGAAATCAAAATCGCGTCAAGCTGCTGTTCTGAAAGGCGATTTAGCAGAAACTCGTTTGATCCCATCAACAGTTCCAGTTCAAGGTCAGGGCGACGTATCTTTAATCCCATAATCAACCGTGGAACGGTTTCTAGCGTCAGGGAGTAAAGTGTGCCGAGGCGGATACGTTTTTCCCCAAAACCGGCAGTGCGCTGCGCCGCCTGAATGCCAATCTCCATCTGTTCAATCACCTGCACAGCGTGCTGCCGTAAAGTGTCGGCGGCGGGCAGTGGAAGCAGGTTACGCCCCCGATGAATAAACAGTGGACAGCGCAGGCCCTCCTCAAGCGAATGTAGCGCCCGATGTACGCTGACGCTGCTTAAGCCGAGCTGCTCAGCGGCACGGGCAATATTAAGTTTCTCCATAAATACCAGGAAAATCTCAAGCTTGCGGAAGGTGATTTCACTGTCGATCATTGGCGTC
>CAWUIY010000143.1:0-11412 GCA_963922555.1 uncultured Serratia sp. | reverse complement strand
ACCACCGCGATTGACGATAGCGGCAATGCACAGCTGGCATTTATCCCGCAAC
The DNA here is from genome assembly GCA_963922555.1 of uncultured Serratia sp. Lineage (GTDB taxonomy): Bacteria > Pseudomonadota > Gammaproteobacteria > Enterobacterales > Enterobacteriaceae > Rouxiella. Next base: position 11,360 of record CAWUIY010000143.1, on the reverse strand, counting down.
CCGCAGAGGGCGTGGAGATTGTTGACGACTGGTCTGGCATCGGCCAGCGTACCACCGCCAGCGGCACCGTGCGTTTCAACGCCGTCAAGGTGGATCCTGCGTGGGTCGTTCCGGCGCCGGCGACCGACAAGCCTTCGTTACGCGGCCCGGTTGCACAGTTGATTCAGGCCGCTATCGATGCGGGTATCGCGCGCGGGGCTTTCGACGAAGCCTGTGCGTTTATACGCGATTTTTCCCGTCCCTGGGTAGATGCAGGTGTTGATCGCAACGCCGACGATGCCCAGTTACAGGCCGACGTGGGCCGCATTTACGTGGAGCTTATCGCCGCCGAGGCATTGCTGCGGCGGGCTGCCAATCTGCTGGATGAGATAGATCCCGACAATCTCGATGAAAACACCGCTGCCAGAGCTTCTATTGCCGTTGCCGAAGCCAAAGTGCTGACCACTGCGATTGCGTTGAAAGCCAGCGAAAAGCTGCTGGAGTGGGGCGGCAGTCGAGCAACGTTGAGCAAGAATGGGCTAGATCGCCACTGGCGCAACGCGCGTACGCACACCTTGCACGACCCGGTACGTTGGAAAACTTACGCTCTGGGTAATTACTATCTTAACGGTATTTATCCCTTGCGGCATGCCTGGATATAAGGACATTACGATGACGATTAGTCAGGTCAGGTCAAAACGCACCGCCAATATTATTACTTCGGCACGGGGTGCACTAGAGACTGCACGCGAGCTGGCAGCGGCCTTTCGGGTGGGATCCTCTCAGCGCGATCGCGATAGAGATTTGCCCCATGGCCAACTGGCGGCGCTGTTTGCCTCTGGACTGGGGGCGATTACCGTGCCGAAAATTTACGGTGGCGCAGAGGTGTCTTCCGCTGTGGTCGCGGAGGTGATTGCGATTCTCAGCGAAGCCGATGGTGCCATCGGGCAGATCCCGCAGAATCACTTTTATGCGCTTGAGGTGCTGCGCATTACCGGCAATCAAGCGCAAAAGCAACGGTTGTATCAGGAAGTGCTGCAAGGCGTGCATCTGGGTAACGCGCTCGCTGAGTTTACCTCTCCGGCGGCACATCAGCGCAGTACCGCCGTATTGCCTAACGGCGAGCACCACCTGCTGCACGGCAAAAAGTTTTACGCCACCGGCGCATTATTTGCTGACCGTATCCCGACGCTGGCCCGCGATGAGCATAATCAGGAGCAGCTGGTGTTTGTGCCGCGCCATCAGCAAGGCGTCAAGGTGATCGACGACTGGTCCGGATTCGGTCAGCGCACCACCGGCAGTGGCACGGTGATTTTCGAAGAGGTGGAAATCGATCCGCAGGATATCGTGCCGTTCCAGATCGCTTTTGAACGCCCGAGCACCCTGGGGCCGTTTGCACAGATTATCCATGCCGCAATCGATCAGGGTATCGCCCGTTCGGCATTCAACGACATGCTGCACTTTATTAATACTCGCGCTCGGCCGTGGCCTGATTCGGGTCTGGAACGTGCCAGTGACGATCCGTTAACGCTGGATCGCACCGGGCAAGTGGCCGCACGCCTGGCCGCTGGAGATGCGCTGTTGCTGGAGGCGGGCAGGGCGGTAGACGTGGCGCAACGGGACTCTGACGCCGAAAACGTCGCCGAGGCATCGGTAATCGTCGCGGCGGCGCGTGCCTGGACCACTGAGGTTTCTCTTGAGGCGGCGAATTTGCTGTTCGAACTCTCCGGGACGCGGTCCTCACTCCGTGAGCACAATCTGGATCGCCATTGGCGTAACGCGCGCACTCATACGTTGCACGATCCGGTGCGCTGGAAATACCCGATCATCGGCAATTATGTGCTAAACGGCGTGCTTCCGCCGCGAAGAGGTACGATATGAGTCAACCTGGCAAGACAATCCTGCTCAACGCGTTCAATATGAACTGCGTGGGGCATATCCATCACGGTATGTGGACACATCCACAGGACCGCTCTACCGAATTCACATCGTTGAAGTACTGGCTGGATTTGGCGCGAACGCTGGAAAAAGGGTTGTTCGATGGACTATTTATTGCCGATATTCTGGGCGTTTACGATGTCTACCAGCAAAGCATCGATCTAACCGCCAAAGAGTCGATTCAGTTACCGGTAAACGATCCGCTGATGCTGGTTTCGGCTATGGCCAGCGTCACCGAGCATCTTGGATTTGGGCTAACCGCCAATCTCAGTTATGAGGCGCCTTATCCGTTCGCCCGCCGTTTTTCTACCCTCGACCATCTTACTAACGGTCGTGTTGGCTGGAATATTGTGACCGGATATCTCGATAGCGCCGCGCGAGCCGTCGGGCAGAGTGAGTTGTTGAGTCATGACCGCCGTTATGATCAGGCCGACGAGTTTCTCGATGTCAGCTACAAACTATGGGAAGGGAGCTGGGAGGAGAATGCCGTGCTGGCCGATCGTGAGCGGCGCATTTATGCCGACCCGAAAAAAATCCATGCCATTAATCATCGCGGTGAATTTTATCAGGTGGAAGGTTACCACCTGTCATCGCCCTCACCACAGCGCACGCCGTTGCTTTTCCAGGCGGGCAGCTCCGCACGGGGCCTTGAGTTTGCCGCCCGCCATGCCGAGTGTACTTTTGTCAGTGGTAGTACAATCGAAAACACCCGTGCGCAGGTCAATAAACTGCGCCAGGCCGCACAGGACGCCGGTCGTCAGCCAGACGATCTGAAAGTGTTTATGGGCGTATCGGTGATTGTTGCGCCGACCGAGCGTGAGGCGAGAGAGAAACAGCAGGAGTATCTGCGTTATGCCAGCGCCGAGGCGGGATTGGCTCATTTTTCAAGTTCGACAGGCATTGACCTCTCAAAGTTTGATTTGGATGAACCGATCCGCAGCGGGCCAACGCGTGCCATAGAATCGGTGAGTAAGGCTTATAGCGGCTGGACCCGTCGTCGCCTGCTGGAGCAGCACGCAATGGGCGGGCGTTATTCGCTGATCGTCGGTGATCCAAGGCAGGTCGCCGATGAACTACTGAAATGGAGTGATGAGACCGGTATTGACGGCTTTAATCTGACCCGTATTCTCAATCCACAAAGCTATATCGACTTTATTGAGTGGGTAGTTCCAGAATTACAGCAGCGCGGGCGTTATAAAACTGAGTATCTGGAGGGAACATTGAGGAAAAAGTTGTTTAATGATGACAGATTGCCATCACGGCATCCGGCAGCGTATTGGCGTAATAACGTGTCTCGATGAAAGACTTTACCCCCTTAAGAAAACACCGGGAACGCCTACGTAAGCGAGAATGAGTACGACAATCACAGGCCTGATGTCAGTGTGAAAACAGGCCGGTGATTTAAAATCTGCTAGTAAATTGTTTGGTAATCAGCGGGGAAAAATTTTATTCGCAAACGGCCAATCTCCTTTCTGCCTTTCAAAGTCCGGTATTTTCACGAATGAATTTACGCGCTTTAAAGGCGTATTCCAGCGGATTGGCGATGGCCGGATCCTGTTCCGCCTCGACGACCATCCATCCACGGTAACCGCTTTTTTCCAGCAATGAGAATATTGGCGTGAAGTCGATATCGCCGTCACCGGGTACGGTAAACATTCCCTGACGAACGCCGCCCATAAACGAGATATCGTCATGTTTAACTTTATTCAGCACGCTGGTGCGGCAGTCTTTCAAATGGACGTGCCGAATACGCACAAGGTGCTTTTCCAGCACATTAACCACCGCCTGCTGACTGAGTTCTGAGGCATAGACATGACCAGTATCGAACAGTAAATAAACGTCTGGTTTCACCACGTCCATAAAATGGTCGATTTCTTCCGGTGTTTGAATGCCTGTACCCATATGATGATGCAGGCAAACTGAAATACCTTTTTCAGCGGCTAATTCAGCCAGAAGATTATAGCCTTCGGCGACTCTCTGCCATTCCAGTTCGCTAAAAACGGGTTTCACGCCGTAGATTGGTTCAGCCAGCCCCTGAATACTGCCGCTTTGTTCGGAACAACCTATCACTTTTGCGCCCATACTGTGCAAAAAATCCAACGTTTCTCTGAACTCGCGCACCGTTTCTTCACCGCGACCATCGGCGAAAAAAGTGCTAAACCAGGCATTGCAAATCTCCAAACCCCGCAGGGCCAATGCAGGTTTTAGCACCGCGGGATCGCGGGGGTATTTACTCCCCACCTCGCTACCGGTAAATCCGGCCAGCGCCATTTCACTAATGCACTGTTGAAAGCTGTTTTCAATCCCCAGCTCGGGCATATCATCGTTAGTCCAGCCGATTGGCGCTATCGCCAGTTTTACATGTTCGCGGTTCATGGTTGGCTTCCTGAAAAGTTACTTCTTGCTGTTCAGATAGTGACTAATACCGTGGATAACCAGTGCATGATCATCCTCTGAAGGCAGTCCACTAACGCTGACCGCGCCAAACACCGCACCGCTTTGCGTGAGCAGTGGGAAGCTGCCGCCGTGATCGCAATACTCTGCCTGGTCGATAAACGTGTGATGTTCCATGCGCGTGCCGGTTTGTTCGTAATTCAGCCCTGCAAACAGCGAAGAGTGGGCCAGTCGTAACACGGTATTTCTTTTGCGCTTCATCCATTCCAGATTATCGGCACTTGAACCCGGCAAAGCGGAAAGAAACAGCGGTTGACCGAAGGCAAAAACCTCAATCGCCACTGGAGCATTGGCCTGAGCGGCGCGCTGATGAATGGAATTACCAATTGCCCAGGCAGAATTGAAATCAAAATCGAGATTGTTGAAACGATACTCGCGCTCTTGTTGCAGCAGCACTTCTGGAGTGAGGGATTGACTCATTTTAATAACTCCTGAATTGATTAATGTATTGAGGTTAAAGAAGAGGCTAAGCGAAAGGCATGAAAGTTTCAATTTCAATTTAAAGTGAAATAAATGGTCTATTTTTGTTATTTGTTAATGATTCTAAAGGATAAAATATGAGGTTGAGAGCTGAGTACAGTGCTTTGAGCGCAAGGGAAGTTGCATATTTGTGATAATCATCACTTAAACAGGAGAGTCTGAAGCGGACCCTTTAGGCCAAATTTAATGAGCGATCTCATAATTGTTATGTTATAACATATCAATTGCGTGTTTTTCTATCACCCATAGAGGTCAACTTATGCCCGCTCCACTTAATGCTTTATTTTCGGAACGCGATAAGCGTTTGCCTGTCACTGTACTTTCCGGGTTTTTAGGCGCCGGAAAGACCACTTTGCTCAATCATATTCTCAATAATCGTCAAGGGATGCGTGTTGCGGTAATTGTTAATGACATGTCCGAGGTCAATATCGACGCTGCGCTGGTACGCGAAGGTGGCGCAGAACTCTCCCGCACTGACGAAAAATTGGTGGAAATGAGCAATGGCTGCATCTGCTGTACTCTACGAGAAGATTTGCTGGTAGAGGTCAACAGGCTGGCAAAAGAGGGGCGTTTCGATCATCTGGTGATTGAATCTACAGGCATTTCGGAACCCCTGCCAGTGGCTGAAACCTTTACCTTTGCTGATGATGACGGACAAAGCCTTTCTGATATCGCCCGTCTGGATACTCTGGTTACGGTGGTTGATGCCTTTAATTTCTTGAAAGATTATGAATCAGACATTCTTTTGCATGAGCGAGGCGAATCATTAGGGGAGATGGATGAACGCACCGTAGTTGATCTATTGATTGAGCAAATAGAATTCTGTGACGTGTTGGTACTGAATAAGACAGACCTGATTACCACCGGGCAAAAAGACAAACTGTTGGCCATCTTGCATAGCCTTAATCCGCAAGCAAAAATCGAAATCGCCTCTTTTGGAAAGGTGCCGTTGGAAAAAGTACTGAATACCGGACTGTTCGATTTTGACCAGGCGTCACAGGCACCCGGTTGGCTAAAAGAATTGCGTGGAGAACATACCCCGGAAACAGAAGAATACGGTATCTCACATTTTGTTTATCGTGCGCGGCGTCCGTTTCATCCGCAACGTTTTGCGGCGGTTATTGAGCACGAATTACAGGGCGTGCTGCGTTCTAAAGGTTTTTTCTGGTTGGCTACGCGTCCTGGCTTTGCCGGATCGTGGTCGCAGGCGGGCGGTGTCGCCAGACAGCAAAAGGCAGGGATGTGGTGGGCTAGCGTATCTCCTGAGCGCTGGCCTGATGATCCAGAAACCCGACAGTTTATTCTGGAATACTGGATTGACGGCATTGGCGATGCCCGGCAGGAGTTGGTATTTATCGGGATTGATATGGATGAAATGCAACTGTGTAGAGAACTTGATAATTGCTTGCTGACCGACGAAGAGATGGCGCAGGGGCCGAAAGGTTGGGCTAAATATCCAGACCCTCTGCTATCGTGGGATGAAGCATGATTGAAATATTACTCCTAACCCATCCGCAAGCATAAAAATCGCAGACCATTCTCAGCGATCTCTAAGGAATCTCCTTTGTCATTCCGGACAGTATAAAGAGAAGCCAAATATTCAGAGAGTAGCCCGATGGTCGATTAACGATGGGTGCGGGTCAACTGCATATCTGCTTTACGCGCCGGCATGCTAATGATCAGCAAGCAGCCACCGACCATTGCCATACCCAGCCAGCCCTGCGGCTCGATTCTTTCACCGACGATAAACACGGCTAATAGTGCGGCAATTACCGGTTCAAGGAGTGTCAGGGTGGTTGCCATGCTGGCCGGAATATTCGCCAGTCCGTACCCATAACAGATATAGCCAATAAACATAGGCACCAGAGCCATATATAAACCCACAGCGCCGTTATTCCAGCCGTCAAATAACGGCGCACCGGTCATTAATAAAATGGGCATCAACAATAAGCCTCCTATCCCAAAGGTTGCGCCCATCGCCGTTTTAGAAGGAATGCTTTTTTGCATGATTTGGCGCGCAGCCCACGAATATAGTGCGTAGGTAAGACCTGCCAGTAACCCAAGAAGTACGCCATCAATATTAAATGACGATAGATTACCTTCACTTGCACCCGTATTTTTCGCCAGACATAACAGCAGCATGCCGATAATCCCCATAACGGCACCTAATACCCATCGCAGAGAAAATCGTGATCTGCCTAAACAATATTCGATTAACGCGGAAAAGAGCGGGGCAGAACCTATCGACACCACGGTGCCAACGGTCACTCCAGCCAGATGCATTGATGCGTAAAAGGCCAGCGGATAGACCGCTACAGCAAATGCCCCAACCAATAACAATCGCCAGTTGTGCATTAATTCAGCGCGATGTAGCAAAATTCCCCTGAGCGCAATCAGTGCCTGGAGCAGCCCACCTAGCCCCATTGCCACCGCGCCAATCGCCAGCGGGCTGACTTGTGGGGCGAAAGTAGCCGCAGTGCCAGTGGTTCCCCACAAGATGGCGGCAAACAATACTGCGGCGACACCTCGCGCCTGAGTGCTGGTGCTCATAGCGCCTCCATCATAACGCTGGCTATGCTGAACGCCTGGCGGACACAATTGCTGTTGCCTTCCAGACCGGCACGAGACATTGCGCCTTCCAGAATAAAGGAGAAATGGCGTGCCGTTTCAAAGGCTTTTACCTCATCACCGGCGGTAATACTGAGCAAGTGTTGCCTGAGAATAGACTCGACCTGTTCTTTATGCCGACGAACAGCCTGTCGACCTGGTGAATTAGCGGGGAGCTCTGCGGCGGCATTTAGCAAGCCACAGCCTCTGAATCCTCGCTCGTAAGCGTGTTCGGCATGATCTTGATAAGCAAGAAATACCGCCAGCACGCTTTCTTTGGGGGTTTTAGCCTGTTGCTGACGCACGGCATAAAGCGACAACCATTCTTCATGGCGAATTTGCAGATAGGTTTCAACTAGCTCGGCTTTTGAAGCAAAGTTGTTGTAAAGGCTTTTTTTTGCAACACCCGCGTGCTTAACGACGGCGTCGATACCGGTCCCGGCTATGCCATCGTTGTAAAAAAGTATCTGTGCGGCGCCCAAGAGCCGCTCGCGGGCGCTTTCATGAGAGTTTGGCTGTGCTTTTTTCATGCGTTAACCTGCGAATGGGTGCTAAAATAGGTAGACCAGTCTACCTACTAATTTGATAAGGTCAATAAAACCACAGCACTGCGTTATTGTGATAAAGATAAATTCAGGAATAATTCAGAGTAAAATCAGGAAAAAATCAGGGAGCAACAGATGACTTTATCAGTCAAAGTTTGTGGTAAAAGCGAATCCGACACAATGGTTGCAATTTTCACCGAGATGGAAGAGCACTACTTTGGTGAGGGCGTCATTGAAAAACATAAAATGCAGGAGTATCTGGCTCTGCGTGTGTTTGCCGAGAATTCAGGAGTGACTATAATTCGCGCAGATTTAGATAATAAAGTGATTGGTTTTGCCTGTATCTCTGTTCTTTATCCTTCGCCCAGATATTCTGGTCAGATGTTTATTAAGGAGCTGTATATTTCTGAATTCAACAGAGGTCAGGGAGTCGGCAAAAAGCTAATGCAGTTTATTGCGCAATTGGCTATTGATCGTGATTGCAACAGTCTGGACTGGATGTCGGAGAAAAATAACCTCGAATCAAAAGGATTTTACACCGCATTGGGCGGCAAAATTCTTGATGGCATGTACCATTTCCGACTTGCGGAAGGATCTTTAGAACAATTGGCTGACAGAAGGGATTTATAAGCTCAACAAATTTAAACCTAACTGGAATATTAATACCGTGAATTTTTTTCAAACTGGTGGCTGCATTTCCCGTCTTGCCTAACCCCTCGGCTAATAAAACAGCCTGATCTTTTTCAACTCAAACTTTCACCAGATCTAAAAAAATCACTCCCCTTGAACGCCCGCCCATATCACAGCCACGGCCAATGATTACCCCAGATTTTCCCAGTGGCCAATGGAATGGCGACTAAAGTAAATGTTGTGCGGTATATCATTCCCTTCAAATCGATGCGATCGTCTGATTACGTCACAAATTTAGATTGAATCATCCAAATCATACCTGAAAGCAACCGCACGGGCCTCGTCAGCACTGCCGTAAAGATAGAGGCTATGATTATTCTTGCTGAACTTATTCAATATTGTGCTGCAAAAAACGCTGATAACGTCGCTAAAAGCTGCCTGAAACGGATGTTCTGTAACGGTCTGAAAGTGTTCATGCTCGTCCAAAGCGGTATGTTTTCCTTTGCTTTCGCCCAAATTGTTCCGACCCATACGGTACAGATAAGAAGCGTTAGCGGCATCCCATTAATAAATCGTCTAACTTTATTAGTAATTATAATTTTAAAGATGGTGACATGCGTGGCATCTTAATCGGCTAACTACCGATTTTTGGAATAATTATGAGTAACAATCAGATTGTAGAAGCCGAAGGGCTAAGATATGTCGACGTAGCTTCTGGCAAAACCGTAGAAGCGTTTTACCCTGATGACGTCACCAGCAAACGCAGCTGCCTGGCTGAGAAACACGGCATCGTGCGTCAGGAAAAATTCTCTATTTCTGTCGATCTCGATCAGCCGATTGTTTCTACCGAAGATGCTTACCTGCGCCTGCAGTGGCTGTCGAAAAGAAAAGTAAAACCTAACAGCATCAACCTGCAAGGTATTTTCGATCAACTGCCAAACGTGGCGTGGACCTCCGCGGGTCCAGTATTCCCGCAACTGGTTGATAAACTGAGAAGTCACGTTGCTGATGATTACCATCAACTGGTGATTTACTCGGTTGATAAATTCCCGCGTATGCTGGATTACGTTATCCCGACCGGCATCCGCGTTGCCGATGGCGATCGAATTCGCCTGGGTGCTTACCTGTCTGAAGGCACCACCGTCATGCACGAAGGTTTCATTAACTTCAACGCGGGTACGCTGGGCAAGAGCATGGTCGAAGGCCGTATCACCCCAGGAGTTACCGTGGGAGAAGGTAGCGACGTGGGGGCAGGTGCTTCAATCATGGGGACTTTGTCTGGCGGCGGCAAAACGGTTAACTCAATCGGTAAGGATTCCCTATTGGGTGCCAACGCAGGCATCGGTATTTCATTGGGCGATAACAGCATCGTTGAAGCCGGCTTATATGTGACTGCGGGTACCAAAGTCCTGTTGCCAGATGGCAGCCATGAGTATGCGCGCAATCTGTCAGGTAAAAATAACATCCTGTTCAGAAGAAATAGCAAAACTGGTGCAGTAGAAGCGCTGACCACCGACTCCTCTGTCTGGGGCGGCGTTAACAGTGCACTGCACAACAACGATTAATTTCTGAATCGTTATAGTTGTTCATTCAAGGTCCGCCATCGCGCGGACCTTGTCATTTTTATCAGGCTTCCTGCGCGCCTTTTGAAATAACCAGTTTTTTCGCCGGGCGTGAAGCCCAGTCATTTTCGTTGTTGTTAAATGTATCGGCTAATACGTTGGCAGGCGTTTTCGCTAACCAGTCCGAAAGCGAGATATCCTCGTAAATACCGTTATCTAGCACCACCAACACTTTCAAATCCTCATCACCGATATTTTCGATGTAATGTCCAAAACCTTGTGGAACATAGCCGACATCCGTGGCGTTAAAGTCCTCGGTTTCAACGTGTCCATGAGAGCTGAAAACGGTCATCCGCCCTTTACCAGATATGTAGTACTGCCATTCGTTTGCGTTTGGATGCCAGTGCATCTCTCTCACCGCGCCGGGTTTCATAATCTCGATAACGCCCGTCATGGTTTGAGAGACCGGGAACTCTTTTGACGACACAATATGAACGCTACCATTTTCACTCGAAAAGAACGGCGGCAGGCTCATTAGTGGATAGTGATGTTTCAACGGGGAGTTATCCAGGCCACCGTCGTTACGCGGCAGAGGAAGAGCAGGGGGAACGCGGCCGGTAACGATATAGGCTTCACCCTGTTTAGCCTTTGAGAATATCGAGGCAGGTAGATTAGTACTTTTACTTAAGATTTCTTTAGGTGTATGGGCTACCCAATCGGTAATGCTGAAGGTGCCAAACTCCGAGAAGTGGCCGTTATCAAAAGTCAGAATAAAGTGTGCTCCGCCTTCCAGGGCCTGAATGGAATGGCCGTAGCCTTTCGGGAAATACCATACATCCCCAGGGCCAAACTCTGCTACTTCTGAAGTCCCTTCTGGATCGATAATAGTGATCCGCGCTTTTCCTGAAATCATGAATGCCCATTCTGCAGCGATGGCATGCCAATGCAATTCGCGGACAGATCCCGGGGCAAGAGTCATATCAACGCCTGCAACACCCTCAGAAATAGGGAATTGTTTAACTGTAGCCTCTCTTTCCCAACCACCCGGTAAAGTGCGTTTTTCACTATCAGAGAATTTATATTTGTAAATACCCTTGGCACCTTTTGCTGGCTCATAGGTGGTAGGGGGCACAATATTACGGTTTTCGTCAGCTGATGCGGTACC
>CAWUIY010000142.1:0-11480 GCA_963922555.1 uncultured Serratia sp. | reverse complement strand
GTATTCGCCAGTCTTGTATTGCACCATTTTATACGGGCCGGTGCCGACGGCTTTGCTGTCCAGCGTCCCGGCTTTGTCAGCCGTTGGGCTTACCATCAGACACGCGCCGGTCGTCAGCAAATTCAGAAACGCCGGATACGTTTTTTTCAGTTTGAACACGACGGTGTTGTCGTCAACCTTGCTTACGCTGTCGATAAACGTACGCAGGCGGCCGCTGGCGGCGAGGCCGCGTTTAACATCAAGATGGCGTGCAAAGTTAGCGACTACCGCGTCGGCATTGAAAGGCGTGCCGTCATGAAACTTGACGCCGCTGCGTAGCTTGAACGTCCATACCAGACCACTGGCGTCACTGCTCCATGAGGTCGCGAGCGCCGGTTCCAGCTTGAGTTCTGGCGACATTTTCAGCAGCCCTTCGTACATCGGGTCAAGCACGGTGGCGGTGAAGGTCGCGGTCTGATTTCCCGGATCCATACTGCGTGGCGCTTCATTTTGCATCACCGTCAGCGTTGCAGCGTGCAGAGGTGCAGCGACCGCAGCAAGCAGCGCAGCGCCAAGAAGAGTTAAACGTCCCGGACAGCCGATGGTTCTGAAGCCTTTCATAAATCTTCCTCTGCCAATTAAACGGTGAATGCCAAAAGAGCCAAACTTTATTCTCTACAATCTACGGCTATTTATTTCATATGAAATGCTTATATCGCAATATTTAGTTAAATTTGTGAACTAATTGGCATTGATATATTCATTTTATAAGTTTAATGTCAAGGCGGAATAACCAAAACTGAGAGCGCTGAAACGGAATGTTGAATTCAATACAACGGCAAATATTAGCGGCCATAAATTCCGCCGCAGGCCTCAGCCGTACTGAATTGGCGCAACTTTGTAGCCTGAGTAAGGCGGCGATCAGTGGCCCGGTCAGGGAAATGCTCGACGCAGGTTATTTATTGGAATCGGAAACGGTTAATGGGCCAGGGCAGGGAAGGCCGTCGGTAAAGTTGATGATTCGCCCACAGGGCGCTTATTTTATCGGGGTTTCGCTATTACAAGAACCGGCGCAAATGGCGCTAATTAATTTAAACGGTGAAATAATTACTCGTGCGGAATTTGCATTACATCGCGACCCGCAGTGTTTAGCCGAAAATATTGCTCACGCGTTGCCGAATTTACTCCAAGGTCAGGGCGAAATAGCCAACCGACTCATTGGCATGGGCGTGACGCTGTCAGGTTTTATCGATGAAACACAGTCGGTGTGCGTGCAGTCGGCACTCTTGGGCTGGCGCAATGTGCCTTTGGCACAGTTGATTGCTCAAGCTAGCGGTCTTGAGGTGTTTATTGAAAATGACGCCAAAGCGCTGGCGGTTAGCGAGAAACGTTTTGGTCAGGCAAGAGATCTTGAGACTTTTACTTTGCTCAGCCACGGCGCGGGCATTGGCAGCGCGCATTTTATTGCCGGCAAGCTGCATCGTGGCCTGCACGGCGGCGCGGGGGAGATTGCCCATTGCACCATCGAACTCAACGGCACGCCGTGTCGCTGCGGCAAGCGCGGGTGTCTCGACACGATTGCTTCCGTCAACGCGATTATGGAAATGGCGCGTGAGGAAAATTTGAGTTTGACGAGCCTTGCCGAGCTGGAACGTTTGGCAGCCAACGGCTCTGCGGCGGCGATTCGCATTCTGCATCGTGCCGGATCGGCGCTGGGTCTGGGCATTGCACACCTGATTCAAATCATCGATCCGAGCCTGATCCTGATCGCCTGGCAGGAACAAACCTTCGACGGATTGCTTGCAACAGTGGTGCAGCAATCTATAGAAAACAATGTATTACCAGGTTTTGCCGGGCTAACGCCGGTGAGAACTTTTGCAATCAATCAGGATACCTGGGTTCGCGCCGCGGCCAGCATCGCGACGCATCGCTTTTTCGATGGTCCCGAAAACCCGTCTTCGTGATGCAAAAATTTTGATGATGGATGTAAAACAGTCGAGGTAACAATGCGTATTGCTGTCAGCGGCATTCATATTGAATGCAGCACTTATAATCCTGTTCTTAATGAAGAAAAAGATTTTCGCGTCGTGCGTAATGCCGAACTGCTGGCAGCACCGTATTTTGCCTTTTTACAGGACTATCCGGCGACTTTCTTGCCAACCGTCCACGCGCGCGCCATTGCGGGGGGGCCGGTTTCCCGTGCCACCTACGAATCATTCAAAGCAGAAATGATTGCCGGGTTGGAGGCGCATAAACCTTACGACGGAGTGTATCTGGCTATGCACGGTGCCATGTTTGTTGAAGGCATGGAAGATGCAGAAGGGGACTGGATTGCCGCCGCGCGTGAAGTGGCAGGGCCGGATTGCCCGATCAGTGTTTCTTACGACCTGCACGGCAACGTGTCGCAAAAAATCATTGATGCCATCGATATGTTTTCCACCTATCGCACAGCGCCGCATATCGACGTGGAAGAAACCATGCGCCGCTCTGTTTCCATGCTGGTTAAAAGTCTGCAAACGGGTATCAAACCCACCTTACTCTGGGTACCGATCCCGGTGGTGTTGCCCGGTGAACGCACCAGTACCGAGGACGAACCAGCAAAGAGCCTTTATGCCCGTTTACCGGCGCTGGACGAGATCGACGGAGTGTGGGATAGCTCTTTGATGGTGGGTTATGTCTGGGCCGACGAACCGCGAGCCACGGCGGCGGCGATTTTTACCGGCACTGACCGCGCCGTTCTTGAACGCGAGGCAATCAGGTTGGCGCAAGCCTACTGGGACGTGCGCGACGATTTCGTTTTTGGCTGTAAAACGGATACCCCGCAGGCCTGCGTGCAAGCGGCCATAACCAGCGAGACACATCCGGTGGTGCTGGCGGATTCAGGTGATAACCCGACTGGCGGCGGCGTAGGCGATCGCGCTGATCTATTGGCAGAGCTTATCGATCAGCGGGCAGACGGCGTGATCGTGGCCGGAATTGCCGATTTACCTGCTACCGAAGCCGCTTTTGCCGCAGGAGTCGGCGCTCGCCTGACCCTGACATTAGGCGCTTCGCTGGATACCGCAAGCCCGCAGGTGACGGCAGAATTTAACGTATTGCGCCTGCTAGATGCGCCAAGGGCGGCGGATCGTCAGGCGGTTTTGCAACACAACGGCATTGAGGTCGTGGTCTCTGCTCGCCGCAGGCCGTATCACAACCTAGCCGATTTCACCCTGTTGGGACTGGATCCTCTGCGAGCCAAAATTGTGGTGGTGAAATCCGGTTATCTCTCGCCCGAGCTGGCGCCGATTGCGAATCCTAATTTGATGGCACTCTCCAACGGTGTGGTCGATCAGTTTGTAGAACGTTTGCCACGACTGAGAAAAATGCTGCCGACTTACCCGTTTGATCAACATTTCGCTTTTAGTCCACTGGCGCGTCTTTCTGCCCGTTCAGTTTCTTAATCAATAAGGAGTGGAATCATGCTTGCTGCCCAGCCGGTGTTAAAGGTTGAAAATCTGACCACCTCCTTTCAGAGCCAGGACGGCTGGCTGCCGGTGGTACGCAATCTTTCTTTTGCAGTGTATCCCGGTGAAACGCTGGCAATTGTTGGCGAATCGGGATCGGGAAAAAGTGTCACTTCGTTGTCGGTCATGCGGTTGCTGAAAGCGCGCAGCAGCAAGATAGAGGGCATCGTTACTCTTAACCAACGCTCTGTGCTGGGGCTTTCTGAAAAGCAGATGCGCGCGATACGCGGCAACGAAATCGCGATGATTTTTCAGGAGCCGATGACCTCGCTAAATCCGACTTTTACGATTGGGCGTCAGATTGCGGAAACGTTGAAAACTCATCGCGGCATGAGCAGCAAGGCGGCGCGGGAAGAGACGATCCGCCTGTTGGAAAAGGTGCGTATTCCCAACGCTCGCGCGCGTTTCGATGAATATCCACATCAATTTTCGGGCGGCATGCGCCAGAGGGTGATGATTGCCATGGCGCTGGCGTTAAAACCCAAACTGCTGATCGCCGATGAGCCGACCACCGCGCTGGACGTCACAATTCAGGGGCAGATCCTTGATTTAATTAAGACATTGCAGGAAGAAGAGGGCATGGCGGTGCTGTTCATCACTCACGATATGGGCGTGGTGGCGGAAATTGCTGACCGGACGCTGGTCATGTATCGCGGAGAGGGGGTGGAAAGCGGAGAAACCGCCGAACTGTTCCTGCGCCCCCAACATCCTTACACTCGCGCGTTGCTGGCGGCGTTGCCGCGTCTGGGATCGATGCGTGGCCATCTGCACCCGCTGCGTTTTCCGGCAATTGATATGCAGACCGGCCAGGCCAGCAGCCCGCGCGAAAGCCTGATCAAAGTAAGAACCGATGAAGCACCACTGTTATCAGTGAAAAATCTTTCGGCAAGATTCCCGGTGCTGGGCGGTTTTTTTGGACGCCCGGTCGGCGCTGTACATGCCGTGGAAAACATCAGTTTTGACCTGTTTGCCGGTGAAACGCTTTCGCTGGTGGGGGAATCGGGCTGCGGAAAATCCACTACCGGACGAGCGGTGACCCGATTGCTAAAACCCCACGGCGGCAAGATCGATTTCGATGGCTATGACGTTACCCACCTCAATGCACACCAGCTGCGCAGCATGCGTCAACGGATTCAAATGATCTTCCAGGATCCGTTTGCCAGTCTGAATCCGCGGATGAAAATTGGCGAGGCGTTGATCGAGCCTATTCTGCAACTTCGGCTGGCTAATAAGGCCGATGCGCTGGAAAAAGCGGCAGCATTAATGCACAAAGTCGGCTTAACGCCCGATATGATGCGTCGTTATCCGCACGAGTTTTCCGGTGGCCAGCGGCAACGAATCTGCATTGCTCGCGCTTTGACGCTGGATCCCAAAGTGATTGTTGCCGATGAATCGGTTTCGGCATTAGACGTGTCAGTAAAAGCGCAGGTGGTCAATTTGCTGCTCGATTTACAGGAAAGCATGAACCTTTCTTACCTGTTTATCTCTCATGATATGGCCGTGGTGGAGCGGGTGAGTCATCGTGTGGCGGTGATGTATTTAGGCGAAATCGTTGAAATCGGCCCGCGCGAGGCAATCTTTGACAATCCGCAGCATGAGTACACGCGCAAGCTTATCGCCTCGGTTCCGGTACCGGATCCGGCCAGACGCGGAATTAAACGTCATCAGCAGGTTGAGGAATTAAAAAGCCCTGTACGACCATTAGGCTATCAACCGCCAACGAGAAATTATCAGCAAATGAGAGAAGGTCATTGGGTTTTGATCTGAGGAGTGCATTAATTGCCAAAAAGTTGCTACGTATAGATAAAGATTTTACTCCAGATAGGTATAAAATATTGCCAATTCTTATTTGCCCCTGCAGACGTTTATTCGGCCCAGCGTTGTTTTGCTTATCGGCCTGTTCTGTAGTGCCAATGACTTGATGTATTTTCTTTTTTAGAACAACTGTTGCTCGTAATATCACAGTCAGTTAAATATCGCTTTAAGCTGGAGTAGTCATGTCAAATCAGTATCCAAACTTACGTCCTCGTCGTCTAAGACAGTCTGATTCTTTGCGCGCTCTGTTTCAGGAAAGCCAGTTCAGCGTGAACGATCTGGTATTGCCCATCTTTGTAGAAGAAGAGACTTCAGAATATGCGGTAATCGAAACCATGCCTGGCGTACTGCGCATTCCTGAGTCAAAACTGGCTTACGAAATCGAGCGCTATGCTAAAGCGGGTATCCGTTCGGTGATGACTTTCGGTATCTCTCATCATATGGATGCGACCGGTAGCGATACCTGGAACGAGAATGGTCTGGTCGCTCGCATGGCACGTATCTGTAAGGACACTGTGCCAGAAATGATTGTGATGTCAGACACTTGCTTCTGCGAATACACCTCGCACGGCCACTGTGGCGTTTTGCACGATCACGGCGTAGACAATGATGCGACTCTGAAAAATCTGGGCCGTCAGGCCGTGGTTGCTGCTGCAGCCGGTGCTGACTTCATTGCTCCTTCTGCCGCCATGGACGGCCAGGTGCAGGCTATTCGTAGCGCGCTCGACGAAGCCGGTTTTATCGATACTTCTATCATGGCGTACTCGACTAAATTTGCCTCCTCACTGTACGGACCTTTCCGTGAAGCGGGCGGCAGCGTATTGCAGGGCAACCGTAAAAACTATCAAATGAATCCGATGAACCGCCGTGAAGCGATCCGCGAGTCTCTGATGGACGAACACGAAGGTGCTGATGCACTGATGGTGAAACCTGCTGGCGCTTACCTCGACGTGATCAGCGATATCCGCGCTGCTTCCAAACTGCCTCTGGCGGCTTATCAGGTCAGCGGCGAATACGCGATGATCAAATTTGCCGCTCAAGCTGGTGCTATTGACGAGCACAGAGTTGTGCGCGAGACACTGGGTGCAATCAAACGCGCCGGTGCTGATATCATCCTGTCTTACTTCGCGATGGATATCGCAGAAAACGGCGTCGATTTTAACTAATCAACAAGCACGTGTTTTCTGTTAACCCGAGCCTGATGTGATGTCAGGCTTTTTTTTGATTAATTTTCAGTACGTTGTTGAGCGATAAACTCTTTTGCCTGTTGATGTGAGCGAATTCTGACAAATTTTATCCGCTCGCTGATAGGCGATGCCATCAGTTGCTGGTAGTGCTTTCTGTTTTTATGGAACGTTTTTAGCGTCCAGAGGATGATTGACTCGCGGCTAAAAAAGCTCTGGCGAAAAGTTTCGCGGTTTCCGGTTCCAGCCCAGATTTCCTGTCCGCCAGACGCTCGTGTGATGGCACGTTTTAGCGCATGATACAGCGTGCGGCCAAAACTGTAGTCAATCCACACAACGATATTAACCTCGCGCCATTTTATTGACTGCGTACGTTTATAATTGCCGTCCAGTACCCAGTCGGGTATCGCCAAAGCTTGCTCAATTTTTTCAAAAAGTTCGTCATCAGGGGTTCCTTTCCAGTCAGGTTTCCAGAAAAGGGAATCCATCTCGATATAAGGTATCTCCAGTTTTTGCGCCAGAGCGCGGGCAAAGGTGGATTTACCGCTGCCGCTGGTGCCAATCACGTTAATTTTCACGAGCTGCTCCGCAAAAATGATCTTATAAACAGTAATGATTGAAATATTATAGTTTGAAAATGGCAGAGGGGATTAAGCTACTTGACTGATTATACTCATTAAAAAGGATAGGGCTATGCCAAATGGAATTCAAGATGCGCTCTCCTCGGCACCTTCAATACCCGTGCTTCAAAAACTGTTGCTGAGTTCACCTGCGATTCTTACTACCACGCTAACCCGCGCTGAAAATACGCCGCAACGCCCAACCAGCTTGCCAATCAGACGTAAATTTCACCCTTATTCTGCCACAGTTAAGCCCCAACCCCCTGAGCCACAAACGCAACCGCTCGATCTTTCAGTAAAATCGGCCTCGAGATTGCCCCTGCGCGCGCCGCAGCGAGAACAAGAACCTGTGCCAGTGCCCTCGACATCGCGGGTAGAGCCAGCGTCAGACAAACCCTGTGCAACTAAGTTCCTGAGCATCCCGGCAGGCGAGCGAGAGCTTATGTATAAAAGAATGATGATGTACGCAACGCTGATAACCATTCCGCGGGAAAGTACCGGCGAGAATATTTCACTGGAAATGCGTGCGGCAGGCGTGGCCTATCTGAGCGGTATTCCGGTATTTCATCCGCTGGTCATTCGCGATATCGCTGATAAAACGCCGCTGTCTTTTTCTAGATTTCAGTCCGCGGCGCTGCATTTATCAAGAGCGTACAGGTTGCAGCAATTCGGCAATGCGCGTAATTAATCCAGGCAGCTAAGCTGTGTGATTTTAGGGGGAATAATCGTTGGGTGCCTAATGGGCTTTCCCACCGAAGCGCCCGTGTATCTCGATAGTCCAGACGAGGAGCCTTTAGATGAAATACACGGGATACGCTTAGTGCAACACGCTGCCTTCGGTCATCGAAGATTCGGCAAACTTCTTGCCGTGGCGACGCAGGGTATAAATAGCCACACCCAAGGCAATCAAACCAAAGCCACCGCCGACAAAACCAACATCCGACATGTTCAGGTAAATACTTACCTGACTACCAATCAGCGCACCGCCACCAATCGCTATGTTGATGATCCCCGACAGTAGTGACATGGCTACGTCGGTCGCATCCTGCGCCATCGACAGCACTTTTACCTGCAAACTCAGACCAATCATCGTCATCGCCATGCCCCAGAAAAGTGACATCACCACCAGGCTAGTTGTGCTGTAAGACAGCGGCAACAGCAACATCAGACATAGCATCAGCACCGTCAGAGAGATAATCAGCACGCCCGACGGGAAGCTATGGTTCAGACGAGTGAAGATATAGCTGCCTACAATTCCCGCCAACCCGAACAGCAGTAAAAGCAGCGTGGTGAAGTTTTCACCATAGCCTGCCACGCGCTGCAGGAACGGTTCAATGTAACTGTAAGCCGTGTAATGCGCCGCAAAGACAATCACCGTCACCAGATAAATCAGCACCAGCGCAGGACGCTTAAACAGCTCGGGAACACTTTTCAGCGAGCCAGAGTTGTTGCTTGGCAACAGCGGTAACAGCTTGATCAACAAGATCATAGTGACCAGCGCACCGCCACCGATAATCAGGAAGGTGGCACGCCAGCCCAGCAATTGGCCGATAACGCGACCCAAAGGCAGTCCCAATACCATCGCCAATGCGGTACCGGTGGTCAGCAGGCCAAGCGCCTGAGCTTTTTTACCCGGAGGAGCAACGCGCAGCGCCAGTGAGGCCGTAATCGACCAGAAAATGGCGTGGGACAGGGCGATACCGACACGAGAAATCATCAGTACCATAAAGTTCCAGGCAAAGCCGGAAAGAATGTGGCTGGCGATAAACACCACAAAGACGCCGATTAACAGCTTGCGACGCTCCATCTTACCTGTGAGCAGCATCAACGGCAGAGAGAACAGCGCGACTACCCAAGCGTATACGGTCAGCATTATCCCGACCTGAGCGGCGGTCATTGAAAAGCTTTGTCCGATATCCGTCAGCAGACCGACAGGCACAAACTCAGTGGTGTTAAAAATGAACGCTGCCAGAGTCAAACTCAATACTCTGAACCAGCCCTCTGAGCGAGAAGACATCGTAGTTTGCATAAAATAAAACCAGGAAAAATGAGTGATCGGTAATCTGAACTCAGACCAAATGGCTAAGCTCTGCGATGATTTTAATGGAAAATCAAGCTGTTTCCGTTTCAGGATTAGCGCGTTAAAGAAAGAGCGTAGCAGATAAAGTGTGATCTAACGCACGAGAACGGCATTCTACTCCCGGAAGAAGGGATTTGTCGTTTGTTTTTTAGCTTAAACCGCCAATTTTCTTGATGATTTGGCCTCATATCGACAAACTTTAACGACAAGTTTCAATAATGATACTTGTGTAAATTGATTGTAAAAGATAAGTGTTTTTTCAAGCTTTATGCGACATCTCGCCAATGTCATGGCACGGGCTTTTACATTAAATCGCCTACTTTGGCGGTTAGGGAAAAGCCCGGCCTGAATTAATTCAGCGGCAGGGATATTTTTGCAACGCAGGCAGATTTTCCATCTTTTCGGTTAACTGCTTAATGGCACTAAATTTATGCCCTGCGACGACCTGCGGGATCATATATTCAATAAAGCTCCACACTACGGCGGTAGTGATGCTGACCTGATTAACCACGCTGGAGACGTTTTCTCTTTTCGCCAAAGCATTGTTCCAACCTTCGCAGGCTGCAAAAAGCTGCCCGGTCACGCGATCGACCCATGGCTGATGCTGCTTGTCATCCGGGCGCAGCTTGTGTTCATAAACAAATTGCACCGCTTTTTCGCTGGCTGCCAGCGCCAATCCCAGAATAGACAAATCCTCGGCCAACGCTGTGGTTTCTTGTGGCAATAGTTTGTGCTGCGGCAGCGCCAGAGTTTCGAAAAAGTTGATAATTAGCGTCGAGTCCATTAACTGCTGGCCGTTATCAAGAACCAGTGTAGGGGCTTTCACAACCGGATTAACTTTAGTGAACTCGTCAAAATGGCTAAACACCGAGAGAGGGAAATGCTCAAACGAGACGCCATAATATTCCAGCGAAATAGCCACGCGCCTGACGTAAGGAGAGTCCAGCATACCGTAGAGTTTCATTACTTTTCCTGTCGTTAAGTGGAATGTGATTGGTAACTTTTCTCGCCTTATTTGTCAATCTGACAACCTATTACTTATTGCTAAATAGCCATTTAGGCAAAAATGTCAGCTTGCTGGTTTTTGGTGAGTTATGGCTGTCCAATGCAACGTATTTGAGGAGAGGGTCAGATGAATTTGCCGCTTTTCCTGTCAAATGACGCTATGTGGATTGACTGGAAGCTATTAGTTTGTGGAAATTGAGACTAAGAGGAGTGTTTTAAGGCTGGATACTGCGAATTTTATTGTCTTTGAAAGACTTTGGGGGTCACTTCAGAATTCAATAGCTTTAAATTTTTAGAATGACTTGGCTATCTTCAAATACCCACGCCAGAAAATCTACCAATTCATCTCTATCAAAATCACTCGGTAAAATAGCTTTAAAAATTTTTGCTCCAGCCTTATCTGCCATTTCATCTTTAATATTTACAGTAAAATACTCTTCGTCAAGGATTACGGATTCAATAGAAGCGGGTAGTTCATAGTCGGTGCTATCCGTTTGAAAACCTATGCTTTCATCAACAGATAAATTGTCCTCGTCAAAACGGCCAATAATGAAGAATTTTTTAGGCTCATTTTTGTCATCTGCGATACCAATTGTTAGAACATCATCTTCATCTGTACAGTTGACACATTTAGCGTTGAATTCGGAAGTTATACTCATATGTCCTCGTTATTTTGGGCAAGTTTTATTTCTAACTCTGCTCTTTCTTACTCTCTTTTTGCCCGACGCATCCCAATTTTTGTCATCTCCGGCTTCAGCGGGCCAGTTATAGGTGACATTGGCGCCGGTGTTAAGTTTAAATGTATTCATTTTCCCTTTGCAGGAGGTACAAGGGGGATATTGGCCATTGATTACTAGCTTATCGCCTGGCTGCGCAAGCTGATCCAATTCTCTTGTTATACGAGCCTCTGTATGCGTTGCTAAAGAGCTTTGTGGGAACACAAGCGCTTTTTCCTCTGCCGTCATGTTGCCACTTTGCCATATACCCTCGGCTTTCACGTTACCTTCATTATCATAGAGAGTCGCATTGGCAGTGTGAGCCCCTTTACCTGTACCAAAAGCCAAGCCTAATCGGTCGATCCACCCCAACGGATTCGGCGCGTACTGATAAAGATTCCAGCCACCCGCCAGCCCAATCGGGTCCTGAACCGTAAATCGTCCTACCTGCGGATCGTAATACCTGAACAGGTTATAATGCAACCCAGTTTCGGCATCGGCATACTGTCCGGCATAGCGCAGCGGTTGATGGGCCAGAGCACTGTCTCGTGCCGTTCGCTGGAAGCCTTCGGTTT
>CAWUIY010000141.1:0-11629 GCA_963922555.1 uncultured Serratia sp. | reverse complement strand
ATCAATAGCGCGGGCGCTCTAATGGCCAGCGCTATGTATCCCTTCTATATTCCCTTTTCAATTTTTTCTCTTCAATCTAAAACGTTATTAACGCTTTAGCGATAGGTTGAAATCTTCCACCTATTAGTATTTTAGGTTCAGGCTATGTTTTTAATATGACAATTAAAAACAACCAGGACTATGGCAATGGCGTTAAATGCAGATAAAAAACCTGAGCCACAGACAAAAAGTAAGAAAAATAACTCTCAGAGCAAGAAACCGACGACTAATGCAACAACCCCTCCTCCTGTAGATGATGGAAGAACAGTATATCGTGCTTTCAAAGACTACATTTCTTCTTTTTATAATCCTAAAAAGTGGACTAAAGAAGGAATAAAAAAAACTCAGACTATAAGTTTAAGCCAGGTGAGGGGGCGGACTTATCAGAAAAATGGTTTAAATTAATTAATCAGTACTCTGACATATTAGAAGAGTTAATGGAGGATCCAGAGTCGGCAAATCATTATCAATTACAAAGCTTTATTAATTTACTGGTTGATTTATATGATGATTGCATAAATTGGCATGAGCGGATGTCAAAATCAGACCTTTTCCTAGCTTCGACGGAAGAAGCCATCATTAAAATGGAAACTGCAAGAGAGCGATTTTCTTATTTAGGAGGATTTCCAATTATCGCGCCGAGTTTTGAAGAGGGAAATAAAAAAGCAGCTGATCCTTTCGATAAATTTGATTTTGATCCTTTCGATAAATTTGATTTTGATACTGCGATAACGATGTGGAGAGAAGAGAATAAAGCCGGAGAGGATGGTATTAAAGATAAGGCCCACAAGATACCAAGATTAACGCCTAAAGCCTACCCGCTAGACTGGAAAGAAATGAATTTTTTTCAGAGCTTTTTATATTCATATAATTTAGCCAGGGTAATACATGATGACGTTTTTTTAGCCGGGCAATATACCTCTAAATTTGTTGAAAAACATACTGCGCGGGAAAAAAGTTCTCATCACACCAAGCGAGAGCCCGCCTTTCTAAACGTATACAGTATTGGTAATGGGATTGTACAAGCCGGTTCTTCATTAAGATCACTACTTAAATCTATGAATACCCCCGGAGGACCATGGTTCGGAGTTGCGGCCAGTCCGATTCCCGATCCGGGTACCCGTTTTACTCTAGTGCCCTCTGAACAACAGGATGAATCTGCAGCACAAGAAAAACAGGTTCTTGATAATCATGTGGCAGACAACCCGCGCGTCAAACTCAGCGGTACACTGCTGGTAAATCAGCATGAAAGTACTAAAGAGACTATCAATGATTATGCTTATGGTCTGCCTGCCGACGAGTTCATAGGTCTTCTTCGTAAGGTGCATGGCACTGAACTAAAAAATAATCCAGAAGTGTATCTCCCCTTCTTGCCGAGTGAGGATAACTCGACAGAATTAGAAGCAGTAGTTCGTAGTTTACCATTGAAGAGCTTTTTACAATTACCGTATGACCGTTATTCTGCCGCACATTATATTCAATATCCGGTGGTGTATCCGGCGAGTTTTAGCGCAGAGTTAATTGAAATAATTAACCGCTATCGTATGTCGGTAGACCTTATAAACGATAAAGCGACAAACAGTACGACTGGAATTGACGAGCTGGATACTCTGTTTAAAAATTCAAAATTCGTCGAGACATTGCTGAAACTTTCTCGCGTTGAAACAAAGCGTTATGATGCCTATCAATGGATTGACAAGAATAAAATTGCCGCCACCTCAATCCCATCAGAAATAACACTGCAGGCGATTAGTGAAGGAATATCCAGAGAACACTGGTTCAATAAAATCCATGGTCAGGAGTATGATACCTCTCATAAAGAGATGGCAAAAATATTAACCGGCAAGGGCGTAACTTTAGACACCCAAAAACAATTCAATGACTTCAAGAATGGCCTGGGGCGACTTATTCCTATTAACGACATGCTGCATTTATCTGAAGAAGAGGTGGCTAAAAATCTGGCCTCCCAGCATGTCGATATCTCAATGGAGGATATCAGTTGGGCCATTAAAGAAATAAAGTTGGGCAAAGAGGGAGAAACTTTACCACCCGATGTTTCGGCGAATAGTATCTTGCTTCGAGAAATAAACCTCTATACGCAGGCTACGGAGTTTCAGAAATCCTCTTCACAGAAAGCCTTCGACAATTATCTATTAGCTGCCACCGAAAAATACACCGACCCTGACAAGGCTATGGATGATATTACCCGTCAGCGTATCGATAAGTCGGGTATTTCTTTAACTCATCAAAAATATACCCGCCCGACATCCAAGACCCCTGTAAGACTTGAGTTGAAACATGAGTCTTGGATGGATAATAAAAATCTATTGGTTATGGTGTACAATTCTATTTTTGAAAATTTAGATAGCATTGAAACGACGTTGAGTGGACTCGTTTCTGGGAGTTGGCGCACAGAGCATATAGCTAAACTTGGTTTTCTAGCCAAAATTTTCAACCCGTTCGCACATTATACGCCGGTCATTGAAGAGGCTTTCCTTAATGGAACCAAGACGTTAACACCGCAAGAAATTACTGTTCTTACTGCGAGTATTAATCAACAGGACTTCGAGTTTGAAAGTTTCTCCCTATATGCCAATAAAGAAATCAATGAGGTGATGCAGAGAGGAAAGACACGTCAGGGGATACAGGCAGCCGGAGTCGTAAAAGAGCTAATACAATTGGGCATTGCGCCAGAATCGATTTATGAAAAAAATGGAAATATTGCGGCCAATGAAATTTTAATATCTCTGTTAAATGGCGAGCCGGTTGAACACACCACCATAATTGCTAAATCTAAAACGAGTAATGTTGTTATTCCCGACATCATACTGCTGCCGATAAGTCAGACTAACTCGGTCATCTTCTCATTAAAAACGGCAGAAAGCGTAATGATTACGGCTACGACACTCTTAAAACTTTATGACCATTCAATGACAGACCAATTACCTCATGATGTCTATGAACTTCTTATTTCCCATATGGATCCTCAGCAACTTCATGATGCCACAATAAAGAATAGTAATAGTATGGAGCAGATTCTAAAGGATTATGAGGATCACAAGGCACAAAGTCATTTATCGCAAGGGAACCATATTAATTATGGCGCTAAAGAAAATCTATGGCATCAATATGCAACCCGCGCCAATTTGATTAAACACAGTTTGCAAGAAAGTTATAAAGATCATAAAGACTTCGATAAATACCAAAAAGTTATCAATGTTATGACCAATAGCCCTGAAGATTTTAAAAATGCCCTTTTACTTTATGCGAACCTTCATCCTGACGAGGGCAAAGAAATTGTCGTCAGAACAGGGGCCAGAAAAATGAGGAATCAGCCCTTGATCGAGACTGTCTCTGACAATCTTTTCGGCAACATGCTCTCGGGTTTTAATACCTTTGATTTACGCGTGCAAAATCAGGCGGAATTAAGCCAGGAGCAGTGGCGCGAGACTGGATGGTTTTTGCTTTCACTGGCTCTGGGAGCGGCAACAGGACTCACCATGGGTGTGGTCGGAGCTACTTTACAATTTGGCCACAAAGTCGTATGGGCTTTGCAGACTCTAGCCTCGGCAGGCGTTTCCGGAGCTGAGGAACTGCTGAAAGCTAATGCTGAAACCAATGAGGAAAAAAGAAAGGCCGCCTTTGCTGGCATTAAATATGAGGTCATATTCTCATTACTTGCTGACGTTGGCATGGATAAATTGTTGATACCGGTGGTCAAAAAAATTGTCAAAAACATACGAAATGGCCTAAATCCTTCAGTGCTTAAACCAATTGTTGAAGGGTTTGCTGCCATTAAGGGAAAAAATCTTCGTGAATTTAGTCAGCATTTCGATCAAAGCTCATCAATAAATAAAATTGAGCTGCTGACTGAAAAAATCATGGAAACGGATGAAGTCTTTAGCCAGCTTCAGACCATCCCTGCCGACAAAATGCGCCAGAAAGTCAAAGACATTATCACGCGTAATCCTCATCGTCTTGAAGAAGGCGGATTTGTGAATGCTTATTGTGATGTGCTTGAAAAGCTTAAGCCATTTACCAATCAAGGTATTGCCAAAAGATTTAGCGCAATGGACACGTACACTAAAATCGCCTATTTGAAGGATTACAGTGTCAACTCTGCCACGGGTAAAGAGTTAGCGATCGAGTTTGGGCCGCAAGGTGCACCGCTGGTTAACAAGTTGGTCAATGACAGACTCAGTTTAACTTCCCTTGGCCGTTCAAAGTCGGCCTTTAACTGGCAAACAGAGAACATCCATAAAGGAACACTGGATGTGGAATTAAAAATAGAGTTAAGAAGACTGAGAAATATTAAAGGCACGCTAGCGCTTATGGCTCGGGAAAATCCGTCATCTCGCTCGAAAAATATAATAAATATTGCTTCGACCAGTAAACGTATTCAACGCTGGATACAGACATCTGTCGAGGAAGCGGAAAGTATTCACCTGTCGCCAGACTTTATCGAAAATACTATAAAGCGCTATTCCAATATCGACTTAACGCAGATAAATAATTTAAATAAGTTATATCAGGAGATTTATCATCCCGAGACGCCAACCTTGAACCGCTACATGGGTGACAATGTTTTCCTCAGCAATAGAGCAGGCATGGAAGGTTACAGCCAGTGGTTGAGTTCTATAGACACCACGCGGAGTGACTTCCCGGAGCTCAACCTAAATGCCATGACGATGTTCCAGCTCTTTCCGGATGCCAACGGTATTATGGCAAGACTAACTTATGGCATTATACTGCTGAAAAGAGGCTATCGTTTCAAGCCTGTCAATATTCCAGATTATCACCCTGACAATCTGATTATTCCGTTTGATCAATATAGCATAGCCCCTGCGAATATTGATTATCGAAAAGGTAAAAAAATCACGGATGACAACAAGAGCACGGTTTATCGTCATAATAAAAATAACTTTGCCAAAGATTATAAAGTTAATCATGATCCGAATGCATTTTTTAAAGCCAAACAAAACGCAGAGTTGCTTAATCGCTATTATCATCCAGGATTTTCCAAAATTTACCGCTATTATGAGAATGGATTGCAAAAAATAACGGTGATGTCTGCGAAAGCCGGAGGGCAATCGTTTGACAATATTGTCAAAAAATATGTAGCTTCTACGAAAATCGAAGTCTTATTCAATGAACTCGGCGAGAGCGATATTGACACTATAGTTAAAAATTCAGTAGAGGCGATGAAAGAGATGAATATTTTTCATCCGGATATAACAATGTTTAACGCAAACTTTAACCGCAATAAAAAAAGAATCCTCATTACTGATTTCGATAGTGTCGAAGGAAATAGTTCTGGCGCACCCATATCGCAAGCCAAACTCGATATCATGGCGCATCAATTCAGAGAGCTT
This sequence comes from uncultured Serratia sp., assembly GCA_963922555.1. Classification (GTDB taxonomy): domain Bacteria; phylum Pseudomonadota; class Gammaproteobacteria; order Enterobacterales; family Enterobacteriaceae; genus Rouxiella. The sequence continues at coordinate 6,218 of CAWUIY010000141.1, read as the reverse complement.
TTTAACCATGCGAAAGAGCAGGCTGCCATCCTGAGAAACCGGCAGCTCGGGGATAAACAGACAAAAAACTCTTTACGCGTAGCTTTCTCCGAAATCAAAACGAACTACGAATTTAGTAAGAACGTAAATCATGAGTATAACGCGGAAGAATTTAGCAGAGGAGTAACATACTTTAAATCGGATGCCGACAAAGCCATAGCGCAGGTCAAAACCTTATTGCCAGAAAACTATCTCGACGTTGACGATATTACCCTGATTAATCGGTACAACGAAATCATTACCGGCACAACTTCACATGGAACTGTCTCACATTATCATCATGGTATTTTGTTCGAAATTATCAATCGGCGTAAAGATATGTTTGTGAGAAAGGAGATTATCAAAACTGCTCTTCATGCCTCGAAATCGCGTAAAAATATCATCAAAAAAAATGCCAACTATGTTTTGGATCTCGATCAGGAAAGCCTGCTAGCCTCCCTCGATATGCACTATACCACCGGCGTTTGTCTGCCTATGTCTTACATCGGGATTGTCGCGTTGGCCAATGACATAGAAAAACCCTGGGCGAAGAATTACTCTAATATTTTGAAAAGCAATAATCCACGTAAAGGCGCAAGGGATAATGGCAAACTCGAGCAGGATAAAGCCTATATGGAAGACCATCTTAAAATTTACAATCAGAGGGTTGATGCTGCCTTTCAAAATGATTTGGGGAAACTCAATCTCGCCGAAATTATTGACGAGCTCGAGCAATGTAGGAAGTCCAGCTATTTTCTGCTGCAAACCGAATCACATTCAATGACGGTGGCGGTTAAAATTAATAACAATAACGAGAAGCTGTTCTACTTTATCGACCCTAGTGTTTCCATGGCTGAATATTCCAAGAGCAAGGATATGCTCGCTGCACTGAAAGGCACTATCGGTAAAAGTAAGATAGTGACCGATTTAGGTCCGGCTGAGCCTAAATTTAGCCTTATCGAGATAACTGACACTAAAAGACTGGGCGATACTCAAATAATAGATACTAATAATCCGAAACTCTCTTTCATGGATTTGGCCAATGGCGACTTCCGTCAGCAGATGAGCCTTGTGTCATCGATGGATTTGTCCACTCCGTTCCTTGTCAGCCAGCTTGACCCTGAGTTTGTTCAGGCTAAAACTAGCCTGATTCAGGCCATTAGGGACGATAAATCTTTACAGACCCTAATGGAAAAACCGGTGGATAAATGTCGCGATGCCACGCAAAAAACGCGGGAAATCGCCCAGCGCATCGGCCTGCCATCGGAAGTGATTCAATTACTGAGCTGGAATAAACAGTTGAAGGGGGCAATCAATCACTACGCGCTTCAGATTGAAGTGAATGGCAAAAAATATGTACTGGACACTACCTTTACGCAGGATACTTATTTTCAGAACAAGATCCTCAATAACGAAATTATCGGTTTAGGGCAAGAGGTCTTTGACCAGAAAGTGTATATTGGCCCTGCCAATGCTTGGTTTAAGTTAATGAAAGAGGCAGAGGAAGCTGCGCTGCTTAAAGTTCAGATCTCGAAAGATGGGATATTATTACGGGACAATTCTTTAGCCATGGGGACCCCTAGCGATGTCCCAGGTCTCACATTGAATCAGCCAGATTGGTTCAAAAGAAAAATGAGTAGAGAAAAGCTTTACAATAATGCTTTGATGAATGTGCGTGCCAACAAGCATGTAGCCGCCGATGAGAAGCTAGTGGCCCGGCTAGCAGAAATCAATGTTGGCGATTACGATCTTTTCTTCGACCTGGATCAAGGCAAAACTAACTTTCTGGGGATGAGGAACAAGCAGGCGTTAAGCATGGATTTGGGATTGAATAAAGTAGTGCCCTTTAAAATTAGGAATGCAAATAATCTTAATATTTTGCTGGATAGCTTCGAGAACATTAATGAAGCCGCGTTTGCCAAAATGTCAGCCAATGCGAAGGACCGTGCGCTTAGTACGCTCTACGCTAATGTAAAAAAACATTTAATCGCTCAGATTAATGGTAAGTATACATACGACCTTAATACTCGAGTCAATTTGGCAAAACTGCTGGCTGAAATTGAGATGGTACAAAAAAGGTTTATGTATAAAGAATATAATTATGCTGATCCTTTTGGCAAAAATGATGACCTGCCTTCGGCCAAAAATCCTTCTCAACATAACGACGCAGCGGCTTCCCATTCCAGAGTGATTGATAATCCTTCGGCGGATGAAAAAACGCTACTAACCGATAAATACCAGAAAGTCCCCATTACGCACCCCGAAGGCTTTGATATCTACGCGGATAAAACGCCTCGCCATGGTCAGTCGGAACTTCTTTACTGGGATGCTGATAATCAGTCGATTAAGTCATTCGGTACAGGCAAGGTAAACAAAGGGGTATGGCAACGAATAAGCGACGCGGGGAGTAATCTTTTTTCTTCCAACAAACATCGTGATGCTAAAAAATTTATCGATGAACAAATCGAACTTTATTCCAAACCGGAATTGACGTTGACCGCCGAGGAGAAGAAACAGTCGCTCGATAAGCTGGATAAATTAGTCAGCGAAGGTGACAATAAGAGCGAATCTCCAAGGATAAAAGATTATAACGAAGGCGGCTCTGCAAAGATCAACGAGAAGTTGAGAGGTCAGGTTGAAACCAAATATAGCAAGGCGTTCATGGCCGAATTCGAAAGGCTGAACAATTATGAGGGCGTTTCTTACCGCGTTGCTTTTGTCACTCCAAAAGGCGCGGAGATGCTTAAAAAAGGTCGAAACAAAGTGTTTTATGACCGGGGTGTGCAATCTGCCTCCATCCTTCCGACCAATGCAAAACAGTGGGCATCGGACGGCTTTGTTACCGAAGGCAGAGCCGGTAATGAGGTGCTTGTAGTCTATATTTTCGATGAATGGGTGGATCAAAAAATTATGTCAAATTCATTCTTTCCCGATCATGTCGCCGTAAAACCCAATGCCTATCTTGAACTGCGTGCGGTAAGAGATGTAAAAGGCCAGTTGTACGTCTATTTCTCGTCGCCCACCAAAATGCCAGAAAATATTTACACTCTTTATGACGGAACTCGGGAGAGTATATAAAGGGTAGGCGCGGCGGGCGATTACCCTTTATTCAAACAGCTTGAGCATTCATTAGAATGCGTAATTAAAGTTCACGCCGTACAGCATCGCGGTGCCTTTGGCGTTGAATTCATAGTCTGGCACGCCGTTAGCGACTTTTTCTTTGATATGCACCGATTTGCCGTGCATATAGGAAACACCGAGGTCTACCGAGGCGTCTTTATTAAACGCGTAGGTGGTACCGGCGCTTATCCATACTCGGTCCTGATCGGGAATCGAAATGGTGCGGTTATCGGCCGGAACCGGGCTGTCGTCATAGGCGATACCGGTACGGAAGGTCCAGTGATCGTTATAGTAATAGGTGGTACCCAGCGCCAGGCGATAGACGTCGTGATAGCCTTCGTCCTTCTGGAATAAAGTGCTGCCGTCATTTCCAGTGGCTTTCAGCTGTTTGAACTGGCTCCAGGTGGTATAGGTCAGGCTATAGTGAACCGCCCATTTTGGTGCTACGCGGTTATAACCCGATGCTTCCCAGACGGATGGCAGATTCAGTTTCAGATGACCCGACTCGGTACTCCCTCCCGTGCCACCGGCAAGTACGGGTAAATCGCTGCGGTAGTTGCCGTTAAAGTTAACGTTTACTTTTGAGCGATAGGTAAAGCCGTAGCGGTTGTTGTCATCCAATTCATAAAGAATACCGGCGTTCCAGCCGTAGCCCCACTGGTTGCCGTTAAGGCGTGCGGCGGTGGTGTCAGCAGGAATAGTGCCGCGACTCTGCAATGCCACCAGTTCACCGGCATCACGTTCGATTTTAGCCTTGGCGTAGACCGCGTCAAAACCCAGGCCGAAGCTGAAGTGCTGGTTAAGGCGATAAGCCGCGCTGAGGTTCAGGTTTTCTGTAATGAGATCGGTTTTACCGGCCAGCGGTCCCGCTGGGTATCCCTTGTCAAATTCTGTTGATAAGCCGTAGTTAGACGTGGCGGACGCACCGACCGCCCAGCTTTCATTAAGCGGCATGATGAAATGCAGGTTCGGGATCCACTGGGTTGGGGCGATGTTATTGGCGTCGGTGCTTTGGCCTGTCACTGGAGAATTGCCGCGCAGTTTAACGTTTGGATCGACAAAAATTGCGCCACCCGAGAAGGACGGACGGTCAAACATCATCATGGTTGCCGGGTTACGACTGCCTGAAGCTGCAGAGTCCGCTATTGCACCTTCACCGGAAAACGAGCGACCCAGCCCGGCTGCCGTGTATTCATTTAGCTGAAATCCAGCGGCATAAACTTGAGTTGAAACGAGAGCCATTGCGGCTGCCACAGCCGATCTTTTAAACAGGTTTTTCTGGTTCATGACCAAAACCTCATTTTTATGTTTTATAGAACACCCTGCTTTGCAGTGGTGCTTATGTAGGACGTAAGCGGCAGATTGTGGGGCCGTAACGGGCCAACTAATCAGACCAGTGAGCGAAGTATAGGTCCGACCTGTACACATGTTGCAACGTTGTTTCACACTTATTGGTATTTAGATTTTAAAAATTAGATCCGCTTAACAAAAAGTGCGCCAATAAGAGTCACAAAACTGACGTTGCCAATTGAACTATTAGTTAAAGCGGTAAATCAGCTTTATTTACCGCCTTCCAAAAATTTGCTGTTGCTCTCAATTCAACCTCTTAGACTTTGCTAATGGCTCTGCTATGGTTAACACTAGGCCATCAGGTCAGACCTGTTGACGCGTCGATATAATCAGGAGTGATGATGAATAAGGCAATTCCAATGGTTACGCGCGAGGGCGATCGTATTGCCATCATTGATGGCCTACGGACGCCCTTTGCCAAACAGGCGACGGCATTTCACGGCATTCCGGCTGTAGATTTAGGGAAAATGGTCGTCAGCGAACTGCTGGCGAAAAGCGGTATTGATCCCGCCGAGATTGACCAGCTGGTTTTCGGGCAGGTTGTACAGATGCCGGAGGCGCCAAATATTGCACGCGAGATAGTTTTGGGTACTGGCATGAGCGTATCAACCGACGCCTACAGCGTGTCTCGCGCCTGCGCCACCAGCTTTCAGGCGGTGGCCAACGTTGCGGAAAGCATCATGGCTGGCACCATTAGCGTCGGCATTGCAGGCGGTGCGGATTCCTCCTCCGTGCTGCCCATCGGCGTTAGTAAATCGCTGGCCCGCACCCTGGTTGACGTCAATAAAGCCCGCTCGTTATCGCAACGCCTCTCGCTGTTTAGCAAGCTAAAATTCCGTGATTTGTTGCCAGTTCCTCCCGCCGTGGCAGAGTATTCTACGGGGTTACGCATGGGCGATACCGCCGAGCAAATGGCAAAATCACACGGCATTACGCGACTTGAGCAGGACGAGCTAGCGCACCGTTCGCATCAGCGCGCGGCCAAGGCATGGGAAGAGGGGTTACTGGATTCGCAGGTAATGACCGCGCATGTTCCTCCTTATAAAGAGGTGCTGGAGCGCGATAACAACATTCGTTTTAACTCAAGTATCGAGCAATACGCCAAATTGCGCCCGGCGTTTGACCGGAAACACGGCACGGTAACTGCGGCAACCAGCACGCCGTTGACCGATGGTGCGGCCGCTATCCTGTTGATGAGCGAGTCAAAAGCCAAGGCTCTTGGATTACAACCCTTGGGTTATTTACGCAGTTTCGCTTTTGCGGCCATCGACGTCTGGGAGGACATGCTGCTGGGGCCGGCGTATGTCACGCCGCTGGCGCTTGACCGCGCTGGATTGACCTTGAATGACCTGGATCTGATTGAAATGCACGAGGCCTTTGCGGCGCAGACGCTGGCGAATATCAAAATGTTTGCCAGTCCGCAGTTTGCTCAGGAAAAACTCGGGCGTGAGCAGGCGATCGGCGAAATCGATTGGGAAAAATTTAATGTCCTGGGGGGATCGCTAGCCTATGGGCATCCATTCGCCGCAACTGGCGCGCGTATGATCACCCAGATTTTACACGAGTTGCGCCGCCGAGGTGGAAAACTCGGGCTGACTACCGCCTGTGCAGCGGGTGGATTAGGCGCGGCGATGATTGTGGAGGCCGCAGAATGCCGCAGAAACCCCTACTGCCCCCCGCTGCACTTACAGAAAGTGCATTGTCTTCGGCTTTTCCCTTACAGTTCCCCG